>NZ_CEEDMT010000001.1:167894-296682 GCF_979256015.1 Frigoribacterium sp. AC759 | reverse complement strand
GGGCTGGTCAGCGCTGACCCGCCCCCGATGACGGGAACCCGCCGCACCGGCCCGCGGAACAATGCGCGGCCCCGTACGGTTGGCCCTGGCAGTCAGCCCCGCACCACCCGAGAGGACTCCCATGACCGTCGACTGGATCACCCTGCAGAAGACCGCGCACGACGAGTTCGCCCGCCGGGTCGAGGCCGTGGCCGACTGGGACGCCCCCACACCCGACACCGAGTGGAAGGTCCGCGACCTCGTCCGGCACGTGACCCGCGAGCAGCAGTGGGTGCCCCTCCTGCTCGAGGGCGGCGACCCCGCCGAGGCCGAGAACTCCATCGAGCCGCTCGGCGACGACCTCGTCGAGGCCTGGCACCGCTGGTCGAGCGCCGCGACGGCGGCCTGGCGCGACGCCGATCCGCACGCCGAGGTGCGACTGAGCGCCGACGTCGTCCCCGTGCACGAGTACCTGGCCGAGCAGGTCGCCGACGTCACCATCCACAGCTGGGATCTCGCTCGTGCGGTCGGCGCCGACGAAGAGCTGGACGACGCCCTGGTCGAGGCCGTCTGGGGCGTCTTCGAGCCGCAGAAGGACGCTCTCGAGGCCTCGGGGCTGTTCGCGTCGCCCGTGCCGGTCGGCGACGACGCCCCGCTCCGCATCCGCCTGCTCGCGTTGACGGGCCGCGACGCCCGCTGACACGCCCGACGCAGCCGCGCCTCCCGGGGGTTCATCACCCGACCCTGGCAAGCTCGGGGCATGACCGATCCGATCGACCGCCCGTGGCTGCACAGCTACGCTCCTGACGTCCCCGCCGACATCGAGCCCGTCACGGGCAGCCTCGTCGACCTGATCGACGACGCCGTGGCCGCGCACCGCACGCGTCCGGCCCTCGAGTTCTTCGGGCGCGAGACGTCGTACCGCGATCTGGGCGACCAGATCGCGCGCGCGGCCGAGGGGCTCAGGAGGCTCGGCGTGCGTCGAGGAGACCGCGTCGCCCTGATCGTCCCCAACAGCCCGCAGCACGTGGTCGCGTTCTACGCCGTGCTGCGCCTCGGCGCCGTCGTCGTCGAACACAACCCGCTCTACACCGACCGCGAGCTGCGCCACCTCTTCGAGGACCACGGCGCGACCGTGGCGGTCGCATGGGACAAGCTGGTCGACCGCCTCCGCGCCCTGCCCTCCGACCTCGGCCTGACGACCATCGTGTCGGTCGACGTGACCAAGGGCATGCCGCTCGGCACCCGTTTGGCGCTCAAGCTGCCGGTGCCCGCCGCCAGGTCGTCGCGGGCGGCGCTGACGGACGGCGCGACGGGCGACTCGACGTTCGACGACCTGCTGTCGAACCGCCCGATCAAGAAGAAGCACCCCCGGCCCGAGGTCGACGACGTCGCCCTGCTGCAGTACACGAGCGGCACGACCGGGTCGCCGAAGGGCGCGATCCTTACGCACCGCAACCTCCGCAGCAACGCCGAGCAGGGGCGCGCGTGGGTGCCGGGGCTGGTCGAGGGCGCCGAGACGGTCTACGGCGTGCTGCCGTTCTTCCACGCCTACGGGCTGACGCTGTGCCTCACCTTCGCGATGAGTCTCGGCGCGCGGCTGGTGCTGTTCCCGAAGTTCGACGTCGACCTCGTGCTCAAGGCGGCGAAGAAGCACCCGCCGACATTCCTGCCGGCGGTGCCGCCGATCTATCAGCGACTCGCCGACGGCGCCCGCGAGAAGCGCGTCGACCTGTCGTCGGCCCGCTTCGCCATCTCGGGTGCCATGAATCTGCCGACCTCCGTCGTGACCGCCTGGGAGGGGGTGACGGGCGGCATGCTCGTCGAGGGCTTCGGTCTCACCGAGACCTCGCCCGTCGCGCTCGGAAACCCCATCGGCCCGACCCGCCGCGTCGGCACCGTCGGGGTGCCGTTCCCGTCGACGGAGGCGATCGTCGTCGACCGGGACTCCCCCGATCCGACCCGACCCGTGCCTCCCGGGGCAGCGGGCGAGCTGCTGCTGCGTGGTCCGCAGGTGTTCCGCGGCTACTGGAACCGGCCCGACGAGACCGCCGAGGCGTTCCTCGAGGGCGGCTGGTTCCGCACCGGCGACATCGTCAGCATGAGCGCCGACGGCTACGTGACCATCGTCGACCGCATCAAGGAGCTCATCGTCACGGGCGGCTTCAACGTCGCCCCGTCCGAGGTGGAGGAGGCCGTGCTCGGTGCCGACGGCATCGCCGAGGCCGCCGTGGTGGGGGTCCCGCGCGCCGAGGGCGGCGAGGACGTCGTCGCGGCCGTGGTCCTGGCCGCGGGCGCGACCCTCGACGAGGCCGCCGTGCGCGATCACTGCCGCGGGCGTCTGGCCGCCTACAAGGTGCCGCGCCGGGTCGTCGTGGTCGACGAGCTGCCCAAGTCGCTGATCGGCAAGGTGCTGCGTCGGCAGGTCCGCGACACACTCATCGCCGCGGGCTAGACGGGACGTCCCGGCACGACTAGAGCCAGCGGGCCCGGTCGAACGGCCAGAACACCACGAAGGCCCGGCCGACGACGTTCTCCTCCGGGACGAACCCCGCGTAGGGCCCGCTCTGGTGCGCCCGCGAGTCGGCGGAGTCCTCGCGGTTGTCGCCGAGGACCCACAGCGCCCCCTCGGGCACGGTGACGTCGAAGGGCGTCAGCGACGCCGGGTCGCCCGAGGGCACCGTGATGTAGGGCTCGTCGATCGGCTCGCCGTTGACGAGCACGCGCCCCTCGGCGTCGCAGCACGAGACGGTGTCGCCCGGCAGACCGATGACGCGCTTGACGAGGTCCTGACCCGGCTCCCCCGGCAGCCAGCCGCCCGGATCCTCGAAGACGACGATGTCGCCGTGGTGCAGCGGCATCGCGTTCGAGGCGAGCACGTTGACGACCAGCCGGTCGCCGATCATCAGCGTGTTCTCCATCGACGCGGACGGGATGTAGAACGACCGCACCAGATACGTGCGGACGCCCCACGAGACGAGCAGGGCGATCAGCACGATCACGACGACGTCGCGCAGGAGGCGGAACGGCCGATGGGGACGAGGAGGCGCGGTGTCGGTCACGACGACATCCTCTCAGTCGCCTGCTGGTGTCAGGCCGATGCCCACCCGAGTCGTTCGAGTCGCGCCAGCGCGTGCCCCTCCGCGACCGGGCGCGGTCCGAGCACGGCGCCGATCCCGTTCAGCATGACCTGCGCGGGGCCCGCGGCCGGCAGGGCGATTTGGCCGAGGTGCGGCGGCCTGAGGTCGAGCAGCTCGCGGAACCGGGGCTGCAGGGTGCTGACCGCGCCGTTGAACAGCAGCGGGTAGCCGGCCTTCAGCACGGGGAAGAGCGGCGGGCGCCTGATGAACCGCACGACGTCGTCGGTGCGGGCCGTCCGCTCGAGTATGCCGCGGCGGTCGAAGTCCAACAGCTGCTGCTGCATCTCGGCGGCGGTGCGCGGCGGGTTCGGCACGCCCATCAGCTCGCCGGCGACGGCCCACTCGCGCACGTACGCGTCGGGACCACCGGGGATCAGCGTCGCGCCCCACTGCCGGTACGCGGCGAGGAACGAGTCGGCGAAGGCCATGTGCACCCAGCTGAGCAGCTCCGGGTCGTTCGCGGCGTAGTCGTGGCTGACGCCGTGGCGGTCCTCGTAGCTGCCCACGACCTTGGTGTGCAGTCGCGAGACCCAGTTCGAGGCCTGGGTCGCGGCCTCCTGGCTGCCGTAGGTGACGGTGTAGATCCAGCGGATCGTCCCGGCCAATCGACCCAGCGGGTCCTCTCGGAACCGCGAGTGGTCGTGCACCCCGGCGAGCGCCCCGGGGTGCAGCGCCTGGACGAGCAGCGCGCGCACTCCGGCGGCGATGGTCGACATGGCGCCGTGCACCGCCCAGACGGCGGAGCCGGGCAGGAAGAACCCCTCGTCGGCGCCCTTCTCCAGGTCGGTGATCCACTGCGGCGTGCCGGTGTACTGCCCGTTGAAGGTGTACTGCAGACGGGCGCGGAGCGGTTCGGTCAGAGCGGGCATGCCTCGATCATGCGCCTCGCGACCTGGACGGTCCGCGCAGGTCGTCCGACGAGTCCGAAGCCACCCCTTGACATCGATATGAATAACGGCAAGCATCTATCATGTCGCTCATCGGATCGACACGAATCGAAGGAGATTCCATGATGAAAACACGCCGCCGGTCAGTCGGCACCGCCGTCCTCGCCGCCAGTCTCGCCTTCGGCGGGGCCATCGCCACGAGCGTCCCGGCACATGCCGCCGGCTCGGGCACAGCGTCGGTCTCGCTAGTCCAAGCCAGTGCATCCACGAAGACGTCCGGTGGAACCCAGGGCCGCTCGTTCGCCCAGCACGGCTGCGCTCAGTTCCTGTCGAACTGGGCTTCGTCCAGCACCTGGGCCAAGGCCAGCTGCGGGCTGAGCTCCGGCAACGCTTACTACCAGTTCCGCTGAGTCCGACCGACGGGGCGGGCCCGCGAGTCCGCCCCGTCGTCGCATCGCCGTTCGAATAGGGAGGTTCCATGTCCAAGAAGCACGCTCTGGCGATGAGCATCGCCACCGTCGTCCTGGCCACCGGCTGCTCGACGACGACGTCGAGCACCTACGACGACGGGAGAGACGACGAGGTCATGGCAGGCAGCCTCGTCGAGGTGTTCCAACGAGAACTCGACAAAGAGGAGGACCCCTTCGTGGTCGACGTACTCGAGAGGGCTGTCTCGACGGGCAGCATCCCCCAGGCCGACTACGACGCCGCATTCGATCTGTACAAGCGGTGCATGGCAGACATCGGTTACGTCGACAGAGAGCACAAGCGCAACAAGAACGGGACGATCCAGATCGCTCCCCCCGACGATCTCCGGTCGCAGGAGGACGTCGAGCAGTACATGGCGGCGGGCACGGACTGCTCGGCGCAGCTCGCGCCCATCGAGTCGCTCTTCATGATCCAGCAGAGCAACCCCGATCTACTCGTCGACCCACTCACCGTGGCCATCCGGTGCCTCGCCGATCTGGGCGTGACAGACGACGCTTACACAGAGCAGCAGCTCCAGGAGGACCTCGAGAGCGACGAACCCTTCCCCTTCGACGTCGACACCCCGGAGGCTCAAGACTGCTTCACCCGGGTCGGGTTCGCCGTCGGGGGCGGTGAGGACAGCCGATGAGAGGCGCCGCGATCGTCGTCGCGACGGTGTGCGGGCTGGCTCTCGTCGCCTCGGGGGCCGGACTGGCGGTGGCGCTCACACCCGTCGACCCGCCGTCGGTGCTCGCGACCGCGCGACCGGCCGAGACGGCCCCGGCCACGCCCAGCACGTTCGACGACAGCCGTAACGTCCAGGCCACGTTCGACTCCGGCGATCCGGTCGCCGTCTCGACACCCCTCGGCGGCGTCCTCACACGACAGTCCTGCACCGCGAATGGCGTCCTCGTGTCGGGCACGGTCATCGCCCATGTCGACGAGAGACCACTGCTCGGGCTCAGCACCGACGTCCCGCTCTACCGCGACCTCGACCTCGGCGATCGAGGGGCGGACGTCCGAGCCCTGCAGGACGAACTGACACGGCTCGGCCATCCGGCGCGCAGCGACGGCAACCTCGGACCAGCCACAGCCCGGGCGATAGCCTCACTGCTCGCCGCCGTCGACATCGCACGACCCGAGTCCCCGCTCGTCCTGCCCCTCGACGGAGTCGTCCGAATCCCCCGGGTGACCACCCCCGTGAGCAGTTGCACTCGACTCGGTACGACTCTGCAAGCCGGTGACGAACTTGCATCGGCACCTGCGTCGGTCACAGCCGTGCGACTGTCGTCACGCCCCGAAGACCTCGCGCCCGGCGACCGTGACCTCGAGCTCCTCGGCGCGACAGGACCGATGACGGACGACTCGGGCAGCACCGACCCGGCCTTCCTCGCCGCACTCGAGACCGCCGACGGGTTCGACGAACTCGTGGCCGCCGCCGAAGACGCGATCCCTGCCACGCTGCGCCTTCGCGACCCCGTCCCCGTCCTTCAGGTTCCCGCCGCCGCCGTCGCGACCGGCGACACCCCCGGCGCCGGGTGCCTCGCGATGCCAGGCGAGTCGATCCCCGTCACCGTCGTCGGCTCGACCCTCGGCTCGTCGCTGGTCCGCCTCGCCGACGGAATCGAGCCTCCGAGGGAGGTGAGTCTCCGTGCCGACGACCGTCGAGCATCCTGCGGATGAGTGCTCGACCACGCTCGCCGTGGTCGCCCGCGACATGACACTCCGACACGGTCGCGGCCCCGTGCTGTTCCACGGTCTCAGCTTCAGGCTCGAGGCCGGCGAGGTCGTCGCCGTCTGCGGCCCGTCGGGTTGCGGTAAATCCTCGCTGCTCTCGGTTCTCGCCGGCACGCTCGCACCGACCGCAGGCACGGTCGATCTCAGCGGCGTCACCCGCACAGGCTGGGTCTTCCAGAATCCCTGGGGCGTCCCCGGCCGCACCACCCTCGACCACGTCGTCTTGCCCCTGCTCGCCGATGGCTCGCGTCGTCGAGACGTCGAACCCACCGCCCGCGACACCCTCGACCGCTTCGGACTCCTCCCTCTCGCCGACCGTCCCTTCGCGCAACTCTCCGGCGGCGAGGCCCAACGACTCATGCTCGCCCGCGCCGTGGCCATGCGACCCGATCTGCTGCTCGTCGACGAGCCGACCGCTCAGCTCGACCGGCGTTCCGCCGCCACCGTCAATGAACGTCTCCGTGCGGCCGCCGACGGCGGAGCGGTCGTCGTCGTGGCCACCCACGACCCGCAGACCCGCGATGCCTGCCATCGGGTGATCGACCTCGGTCCTCACGAGTCGGCGTCGTGAGACTCTCGAGCGTCCTCAGCGAAGCACGCCGCTACATCGCGACCGGTACGACGCGTCTCGGCACCCTCGCCGCTCTGCTCGCCCTCACCTCGGGGCTCGCCGGGGCCGCCGACCTCGCCGCGGTCTCCGCGCTGACACGCGACGCCGTCGGCTTCGTCGCCTCGGGGGCCGCAACCCGCACCGCAGCACTCGAGGGCGGAGTCGACGGCACGGCGTGCGACGCGCTGACAGGCCACGGCGACATCCTGGCCGCCGGCGCCCTCCGTCCCGGCCCGGCGGTGACGCTCGATTCCCTGCCCGGTTCGAGTCTCACGACCTTCGAGATCACTCCAGGTCTCGCCGCCCTCGTCGCCGACTCCGACGGGCGGGCCGGCGCCTGGCTGGCGCCCGGCCTCGCCGAACGCCTCGGAGCCGCAGCGGGCCACGACCTCAGGACGGCCGACGGGCCCCTGCACATAGCCGGAGTCTTCAGGCACCCCGACGACGGTCGCGACAGCCGCCTGTCGTCCGCCGTGCTGCTGCCAGGAGATTCCGCCGAGCCCTTCGACGAATGCTGGGCACGAGCGTGGCCTCAGAGCGAGACGACCGACGACCTGTTGCGATCGACGGCTTCGTCGACGGCCGGCAGCGCATCCTCTCTGTCGATGGGGCAGCTCAACGCCACCCTCGGATCCATCTCCCCTTCGGTCGCCGCCCACCGCGAACGGCTGACGCGATGGGCACCGGCGATGTCCGCCTCGCTCGCGGCACTGCTCGGCGTCGCCTCCGTGCGTCGACGCCGACTCGAACTCAGCGGAGCCCTTCAGGCCGGCCAGAGTCGGTCGGCGCAACTGGCCGTCATCGTCGTCGAGACCTCCGCCTGGGCGGTCTGCGGCGCCCTCATCGCCGTGGGGATCGCCGCCGCTCCACTGCTGTCGGGGCCCGGCTCGCTAATCGATGCTCCCGCGCGCCTCCTCGTCGCCGCACCCATTGCGGGAGCGACCAGCGCCATCCTCGCCGCAGCGCTCACGACTCTCTCCATCAGGAGACGCGATCTCGTTCGATGGTTCAAAGATCGGTGACCCGAGGCGGAGGCGCCTCGACGATCCGCGCCGACCCACACCGCGCCTCCCGCAGCTCTCGAGAGACGCAGGAGGCGCGGCGGGCGTCGGCGACGGAGGGTCAGCCGCCGTGCGCCTCGACCGAGACGGACTGCCACTCGTTCCACGTCGCGAGACGCGACTCGTAGTCCTTGGTGGCGATGCCGAGCGGCGCCTTGCCGAAGAAGATGCGGAGGGGCGGCTGCTCGGCGTCGACGACTTTGAGGATCGCGCCGCGGGTGGCCTTCGGGTCGCCCGGGTCGGCGGCCGACGGGCGCTTCGAGGCGGCCTCGCGCACCTCGGCGTACTCCTCGAGCTCGTCGCTGCGCGACGCGGACGGGCCCGACCAGTCGGTGCTGAACCCGCCGGGCTCGACCAGGGTGACGTGGATGCCGAAGCCCGCCACCTCCTGCGCCAGCGACTGGCTGATGCCCTCGAGCGCCCACTTCGACGCGTGGTAGATGCCGACCGTCGGGAACGCGCTGATGCCGCCGATGCTGGACACCTGCACGATGTGGCCCGACCCCTGCTCGCGCATGATCGGCAGAGCAGCCTGCGTCACCCACAGGGCGCCGAACAGATTCGTCTCGAGCTGCCCCCTGGCCTCGGTCTCGCTGATCTCCTCGACCATGCCGAAGTGGCCGTAGCCGGCGTTGTTCACGACGACGTCGAGACGACCGAACGTCTCGGCGGCCTCCTGCACGGCGGCGATGTCGGCCGCGCGGTCGGTGACGTCGAGCTGAAGCGGCAGGAAGGCGTCGCCGTACTGCTCGACGAGACCGGCGACGTCGTCGAGGTTCCGCGCGGTGCCGGCGACGCGATCGCCTCGTTCGAGTGCGGCCTCGGCCCACTCGCGGCCGAAGCCCTTGGATGCTCCGGTGATGAACCAGACCTTGCTCACGGTGTTCCTCTCGTCGGGGTGCGGGTCCCCCCGATCCAACGCCCGCCCGTCTGGACGGCGTCCAGGTGCCCCTTCCCCGCGTCGCTGCACGACGCGCACGATCGAACGGCCTCGTTCGCCCTAGAGTGAGAGGGTGACCATCGAGACCCCGCGTCCCTGGCTTGACTCGTACGCCCCCGGCGTCCCGCACGAGATCGAGCCCGTCACGGGCTCTCTCCTCGACCTGGTGGACGGCAGCGCGAAGCGCTACCCGAAGGCGGTGGCGCTCGAGTACTTCGGGGCCACGACCTCGTACACCGAGCTCGTCGAGCAGATCGCGCGTGCGGCCGAGGGCCTGCGGAAGCTCGGAGTGGGCCACGGCGACACCGTGGCCCTCGTGCTGCCGAACGGCCCGCAGCACGTCGTCGCGTTCTACGCCGTCCTGCGTCTCGGCGCCGTGGTCGTCGAGCACAACCCGCTCTACACGCCGCGCGAGCTGCGTCACCAGTTCGAAGACCACGGCGCCAAGATCGCCATCGCCTGGAACAAGGTCGTCGACACGATCCAGGCGTTCCCCGACGACGTCGCGGTCGACCACGTCGTCTCGGTCGACGTGACGAAGGCGATGCCGTTCGGCACCCGGCTGGCCCTCCGTCTGCCGATCGCCAAGGCACGCGAGTCCCGCGAGCGCCTCTTCGCGCCGGTCCGTGGCACGACCCCGTGGGAGGACGTCGTCGGCTCGCGCCCGATCCGCTCCAAGCACCCCCGCCCCGAGACCGACGACCTCGCGGTCATCCAGTACACGAGCGGCACGACCGGCACGCCGAAGGGCGCGCAGCTGACGCACCGCAACCTGCTCTCGAACGCGGCGCAGTCACGGGCCTGGGTGCCGACCATCGAGCAGGGCGCGTGCACCGTCTACGCCGTCCTGCCGATGTTCCACGCCTACGGCCTGACGCTCTGCCTGACCTTCGCGATGAGCATGGGGGCGCGCCTCGTGCTGTTCCCCGCCTTCGACCCGGCGCTCGTCCTCAAGGTCATGAAGAAGCGACCGCCGACCTTCCTGCCGGCCGTCCCGCCGATCTACACGCGCCTCCGCAAGGCGGCCGACGACGCCGGCGTCTCGCTGCGTGGCGTCGAGGTCGCGATCTCGGGCGCCATGCCCCTGTCCGCGGAGGTCGTCGAGCCGTGGGAGGCCGAGTCCGGCGGCTGGCTGGTCGAGGGCTACGGGCTCTCCGAGTGCTCGCCCGTGCTCATGGCCAATCCCGTCGGGCCGACCCGCCGCGCCGGCACCGTGGGGCTCCCGCTGCCGAGCACGGAGGTGCGGGTCGTCGACCCCGACCAGCCGACGGTCGACGTCGCCCCGGGCGAGTCAGGCGAGCTGATCGTGCGCGGCCCCCAGGTGTTCACCGGCTACTACCGCAAGCCGCAGGCCACGAGCGAGGTCTTCGTCGACGGCGACTGGTTCCGCACCGGAGACATCGTCACCGTCGACGACGACGGCTTCGTGCGCGTCGTCGACCGCATCAAGGAGCTCATCATCACCGGTGGGTTCAACGTCGCGCCCTCCGAGGTCGAAGAGGTCCTGACGCGCTTCGAAGGCGTCGTCGACGCGGCCGTGGTCGGCATGCCGAGCCCCGGCGGCGAGCAGGTCGCCGCGGCGATCGTCGTCTCCCCCGGTGCCGAGGTCGACGTCGCCGAGCTGCGTGCCTTCGCCCGCAAGCACCTCACGCCCTACAAGGTGCCGCGACGCATCGTCGTCGTCGACGCCCTGCCGACCTCGCTGATCGGCAAGGTGCTGCGCCGCAAGGTGCGCGACGAGCTGCTCGGTCACTGACCGCGAGCGCCCCGGGCATCCTCGCCTGGGGCATCCTGAGCTCCGGCCCGGGGGCATCCCGCGCTCGGGGCCCCGGGCACCCGGGGGCGGCGAGACCCGACCTAGTCGGCCTTGCCGTCCCGTCGCCCCTCGGCCAGCCAGGCCAGCCGCTGCAGCGTCTCGCGGTTGCGGTGCTTGAGCATGACGTTCTGCAGCGGTCTCGGCACGAGGGTTCCCGGGCCGGACACCGCGTCCTCCGTCATGGTCACGTGCGAACCGCCCGAGATGGGCTTGACCGCGAACCCGACCCGCGCCTCCCCCAGGGGCCAGCCGCGCGCGATCATGACGACGCGACGGGGCGGGTCCCACTCGACGATGCTCGTCGAGTCGTCGATCACCGCGGGCCAGACGCCGACCGAATGGCTGATCTTCGAGCCGGCCTCCGGCCACGCGGGCTCCACATCGCGCACTCGCGACGCCCCGACGACCCAGCTCGGGTACGACCAGCCGTCGCGCAGGATCGCGAAGACGTCCTCGGGCGATGCGTCCATGAATCGCTCCTCGATGCTCATGCCGGCTCCCCCCGGTCGGGTCCCAGATGGGGCAGGTCGGTGATGCCGAACTCGTGCCGGAGGGCGCTGCGGGCGGCGTAGGCGCCGCCCATCCCGTGCACGCTCGGCCCGGGCGGCACCGACGACGACGCGAGGTACACGCCGGCGACGGGGGTCCGCCACGGCTCGGTCGACAGCACCGGGCGCACGACGAGCTGCTTGAGGCTCGGCGCACCCGAGGCGATGTCGCCGCCGATGTAGTTCGGATCGTGGGCCTCGAGCTCGTCGGCGCTGTACGAGTGCGACGCGAGCACCACGTCGCGGAAGCCCGGGGCGAAGCGCTCGATCTGCGCCGTGATGACCTCGGTCATGTCGCGGGTGCTGCCCGACGGCACGTGCGCGTACGTCCAGAGCGAGTGCTGCCCGCTCGGAGCGCGCGTGTCGTCGACGACGCTCGGCTGCACGACGAGCACGAACGGGTCGTCGGAGTGCCGCCCCCTGGCCACGTCGTGCTCGGCGCGGGCCACGTCGGCCCGATCGCCGCCGAGGTGCACCGTCGGCGACCCCCGCAGGGCGTCGACCGCCCAGGGCACCGGGCCGCTGAGCGCGAAGTCGACCTTCGACGCTCCCCCGCCGTAGCGGAACCGCTCGAGGCGACGACGATAGCCGTCGGGGAGGCGCGCGCCGGCCATCGAGATCAGCTGCCGGGGCGTCACGTCGAGCAGTGCGACGTCGCTGTCGAGCTGCCCGAGGTCGGTGATCTCCGTGTCGGTCTCGATCACCCCGCCGTGCGCCACGAGGTCGGCCGCGAGCGCATCGGCGATCGACTGGCTGCCGCCGCGAGGCAGAGCCCAGCCCCGCCCATGCCCGTGCACGGCGAGGGTCAGACCGGCGGCGGAGGCGGACAGGCTCGGCATCGGACGGATGGCGTGGGCCATGACGCCGGCGAGCAGGGCCGTCGCCTCGCGCGTCTTCAGCCCGGCGTCCCACCAGGGGCCGCCCTGGGCGAGGATGCGCAGGCCGAACTCGACCACCGTGCCGGGGTGCCTGGGCACCTGCAGGATGGGCGACAGTGTGAACTGCGAGATCTCGTCCTCGAGGTCGACGAGGCGGCCGAACATGCGGCGCCAGGTCGGCCCGTCCACCCCGAGACCGGCGACCGTCCGCTCGAGGTCGCGGTACGCCACCCCCGCGGTGCCTCCGTCGACGGGATGCGCGTACGAGATCTCGGGCACGATCATCTCGACGCGCTGCTCGAGCCCCCACCGCCGGAAGAACCCCGACGCCATGGCCATCGGGTGCACGGCGGAGCAGATGTCGTGGCGGAAGCCGGGCAGGGTCAGCTCGGCCGTGCGCGTGCCGCCGCCGATGGTCGACGCCCGCTCCACGAGCTGCACCTTGAGCCCCGCCCGAGCGAGCACCACCGCCGCGGCCAGCCCGTTGGGACCCGCCCCGACGACCGATGCGTCGTAGGGCCGGCTCATCGGCGACGCCCCGACACCGCCCGGACGGTCGCGAATCCGGCACCGAGGGCGGCGGCGACCGCGAGACCGCGACCGATGCCGCGGTGCTCGGTGTACCAGACCTGGGGGCTCGTCGAATGGGCCTGATCGCTGAAGATGCCTCGCGCCCCGTGGTCGCCGGCCGTGGGCTCGTAGAGGTTGTCGGGCAGCATCGGATCCTTCTTCTGAGGCGCCTGCTGACCCGAGTAGCCGGTCTTGGCCAGGAAGACGTCCATCAGCCCCGCGGCGAGGCGATTGCCCATGACCGTGCCCAGCGTCGGCTCGCCGATCCACGACCGGCGACGCGGCTTCTCGGCGACGGCGGCGATGGCCCGGGCGCCGACCTCGGGTTCGAAGATCGGCGCGACGGGCATCGGGTGGTCGGGCAGATCCGTGCGGACCCAGTTGAACTGGATGGTGTTCAGCGCCGGCATGTCGACCGTCGAGATGCGGACCGCGCTCTTGTTGTGCAGCAGCTCGGTGGTCACCGACTCCGTGAAGCCCTGGACGGCGTGCTTCGCGGCGCAGTATGCGGCCTGCAGGGGGATGCCTCGGTGCGCCAGCGCCGAGCCGACCTGGATCACGTGACC
The DNA here is from genome assembly GCF_979256015.1 of Frigoribacterium sp. AC759. Taxonomy (NCBI): domain Bacteria; kingdom Bacillati; phylum Actinomycetota; class Actinomycetes; order Micrococcales; family Microbacteriaceae; genus Frigoribacterium; species Frigoribacterium sp. AC759. The sequence continues at coordinate 283,482 of NZ_CEEDMT010000001.1, read as the reverse complement.
GCTGTCGCGCGGCACCATCCGCGAGAGGGCCGCACGGGTTCCGTTGACGAAGCCGAAGTAGTTGACGGCCGTCGCCCGCTCGAAGTCGTCGGGGTCGGTGTCCAGGAACTCGCCGAACACCCCGACCATGGCGTCGTTCACCCAGAGGTCGATGGGCCCGAGCTCCGATTCGACGCGATCGGCGGCGGCCTCGACCTGCGCACGGTCGGCGACGTCCGTCGGGATGCCGAGAGCGCGACGCCCGGCGGCCTCGACGTCGGCGACGGCCCCGTCGAGTCCGTCCTGACCGCGGGCGAGCACCGCGACGTCCCAGCCGCGGGCGGCGAGCTCTCGGACGGTGGCACGGCCGAGTCCGGCGGTTCCTCCGGTGACGACGGCGATCCTGCTGGTGCTCATGCTTCTCCTCGACTCATCCTCGCGTTCGCGGGTCTCCGACGGTAGTCGTTCACGACCGAGGAGGCGCGACTCGCGTGAGTCGCGCCTCCTCGGCCGTCACCATGGCGCAGAGCCGCACGGTGCTAGATGTCGAAGCCGCCGAAGTCGCCGCCCCCGAAGTCGCCCCCGCCGAATCCACCGCCACCGAAGTCGCCCCCGCCGTCGCCCGCGCCCGCGGTCTCCGTGCCCGTGTCGCCCGGGTCGGAGCCGGTGTTGGAGCCATCGCCCTGGTCGCCCTCGCCGCCGTCGGCCGTGGCGCCGCCGTCGGGCAGGAACGCACCGACCAGCGCCGAGCCGATCACGAAGCCGGCCACCGTGCCGAGCAGCGAGCCGCCGATCATCGAGCCCATGCCGGGCCCGCGGCGACCCTGGGCGTTCTGCCCCTCAGAGGGGCTGCCGCCGCCGAGCGTGCGCTCGAGGCTGCCCGGCTGGCGGAGCTCGGACCGGGTGGCGGCCTGCGCCAGCGACGCCGGGTCGTCGCCGCGCGGGCGCTCGCTCTCGGACGCCTGCGCGCTGAGCTCGTCGAAGACCAGGCGACGCTGCTCGGGCGTGAGCTTCTCGAAGGCCTCGGCGTGCACCTGCTCGATGGTCTCGGGCGGGGCCGTCCGCAGCAGGTAGCGATAGCGCTCGACGGCGATCTCGTCGTCGGTCCGTGCAGCCTGCGGTGCGGACGCCCGGGGCGCGGGCGCCTGCCCGTACGGCTGCTGGCCGGAGGGCGCCTGGTCATACGACTGCTGGCCGGAGGGCTGCTGTTCGTACGACTGCTGGCCGTAGGGGTGCTGGTCGTACGACTGCTGGCCGTAGGGCCGGGTGTCCGCCCTGGGGCCGGGCTTGGCCTGGTCGTCGTCGCGGCCGAGGAGTCTGTCGAGGAATCCCATCGGAGCGGTTCCCTTCCGTTCGTGGTGTGCGGTGCGGAGGCACCTGCCGGACACGACAGTACGGTCGCCTGCCGCCGCCTGCCTGTGCGCAGCGTGCGGATCAGCCCCGAACGTCGCCGTCGACGTCTCGGTGATCGCGGGGCTCGCGGGTGTCGTGGGCGTCGGCGGACTCGCCGCGACGTCGGCGCCGCAGCAGCGCCCGCACCACGAGCCAGACGATCACGCCGGCGATCGCGCCGTAGACGATGTAGTCGAGGTACTTCGCGTACTCGTCGATCAGCTCGTACTGGGTTCCGAGGGCCGCGCCGAGGGCGATCAGGAGGGTGTTCCAGATGCCGCTCCCGACGATGGTGAAGAGGGAGAACGTGGCGAGGGGCATGCGGTCGGCGCCGGCCGGCAGCGAGATGAGACTGCGGACGCCGGGGATGAAGCGCCCGAAGAACACGGCCGAGCGACCGTGACGGTGGAACCAGCCCGCCGCCTTGTCGAAGTCCTCGCGGTCGACGAGCGGCAGCTTCGAGAGCCACCGGATGCTCCGTTCGAGACCGAGCTTCGCACCGAGGAGGTACAGCACGAGTGCACCGACGTACGCTCCGAGCGTCGTGACGACGACGAGGAGTCCGATGTTCATGTCGCCGCTGCCGGCCAGCGCACCGGCCAACGGCAGGATCAGCTCGCTCGGGATCGGCGGGAAGATCGTCTCGATGAAGGTCAGCAGACCGACGCCCCACTCGCCCAGCGCGTCGATCACGCGCGACGCGATGCCGACGATGCCCCCGCTCTCGGTCAACGACCCGGGGGCGGATGCGGCGGTCAGGAGTGCGCTCGGCGCGGCTGAGGAGTTCATGTGTCCCTGGGTCGGTTCGGGTCCCGCTCGGGACGGGCTCGGATCGGCACCCCGAGTATGCCGGGTCAGGCTGTGGACGGCCCCTGCGCGGGTCAGACGGGTCGGCGGGCGCCTCGTCGGCGGGTCGCCAGCAGCCCGATCAGTCGCCAGCCCACCAGGAACACCCCGAGCACGATCGCCGTGACGACGACGAAGCTCGGCTCCACGCCCTGTCCGCTCGCGACACGCAGCAGCACGCCCACGACGACCGTCGCCACCCAGACGACCAGCCCCGCCCTGGGGCCGCGCATCGACCAGCCCACGCCGAGCACCGTCGCCCAGCCGACGGCGAGACCGACGACGAACGGCCAGAGGGTCGTCGCGAGGCCCAAAGGGTCGAGGGCCTCGGCATGACTGCTGCGGCCGATGAGGACGAACGCGGCGACGAGCACCAAATCGACGGCGGCGACCCACCAGAGCCCGGCGGAGCGCCGCGAGCGCCCGCTGCGTGAGATGCCGGTCATGTCTGCCTTTCGAGCGGAGGCGGGTTCAGGAGGGCTGCTCGAGCGTCTGCGACAGCTCCGACAGCAGGTCGTCGATCTGCGGTTCGACGAGACGCTCGACGGCGTCGCCGATGCGCTCCCGCTGAGCGACGAGGGCGAAGCAGAGGCTGGTGCCGACCGACTGCGCGTGGTCGTCGGCCAGCGCGACTTCCCGACGCAGCGCCTCCTTGGCCTCGTCGGAGTACTCGACGGGGTCGACCGTGCGGGACCCGGCAGGAGGCGCGTCCTCCTCTGCGAGACCGGCCAGCGTGAACAGGAACGGCTGAGCGGGGTCGGGTTCGGGGTCGACGTCGAGTCCCTCGAACTCGGGGTCGAGACCGACGTCGGGGCGGTAGCCGACGTCGACGACGCCGTCGGCCTCGCGACGCAGCTCCCGGTCGACGAGTGGCAGGTTGCGGGCCGTGTAGATCTCGACCTCGTCGTCGACGATGTGACGCAGCCGGTTCAGCAGCGCGTGCTGGACGGCGTGCGGCACGTCGCGGTCGAAACCGGCGGCGACGGCGACGGGCGACCCGAAGCAGAGTCGGCACACGCGGGTGCGCCCGCGGGCCGTGCCGATGCGCCAGCGGGGCAGCCAGCGCAGCCAGGCGTCGACGGCGCTCTGCACGCGCCCCTCGATCGATTCCGCCATGCCCCGAATCTACGGGCATCGGGCGGTGATAACCGCGTACCCCCGGGCGATTCACCGGGTCGGGGCCCGGGTGCCGTCAGTCGACGGTGACGAAGTCGATCAGTCGCTCGACGGGGCCGAGCAGAGCGGGTTCGAGGTCGGCGAAGGTCCGCACCCGCCCGAGGATCCGCTGCCAGGCGGCGGCGATGTCGGCCTGGTCGTCGTGCGGCCAGCCGAGCGCGTCGCAGATGCCGTGCTTCCATTCGATCGAGCGGGGCACCGCGGGCCACTCGGCGAGACCGACGCGCGCGGGTCTGACCGCCTGCCAGACGTCGACGAACGGGTGCCCGACGACGAGCACGCCCGCCCCCGACGGCCCCGCCATGACGGAGTCGGCGATCCGGCTCTCCTTCGAGCCGGCGACGAGGTGGTCGACCAGCACGCCCACCCGCCGGGTGGGCGACGGACGGAACTCCGCGAGCACCTCGGCCAGGTGGTCGACGCCCTCGAGGTACTCGACGACGACGCCCTCGATCCGCAGATCGGAGCCCCACACCTTCTCGACCAGCTCGGCGTCGTGACGTCCTTCGACGAAGATCCGGCTCTCGCGGGCGACCCGGGCACGGGCCCCGTCGACGGCGAACGATCCCGACGCGGTGCGTGCCCGGCCGGCCGGCGCCGCCCGCGGCACCCGCAGCGCCACGGGCGCGCCGTCGATCAGGAACGATCCCGACAGCGGGAACGCCCGCACGCGGCCCTTCCAGTCCTCCAGCTCGACCAGGCCCGCCGAGACCCGCACGACGGCCCCGGTGAAGCCGCTCGCGGAGTCCTCGACGACCAGATCGCGGACGGCGTCGGTCGGCGTCGCGACCGGCCGCTTCGAGCGCTTCCAGTCGCCGCTCAGCACGTCGTCTCCGTATCGGTCGTCAGTCACGGGGCGATGGACCTCTCTGCGGTGGTTCGGGTCGGGTTCGGGGTTGCGGTCTCGGTGATGGCTGGTAGGGGCGAGGCGGGCTCTTCGACGCCCCGGCCTCGTCGGACCGGCGACGCTCGCCGGGCCGCGGCGAGGTGCGACCCACGGGGGACGCGGCCTTCGCCCCGACCGCGCGGGGCTGAGCCGCGCGGGCCTGAGCCGCGCGGGGCTGAGCCGCGCGGGCCAAAGCATCTCGGGACGGAGCGTCACGAGGGGGCCCGTCTCGAGGGGGTGACCGGCGTGAGGCTCCCTGCGCCGCGCCTCCGGCGGCGCGTGCGGGAGTCGACCGCGCGGCCGTCGTTCCCGTCTGCGCCGATCGCCGCGGCGGAGCGAATCCGCCGGTGAGCACCCAGGTGAGCCAGACGAGCATCCCCACGACGTAGACGACGGACACCGCGAGCGGGATCCACCAGGCGGCGACGGCACCACCGGACTGGCCGACGAGTGCCACGACGATCAGCGCGGCGACGAACCAGAGCCCGGCCGCCGTGCCTCGGGCGAGGTGGCTGGCGAGTCGACGGCGCAGCTCACGGCGTCGGGACTCGTGCTTCCAGTAGGAGGCGCGGGGCACGAGCAGGTGCCGTGCGGGCGTCCAGGCGAGCGCGGCGGCCGAGACCAGATACGCGATCAGGATCACGACGGCGACCGCGACGGCGACCAGGAGGAGGTCCGACCTGCTCGCGAACGCCGCCCCGGCACCGTCCGTCGTGCGGATGACGACGACGCGCAGGGGCAGCCACGTCGCCGCGACGGCCACGACGACGGCGAGACCCATGACCGCCACCCCGACCGGGGCGGCGGGTCGGATCCACCGGGGCACGCTCATCGGTCGCCGTCGCGCTCGTGCCGACGCGCAGGCACCTGCTCGATCACGGCGGCTCCCCCGTCGACGGCGATGCTCGTGCCGCCGGTCGTCAGGCCTGAGCGCGCTCGAGCACCAGCTCGCGCACGCGGGCCGCGTCGGCCTGGCCCTTCATGGCCTTCATCACCGCGCCGATGACGGCGCCGGCAGCCTGCACCTTGCCGTCGCGGATCTTCGCGAGGACGTCGGGCTGACCGGCCAGGGCCTCGTCGATCGCCGCGATGAGCGCGCCGTCGTCGGAGACGACCTTGAGCCCGCGCTTCTCGACGACCTCCCCGGGTGCGCCCTCGCCCGCCACGACGCCTTCGAGCACCTGACGCGCGAGGCGATCGGTCAGATCGCCCGACTCGACGAGCGCGATGAGCTCGCTGACGTGCAGCGGGGACACGAGGGTCGACGGTTCGACGCCTCGGGCGTTCGCCAGACGGGCGATCTCGCCCGTCCACCACTTGCGGGCCGCCTGCGGGGAGGCGCCGGCCTGGACGGTCTCGACGAGTTCGGTCAGCATGCCCGAGTTCACGACGTCCTGGAACTCGAGGTCGGCGAAGCCCCATTCGGCCTTCAGCCGGCGACGGAGGGCCACCGGGGCCTCGGGCAGGGCGAGCCGGAGCTCTTCGATCAGCTCGCGGGGAGGCACGACGGGCAGCAGGTCGGGCTCGGGGAAGTAGCGGTAGTCGTCGGCGTCGCTCTTCGGACGACCCGCCGACGTGCGACCGGTGTCTTCGTGCCAGTGGCGGGTCTCCTGGGTGATGGTGCCGCCCGAGGCGAGGATGGCGGCCTGCCGCTGGATCTCGTAGCGCACCGCGCGCTCGACCGAACGGAACGAGTTGACGTTCTTTGTCTCGGTGCGGGTGCCGAGCTTCTCCTGGCCGTGGGGGCGCAGCGAGACGTTCGCGTCGCAGCGCAGGTTGCCGCGCTCCATGCGCGCCTCGCTGACACCGAGCGAGCGCACGATGTCTCGGATGGTCGACACGTACGCGGCGCCGAGCTCGGGGCCCAGCGCGCCCGCGCCGATGATGGGCTTGGTCACGATCTCGACGAGCGGGATGCCGGCGCGGTTGTAGTCGACCAGCGAGTACTCGGCGCCCTGGATGCGCCCGGTCGAACCGCCGACGTGCGTCAGCTTGCCGGCGTCCTCCTCCATGTGGGCCCGCTCGATCGGGATCCGGAAGACGGTGCCGTCGGGCAGCTCGACCTCGACCTCGCCTTCGTAGGCGATCGGCTCGTCGAACTGGCTGACCTGGTAGTTCTTGGGGTTGTCGGGGTAGAAGTAGTTCTTCCGGGCGAAGCGCGAGCTCTCGGCGATCGAGCAGCCCAGGGCGAGCCCGAGGCTGATCGAGTAGCGGACGGCCTGCTCGTTCACGACGGGCAGCGAGCCCGGCAGGCCGAGGTCGACCGGGGTCACATTGGTGTTCGGGGCACCGCCGAAGAAGTTCGGGGCGTCCGAGAACATCTTCGTCTTCGTGGCGAGCTCGACGTGCACCTCGAAGCCGAGCACGACCTCGAACCTCTGCAGCGCCTCGTCGTAGTCCATCAGGTCTGCCTTGGCCATCAGATGACTCCCTCGGTGGCGGCGTGCTGTTCGGTGCTGCTGAGATCGGGTGCCTGCGAGATGAGGGTGCGTCCCCAGCTCTGCTCGAGCAGCTGCTCGAGTGCGGCGCCGTAGGTGTAGAGGCGGGCGTCCTCGCGGGCCGGAGCCATGAACTGCAACCCGACGGGCAGACCGTCTTCGGCGGCGAGCCCCATGGGGATCGTGATGCCGGGGATTCCTGCGAGGTTCGCCGGGATCGTCGTGATGTCGTTCAGGTACATCGCCAGCGGGTCGTCGATCTTCGAGCCGAGCGGGAACGCCGTGGTCGGAGCGGACGGCGACACGAGCACGTCGACCTCGGCGAACGCCTTCGCGAAGTCGCGCTGCACGAGGGTCCGGACCTTCTGGGCGCTGCCGTAGTAGGCGTCGTAGTACCCCGCGCTCAGCGCGTAGGTGCCGAGGATGATGCGGCGCTTCACCTCGGGGCCGAAGCCGGCCTCGCGGGTCGCGGCCATGACGTCCTCGACGGTGCCGCCGCCCTCGGGCACGACGCGCATGCCGAAGCGGACGGAGTCGAACTTGGCGAGGTTGCTCGAGGCCTCGGCCGGCAGGATGAGGTAGTAGGCGCTGATCGCGTATTCGAAGCTCGGCGCCGAGATCTCGACGATCTCCGCACCCGCCGCCGTGAGCAGATCGAGGGCCTCGGTGAAGCGCGTCTTGACCCCGCCCTGGAACCCCTCGCCGTTCAGCTCCTTGACGACGCCGATGCGGACGCCCTTCAGGGCGCCGCCGGCGAGACCGGCGCGAGCGGCGTCGGTGAACGACGGCCATTCGTCACGGAGCGAGGTGGAGTCGCGCGGGTCGTGGCCCTTGATGACGTCGTGCAGCAGGGCGGAGTCGAGCACGGTGCGGCTGACCGGACCGACCTGATCGAGCGAGCTGGCGAGAGCGATGGCGCCGTACCGGCTGACGGAGCCGTAGGTGGGCTTGACGCCCACGGTGCCGGTGACGGCGCCCGGCTGACGGATGGAGCCGCCGGTGTCGCTGCCGAGAGCGAGGGGCGCCTCGAAGGCGGCGACGGCCGCGGCCGAGCCGCCGCCCGAGCCACCGGGGATGCGGTCGAGCGACCACGGGTTGTGCGTCGGGCCGTACGCCGAGAACTCGGTCGACGAGCCCATCGCGAACTCGTCCATGTTCGTCTTGCCGAGCGGCACGAGATCCGCGGCGCGGAGCTTCTTGACGACCGTGGCGTCGTAGGGCGGCACCCAGCCCTCGAGGATGCGGCTGCCCGAGGTCGACGGCATGTCGATGGTGCAGAGGACGTCCTTGACGGCGATCGGCACACCGGCCAGCGGCCCGAGGGGCTCGCCGGCGGCGCGACGGCGGTCGACGTCGGCGGCCGTGGCGAGGGCGGCGTCGCTGACGTGCAGGAAGGCGTGGACGTCGCCGTCGACCGCGGCGATGCGGTCGAGGTGCGCCTGCGTGGCCTCCACGGACGAGACCTCGCCGGAGCCGAGCTTGACGGAGAGGTCGGCCGCGCTGAGGCGGATGAGGCTTGCGGTGTCGGTCATCTCTACTGCTCTTCTCCGAGGATGGCGCTCACTCTGAAGCGCGAGCCGTCGTGGTCGGGGGCGCCGGACAGCGCCTGCTCGGCCGTGAGCGTCTCGCCCACGACATCGGGGCGGAAGACGTTCTCGAGCGGGATGGGGTGGCTCGTCGCGGGGACGTCGTCGGTGGCGACCTCGGCCACCTTCGCGACGTTGTCGACGATCTGCCCGAGCTCTCGGGTCATCGTGTCGATCTCGTCGGCGGTGAGGGCGATTCGGGCGAGACCGGCGAGGTGCTCGACCTGCTCGCGCGTGATGTCAGACATGGTGCTCCGTCACAGGGATCGTGTGGGGGTACTGCGCTTGGGGGTCGCCGTCGATTCTACGGGGAGGCTCCGACCGAGGAGGCGCGGTGCGAGTCGACCCGCGCCTCCTGCGCCTTCTCAGTCGCGGGCGTAGAGATCCTGCGGGCGCACGAGCGTGATGTCGGGGAGCACCGGGCCTCCGGTGCCCGGGGTGCGTTCGTCGGAGTCGACGAGGTCGCCGCGACCGAGCCCGATCAGGGCGATGCTGCGGAGCGACTCGGTGCCGGGGCGCAGGTAGTCGTTGTGCCCGAGCGCCGCGGCGAGGGCCTCTCCGGTCACGCCGTCGAGGCCTCCCCCGGTGTGCAGCATCACCGCGCCGAACCCGGGCGACCCGGGGTCGGCGCCGAAGACGCCGCTGCCGGCCACCGGGTCGAAGCTGCCCGCCGCCGCGTAGACGTCGCTGCCGTGCACGGCGAGCTGGGTCGACGTCTCGACGACGCTTCCGGGCGAGCCCAGCAGCACGAGCGAGTCGACGATGGTCCGCCCGGACGACAGCGCGAGGGTCGCGGTCGTCGAACCGTACGAGTGCGCGACCACGGTGACCCTCGCGGGGTGCGCCGAGCGTGCGGCGTCGAGCCCGGCGAGCGAGTCCACCAGGTGCCCGGCGCCGACCCGGGCGAGGTCGAGCGAGTACACGTTGGTCAGATCGGGCGTGCGGTAGCCCATCCACGCGACGACGGCGGTCGAGGGGGCGTCGGCGGCCGCCCGTCCGGATGGCAGGCCCGCCCAGCTCGACTGCTCGTCGTAGAGCCCACCGGCCGTGATCGACCAGTCGACGACCTGACCGGTCACCCCGTAGAGCATCCCCGGCACCAGGATGCTGACGTCGTCGGCCGCGTCGAGATCCCCGATCGACACGGCGACCCGACCCGGCATGACCGTGTCGAGCAGGACGAGCTGCCGGTCGGCCGCTCCGCTGGTGCGATCGGCGAGGGCCTCGCCGACGGCGGCGAGCATCGCGGCGCGGGCGACGTCGTCAGGGCCGGCCTCGCCGCTCGCGAGACGGTCGTCCACGGCCGCCACGGCCTCGCTCAGGAAGACCCGGTTCGCTCCGTCGCGCACGCCGTAGGGCACCCCCTCGAGGTTGCCCACGAGACCGGGTGCCAGCGCGATGAGCTCGTTCCGTCGCGACGGGTCGAGGGCTCCCCACCAGTCGCCGACGACGTCGGCTTCGACGTCGGCGGTCACCGCGGCCGACAGTGCGCTGACGTCGTCTCCCGCGGAGTCCAGGTGCGAAGCGAACGACCGCACGGACTCCGAGGAGGCGCGGGTCAGCTCACCGAGGCAACCCGCCCCGTCGACGCCCTCGGTCGTCTCTCCACCGCACGCCAGGGCGACCGCGTCGGCGGACTCCCCCGCCTCGGGTCCCGCCCAGGCCGGAACCCGTGCTGGCACGGTCGCGCTCGCGGAGACGAGAGCGGTCTCGACCTCGGCGTGAGCCGTCGACACGGCCTCGGACGGCACGACCGATGTCGCCGGTGCATCGATCGCTCCGAGGAGGTGGATCGATGCGGAAAGGATTGCTGTAGCGAGGAACAGCACGTCGGGTCTTCCCCCTCGAGGCACACCTGTACCCCGAACCCCCTACAGCCCGAAGACGATGTGCGCTCATATCGTAGGGGGAGCCGATGACGCCCCACCAGATGCGCTACGCCTCGATGTCGGTATCGTCCCCCGTTTCGGGCTCGGCCAGCCCCGTCGGGCCCTCCTTAAGGAGGACATGGAACTGCGCTGCGTCGATGATGCGGACGCCGAGGGCCTCCGCCTTCGTCAGCTTCGAACCGGCCCCCGGCCCGGCGGCGACGAAGTCGGTCTTCTTGCTGACGCTGTTGCCCGCCTTGCCGCCGGCGGCGAGGATGGCCTCCTGGGCGCCCTCTCGACTGAACCCCTCGAGACTCCCGGTGGCGACGACCGTCAGCCCGGAGAGCACCCCGCCGGCCGTCTCGGCAGCCCCCGGCCCCGGATGCCCGGGCGTGGCGAACTGCACACCAGCGGCGGCCCACCGGTCGATGATCTCGACGTGCCAGTCGACGGAGAACCAGTCGATCAGGGCGTCGGCGATGATGCCGCCGACGCCGTCGACGGCCGCCAGCTCGTCGCGGTCGGCGGATCGGATGGCGTCGAGCGAGCCGAAGTGGTTCGCGAGGGCTCGTGCGGCCACCGGACCGACGTGGCGGATGCTGAGACCCACGAGGATGCGCCAGAGCGGGCTCGTCTTCGCCTTGTCGAGGTTGCCGAGCATCTCGAGGGCGCTCTTGGACGGGACGGACGTCTCGTCGCCCGAGAACCCGTCGGCGTCGGGGTCGAACGGGCCGTCCCGCTTCGTCCGCCGACGCCGGAACGGCGTCACCAGCTTGGGAGCCCCGTCGGCCTCGAGCTTCTGCATGCCGGTCTCGGAATCGCGGACGACGACCCTCACCGGGAAGATGTCGGCCATCGTGAGGTCGAACAGCCCCGCCTCGGTGCGGAGCGGCGGCTCGGCGGGCTCCACGGGCTGGGTCAGCGCCGCGGCGGCGACCTCGCCGAGCCCCTCGACGTCGAGCGACCCCCGCGACGCGATGTGCTCGACCCGACCGCGCACCTGCGCGGGGCAGCTCTGGGCATTGGGGCAGCGGAGGTCGATGTCGCCCTCTTTGGCGGGTCGGAGCGGTGTGCCGCACTCGGGGCAGTCGGTCGGCATGACGAACTCGCGCTCCGTGCCGTCCCGAAGCTCGATGACCGGCCCCAGCACCTCGGGGATGACGTCGCCGGCCTTGCGCAGCACGACGGTGTCGCCGATCAGCACGCCCTTGGCCTTGACGACCTGCTGGTTGTGCAGTGTCGCCTGCCGCACCTCGCTACCGGCCACCTCGACCTTCTCCATGACGGCGAACGGCGTCGCCCGACCGGTGCGCCCCACGCTGACGACGATGTCGAGCAGAGTCGTGTTGACCTCTTCGGGCGGGTACTTGAACGCGGTGGCCCATCGTGGCGCACGACTCGTCGAGCCCAGCTCTTCGTGCAGCGCCAGGTCGTCGACCTTGATCACGATGCCGTCGATCTGGTGCTCGACCGACGCGCGCCTCACTCCGTAGTCGTGGATGAACGCCTGCACGTCGGCGACCGTGTCGAACACCCGATGGTGCGTCGAGATGGGCAGACCCCAGCCACCCAGCAGCTCGTAGACCTCCGACTGCGAACGCACCTCGGTGGCGCGTTCGAGGTCGCCGACCGGCCACGCGCCGATGCCGTGCACCAGCATCCGCAGGCGACGGAGGCGGGCGTGCATCAGCTCGCGCTTCTCGGGGCTCTTGCCCTCCTCCTTCTGACGGAGCGACCCGGCGGCCGCGTTGCGGGGATTGGCGAAGACCCGCTCGCCTGCCTCGCGCTGCTGCGCGTTCAACTCGTCGAACTGGCTGACGGGGAAGAAGATCTCGCCGCGCACCTCGACCAGGGGCGGGTGACCCGTGCCCGACAGGCGCTCGGGGATCGAGCCCATCACGAGCACGTTGCCCGTGACGTCCTCGCCGACGACGCCGTCGCCGCGGGTGGCGGCGGTGACGAGCACGCCGTTCTCGTAGCGGAGGTTGATGGCGAGACCGTCGATCTTCAGCTCGGTCAGGAACCGGACGCGCTCGGACCCCGAGTCGCGCTGCACCTTCGCGGCCCACTCGGCCAGCTCGTCGTCGCTGAAGACGTTGTCGAGGCTGAGCATGCGCTCGGCGTGCTCGACCGGGGCGAACTGCGTGGTCTCGGCCCGGCCGCCGACGGTCTGCGTGGGGCTGTCGTCTTTCTGGAGCTCGGGGTGCGCCCGCTCGATCGCGTCGAGCCTCCGCACCAGGGCGTCGTACTCGGAGTCCGACACCGTCGAAGCGTTCGACTCGTAGTACTGGTCGCGGAGATCGAGGATCTGTGCGGTGAGGCCCTCGGCCTCGTCACGTGCCTCGGCGAGGTCGGCGGGAACGGCGTCGCTGTCGCTCATGGCCCGGTGCTCAGGCGACGACGGCCGGGACCGGCACGGCGCTGACCGTGCGGTCGATGGTGCACTGGCCGAGCACCCGGGTGCCGACGTAGACGACGGCGGTCTGCCCGGGGGCGACTCCGTTGAGGGGTTCGCGAGGTGTGATCACGAGTTCAGTCTTACCCTCGACCACCGACACCCGCGCGACTGCGGGCACGGGGTCGGCGTGCGCGCGGATCTGCACATCGCAGTCGAACGCGGTGGTCGGGTCGACCGGCGGCAGACCGGCCCAGGTGAACGAGCCGCCTGCGATCTCCGCGATGTCGAGGGCCTCCTTCGGCCCGACCACGACGGTGTTGTCGACCGGACGCACCTCGAGCACGAACCGGGGCTTGCCGTCGTCCGCCGGGAACCCGATGTTGAGCCCCTTGCGCTGACCGACGGTGAAGGCGTGCGCGCCCTCGTGGCTGCCGATGACGGTACCGCTGCGGTCGAGGATCTCGCCCGTCTCGGCCCCGACCCGGTCGGCCAGCCAGCCGCGGGTGTCGCCGTCGGGGATGAAGCAGATGTCGTGGCTGTCGGGCTTCGTGGCGACGCTGAAGCCGCGCTCGGCGGCCTCGGCGCGCACCTCGGCCTTCGACGGCGTCGCCCCGAGCGGGAACATCGAGTGCGCCAGCTGCTCGGTCGTCAGCACCCCGAGCACGTACGACTGGTCTTTGGCCCACGCGGAGGCGCGGTGCAGCTCGCGATTGCCCTGGTCGTCGGTGAGGATGGTCGCGTAGTGCCCCGTGCAGACCGCGTCGAAGCCGAGGGCGAGCGCCTTCTCGAGCAGGGCGGCGAACTTGATGCGCTCGTTGCAGCGCATACAGGGGTTCGGGGTGCGGCCCGCCGTGTACTCGGCGACGAAGTCGTCGACGACGTCGAGCTTGAACCGCTCGCTGAAGTCCCAGACGTAGTAGGGGATGCCGATCTTGTTGGCCGCCCGTTGCGCGTCCATGCTGTCTTCGATGGTGCAGCAGCCGCGGCTGCCCGTCCGCAGGGTGCCCGGCATCCGGCTGAGCGCCAGGTGGACCCCCACGACGTCGTGACCGGCCTCGACGGCCCTCGCTGCGGCGACCGCCGAGTCGACGCCGCCACTCATCGCTGCAAGAACCTTCATCCGACAAGTGTACGCAGCGGACGGGCCCCCGCCGGGGCGGAGCTAGTCTGGCCGACGACATGACCGACTCCGCGCCCGACTTCAGCATGCGGTCGGTGGCTCTGGCCGCCTTCCTCCCCGCGGCCCTGTTCGCGATCGGCGAGGGCGCCATCATCCCGATCATCCCCGTCGTCGCGAGCGGACTCGGCGCCTCCCTGCCGTTCGCCGCGTTCGTCGCCGCGCTCATCCTCGTGGGCGAGCTGATCGGCGACATCCCGAGCGGCTGGCTGGTCTCGCGGGTCGGCGAGCGCAGCAGCATGATCGGCGCCTCCCTGGTCAGCATCGGCGGGCTGGTGACCTGCCTCCTCGCCCCGAACGAGGTCGTCCTGGCGATCGGCGTGCTGGTGATCGGTCTGGCGACCGCGGTGTTCGCCCTGGCTCGGCACGCGTTCATGACGAGCTTCGTGCCCGTAGCCATCCGCGCCCGCGCCCTGTCGAGCCTCGGCGGCGTCTTCCGGCTGGGCTACTTCGTGGGGCCGTTCCTCTCGGCGGGGGTGATCGAGCTCACCGGCAGCGTGCAGTCCGCGTTCGTGGTGCACATCGTCGGCTGCCTCGGGGCGGCCGTGTCGCTGCTCGTCCTGCGCGATCCGGCGGCCGCGTTCGGCGAGCGCCCCGACGCGCGTCGGGCCTCCGACGAGCCCGATCTCGTCGCCCTCGAGCGCCAGGGGCTCTTCGCGACGCTCTGGCGACACCGCGGGGTGCTGGTCAAGCTCGGCAGCGGTGCGGCGCTGATCGGGGCCATGCGCTCCGGCAGGCAGGTGATGCTCCCCCTGTGGGCCGTCAGCATCGGACTCGGGGCGTCCGAGACGGCGATCATCATCGGCGTCGCGGGCGCGGTGGACTTCGCGCTCTTCTACACGAGCGGTCAGATCATGGACCGTTTCGGCCGCCTCTGGAGCGCCGTGCCCTGCATGGTGGGCCTGGGGGTCTCGTACCTGGCCCTCTCGCTGACCCACGACCTCGACGCCCGGGTGGGGTGGTTCGTCGCCGTCGCGGTCTTCATGTCGCTCGCCAACGGGGTGGGCAGCGGCATCCTCATGACCCTGGGCGCCGATCTCGCCGACGAGCGCGACCCTGCGCCGTTCCTCGGCGCCTGGCGCTTCACGGGCGACGCGGGCAGCGCCGGTGCGCCCCTGCTGATCTCGGCCGTGACGGCCCTCGTCTCGATCTCGGTGGCCAGCGGCGTGATGGGCGTGCTCGGGCTGATCGGCGCGGCGATCCTGGTGCGCTACGTGCCCCGGTACTCGCCGCACGTCCCCCGCTCGCAGCGGTAGCGCCTCCTGCCCGTCCGGGGCCGGCAGGCGATCGCGTTCCCGTCGAGCGGCTCGCTACACTGACCCTGCCGCGGGAGTGGTGGAATTGGCAGACACGCAGGATTTAGGTTCCTGTGCTTTCGAGCGTGAGGGTTCAAGTCCCTTCTCCCGCACTCGACCCGACCGGAGAACAACCCGATGCTGCCCCTCGTCTCCATCCCCTGGCTCGACCCCGAGTACCTCCTCTCGGCGTTCGGCCCGTGGGCCGTGCTCGGCGTCTGCGTCCTGGTCTTCGCCGAGACCGGACTGCTCATCGGGTTCCTGTTCCCGGGCGACACCCTGCTGATCATCACGGGCATCCTGGCGGCCACGAACCCGGGCGCCCTCGGCATGCCGATCTGGCTGATCGCGATCCTCATCAGCATCGCCGCCTTCGCGGGGGGCGAGCTCGGCTATCTGATCGGACACAAGGTCGGGCCCCGCATCTTCGAGCGGAAGGAGAGCGGTCTCTTCAGCGTCGCGAACGTGAACCGCACGAACGCCTTCTTCGAGCGGTTCGGCCCGATGGCCGTCATCATCGCGCGGTTCGTGCCGGTCGTCCGCACCTTCGCGCCGATCATGGCGGGCGTCGGCCACATGAGCTATCGCCGCTACTCGCTCTTCAACGCGATCGGGGCGGTCGTCTGGGGAATGGGCATCACCCTGCTGGGCTTCGGCATCGGGCACATCCCCCCGATCGCGGACTTCGTCAGCTCGTACATCGATCTGATCCTGCTCGGCGCGGTGCTGGCCACCGTCATCCCGATCGCGATCCACTACCTCCACGGCGTGCGCCAGGCCAAGAAGGCCGGGCCGACCGGCGGATCCGACGACGTCGACCTGTCCGGCGCGTCCGAGGTCTCGGGCACGCCTCACCAGGGCTGACGCCGAGGAGGCGCGGGTCGACTCAGTCCGCCAGCGCCGCCACGTAGGGCGCGATCGCCCGGAACGCCCTCGCGCGGTGACTGACCGCGTTCTTCTCGTCGGTCGTCAGCTCGGCCGCGCTCCGGGTCTCGCCGTCGGGGCGGAAGACCGGATCGTAGCCGTGTCCGTTCGAGCCGACCCGCGCCTCCAACAGGGTCCCCCGCCACTCCCCCGACTCGACGTGCTCGGACGCCTCCTCGCCGGGTACGACGAGCGCGGCCGCGCACGAGAACCAGACGGAGCGGTCGTCGTGGGCCGAGACCTCGCGGAGCAGCTTGTCGATGTTGTCGTCGGCGTCTCGGGTGCCGGCGTAGCGCGCCGAGTGGATGCCCGGTGCGCCGTCGAGGGCGGCGGCCGAGATGCCGCTGTCGTCGGCGAGCGCGGGGAGCCCGGTGTGCTCGGCGGCCGCCCGCGCCTTGATCAGCGCGTTGGCCACGAAGCTGTCGCCGTCTTCGACGGGCTCCGGTCCGTCGTAGGCGACCAGCTCGACGCCCGGCGCCGTCTCGGCCAGCAGCAGTCGGAGCTCGGCCACCTTGCCCTGGTTGTGCGTGGCGATGACGACCTTCGTCACTTGCCGAGCACCTCGAGCTGGATGCGCGTGAGATCGGCGGCGCCCGCGACGGCGAGGTCGAGCAGCTCGCCCAGCTCGCGACGATCGAAGGGCGCGCCCTCGGCCGTGCCCTGCACCTCGACGAAGAGACCGCTGCCCGTGACCACGACGTTCATGTCGGTCTCGGCGCGGACGTCCTCGACGTAGGCGAGATCGAGCATCGGCTCGCCGTCGATGATGCCGACGGACACGGCCGAGACGCTGTCGGTCAGGGGCGAGGCCTTCTGCGCGATGAACTTCTTCTCGCGACCCCATTCGATGGCCTGCGCGAGAGCCACGTAGGCGCCCGTGATCGCCGCGGTGCGGGTGCCGCCGTCGGCCTGCAGCACGTCGCAGTCGAGCACGATCGTGTTCTCGCCCAGGGCCTTCGTGTCGACGACCGCGCGCAGGCTGCGACCGATCAGACGGGAGATCTCGTGGGTGCGACCGCCGATCTTGCCCTTGACGCTCTCGCGGTCGTTGCGCGAGTTGGTGGCCCGCGGCAGCATCGAGTACTCGGCGGTCACCCAGCCCTTGCCCTTGCCCGTGAGCCACCGGGGGACGCCGTTCGTGAACGACGCGGTGCAGAGCACCTTCGTGTCGCCGAACGAGACCAGCGCACTGCCCTCGGCCTGCGAGCTCCAGCCCTTCTCGATGGTGACGGTGCGGAGGTCGTCGACCCGTCGACCGTCGGCGCGGACGATCGTGCTGGTGCTGGTGCTGGTGGTCGTGTCGTCGCTCATGCTGTTCTCCTCGGGCCGGTGCTCGGCCCCTGCTCGGTCGTGCGGGAAGGTCGTGGGGGGAGGTCGATCGCGCCGGTCTCGAGATGGCCGACCCGGGATATCTCGGGCCCCAGGAAGCGCTTGGCGAGACGGAGGAACGACCCCTGGTCGTCGCCGGTCGCCTCGAACTCGTAGCGGGGCACGCTGCCCGCCGGGGCCTCGAGGTCGTGGTCGACGAGGGTGCGGTAGACGTCGGCGGCCGTCTCGTCGGCGCTCGAGACCAGATGGACGTCGGGCCCCATCACGTACTGGATGGCCGCGGACATCAGGGGGTAGTGGGTGCAGCCGAGCACGAGGGTGTCGACCCGGGCGTCGCGGAGCGGGGCGAGGTACTGCTCGGCGACGGCCCGCAGCTCGGCGCTCGAGGTGTCGCCCGCCTCGACGAACTCGACGAACCGGGGGCACGCCCGGGTGAAGAGCTCGAGGTCGGCCGCCGCCGCGAAGGCGTCCTCGTAGGCGCGCGAGTTGATGGTCCCCTCGGTGCCGATCACGCCGATGCGTCTCGCCCTGGTCTGCTTGACCGCCGACCGGACGGCGGGCTGGATGACCTCGACGACCGGGATGCCCCGGCCGATCGTGTAGCGCTCGCGAGCGTCTCGGAGGACGGCTGCCGACGCGGTGTTGCACGCGATGACCAGCAGCTTGACGCCCTGCTCGACGAGGTCGTCCATGACGGCGAGGGCGTACTCGCGCACCGTCGCGATCGGCTTCGGTCCGTAGGGCGAGTGGACGGTGTCGCCGACGTAGAGGATGGACTCGCGGGGCAGCTGGTCGATGATGGCCCGGGACACCGTCAGCCCCCCGACCCCGCTGTCGAAGACTCCGATGGGTGCGTCCGTCACGGTCGCCCAGCCTACCCGGCTCGTGCGGTCCGCCCGGCTCGCGCGGCCTAGGCTGAGTCCGTGACCAGTGCACTGCTGACCGACCGGTACGAGCTGACGATGGTCGAGGCCGCGCTCCGCGCCGGCACCGCCCACCGCGACAGCGTCTTCGAGGTGTTCGCCCGTCGCCTCCCCGAGGGGCGCCGCTACGGCGTCGTGGCCGGGACGGGCAGGTTCCTCGACGAGCTGACCCGCTTCCGATTCGGCGACGCCGAGCTGTCCTGGCTCCGCGACGAGCGCATCGTCGACGGCGCCACGATCGACTGGCTCGCCGACTACCGGTTCTCGGGCGACGTGCACGGCTACGCCGAGGGCGAGGTCTATCTGCCCGGCTCGCCGATCCTGGTGGTCGAATCGACCTTCGCCGAGGGCGTCCTGCTCGAGACGCTCGCGCTCAGCGTCTTCAACTACGACTCGGCGGTGGCCGGTGCCGCAGCGCGGATGGTGGCCGCAGCCGACGGTCGCCCCCTCGCCGAGATGGGCTCGCGACGCACCGGCGAGCGCAGCGCCGTGGCCGCCGCCCGAGCCGCCTACATCGCGGGATTCGACGCCACGAGCAACCTCGAGGCCGGTCGCACCTGGGGCGTCCCCACCATGGGGACGGCCGCGCACGCCTTCACCCTGCTGCACGACAGCGAGGAGGAGGCCTTCCGAGCGCAGGTCGCCACCCTCGGCTCGGGCACGACTCTGCTCGTCGACACCTACGACATCGAGAAGGCGGTCCGCACAGCCGTCGAGGTCGCGGGCACGGGCCTCGGCGCCGTGCGCATCGACAGCGGCGACCTGCCCTCGCTCGTGGCGCAGGTGCGTCGTCAGCTCGACGGCCTCGGGGCCACCGGCACCCGCATCACGGTCACCAACGACCTCGACGAGTACACGATCGCCGCCCTGCGAGCCGCGCCCGTCGACAGCTACGGAGTCGGCACGTCGGTGGTCTCCGGGTCCGGGCATCCGGCCGCGGGGATGGTCTACAAGCTCGTCGCCCGCCGGGGCGGCGACGGCGCGTGGCTCTCCGTCGCGAAGAAGTCGGCGGACAAGGCGAGCGTCGGCGGCCGGAAGGCTCCCGTGCGGGTGCTGTCCGGCGGCGTCGCCACCACCGAGCTCGTCCGCGTGGGCGACCACGAGACCGCCGACGGTGAACGCGCCCTGCTCGTCCCGCTGGTCACGGGCGGCGTCGTCGACGAGCGCTTCATGGGTCACGCCGGTGTCCAGCGAGCACGCGAGCACAGGCGCACCGCGGTTTCCGAGCTGCCTGCCGGCGCATTCCGCCTCGGTCGCGGCGAACCCGTCATCCCGACCGTCTACGCCTGATCGGGCGAGGGGTGCCCGGGCGCCACGATCAGGTGGTGCGCGGTTCTACTCTTTCGTCATCTTCTCGTAGATGTCGCGGCACGTCGGGCAGACCGGGAACTTCTCCGGGTCGCGACCCGGGGTCCACTTCTTGCCGCAGAGCGCCTTGACGGGCTTGCCGCTCAGGGCGGACTCCATGATCTTTTCCTTCTTGACGTAGTGCGAGAAGCGCTCGTGATCGCCCGGGTCGATGTTCTCCTCGTTGAGGAGCTTCTCGAGCTCGCGATCGAGGACGTCGAGGCCACCGCCGGTTTCCGTGTTGCTCATGCCGACCATGGTACGACGCCGGGCCGTACCCGCGTCGAGCGGCTGTCCCTCGGATCGCGCCGTCAGCTGCGGAGAGCGGAGGCCAGCAGCTCGGGCGCGCGCCTCGTGAACACGCGGGAGCCGACGACGACCCCGACGATCAGCACGACCAGACCCACCGCGATACCGGACACCATCGACCACGGACCCGCCGACGTGTCGCCGCCGAAGAGGTCGAGGGCCGCGAAGCAGAGCGCGGGGACGGCCGAGACGAGCGCCCCGCCGATCATCAGCGTCTGGGCGAGCACCGACGACGAGCCGCTCGACTGGGGCTGCTGGAACGGATCGTCGTGCGGACGCACGGTCGCGTAGGGCATGGCCGCCGACATGACGCTGGAGAGGCCGAGTCCGCTGAGCAGCAGGGCGGACCCGATCCCGATCTCCGACCAGAGGGCGCGCCAGTCGCCGAAGGCCCAGACCGCGACGGCGGAGCCGATGACGACGAGAGGGATGCCGATGAGGAGGGGCGGCGCGAGTCGACCGATCCGGTCGGACGACCCCTTCGTGTCGGCGGCCACGTGCAGCCACAGCGCCGTGCTGTCGTAGGCGACGTCGTTGTGCGGCAGGAACCCGACGATCAGGCACATCAGCGGCACCGGGACGAGCGCCAGCCAGTTCCAGCTCACGCCCGCGATGCCCAGCGGGATCACGAGCAGAGGGATGATCGGGATGACGACGAGGGACATCCGGTAACGCGCGTCGCGCATCCAGTACGTCAGGCTCCGGGCGGCCACCGCGCCGATCGGCGTGGCCGGCACGAACTCGAACCATCCGAGACCGCTCGTGTCGTCGTCGAGCTCGGGTTCGGGCCGATCGACGAACGCTCGGGCGACGAGCCCGCGCCAGGCGCACCAGAGCCCCGCCAGCGAGGCCGCCGCGATGAGCGCATCGAACACGACCCGTGCGGTGTCGCCCTCGGCGGCGTGCCCGGGCAGTGCGAGGGCCGCTCCGAACGGCGTCCAGGCGAGGATCCCGGCCAGCACGCCGGTGGGTGCGGAGCCCGTCCAGGAGGCGCGGACCAGATCGACGATCAACGGCACGACGAGCAGGGCCACGAGGACTCCCCCGCCCAGGAGGAACTGCCGCGACCGACGCGAGGTGAGCACGACGGTGTTGAGAGTGGACGAGACCAGCGATAGCAGGAAGGCCGTCGCACCCGCGGCGACGGCGGCCACCACGGCGACGGACGCCGACGCCCCGGTGCCCTCCCAGGCACGGACGTACCCGGGCGACAGCACGACGAGCGCGAAGGCGGGGAGCCCGACGAGGGCACCGAGCGCCAGCCCTGCGGCGGCGGCCGGCTCAGGCGTGCCGACGAGGGCGAGCCGGCGCGGATCGGCCCAGGGCGGGCGCACCCGTGCGAACGGCACCACGAAGTAACCCACCAGGAGCAGCGAGCCCCCACCGACGACGAGGGCCCGGACGTCGTCGAGCGACGAACCGCGGAGCCCGCCGGCCAGAGCCGAGAGCGCAGAGGACGAGAGGAGGACGACGAGGACCGAGACGACGGCGGCGAGCAGCGCACGCGGACCGAAGCGCACCGTGTTGGCGATCGTCTGGAGCCTCAGTCGGAGAAGCTCTGCAACCATTCCATGCCCTCCGTGACGGCCCGACCGCCGGCCAGTTCGACGAACGTCTGCTCGAGTGAGCGCCCGGCACGGACCTCGTCGACCGTCCCGCTGGCCAGCACGTGACCGTCGACGATGACGGCGACGCTGTCGCAGATGCGCTCGACGAGATCCATGCTGTGGCTCGACAGGACGACGGTGCCCCCGCCCGCCACGTAGCGCTGCAGCACGTCGGTCACGGTCTGCGCCGACACCGGGTCGACCGACTCGAAGGGCTCGTCCAGGACGAGCACCCGCGGCGAATGGATGATGGCGGCCGCGATGGCGAGCTTCTTCGTCATGCCGACCGAGTAGTCGCTGACGAGCCGTCCGAGTGCGTCCTGCAGGCCGAAGGCCGTTGCGAGGTCCGATGTGCGCTTGCGCGCCGTCGATCCGTCGAGCCCCCGCAGAGTCGCCGAGTAGTAGAGGAGCTGAGCCCCCGTCAGACGGTCGAAGAGTCGGAGCCGGTCGGGCAGCACGCCGAGGGCGCGCTTCGCTGCGGCCGGATCGGACCAGACGTCGCTGCCGAGCACGCTGACGCTGCCCTCGTCGGGGCGCAGCAGACCGGTGACGATCGACAGGGTCGTGGTCTTGCCGGCACCGTTCGGGCCGACGATGCCGTAGAACGAGCCCGCTCTCACCTCGAGATCGATGCCGTCGACGGCGGTCGTGGCGCCGTAGCGCTTCACGAGACCCGAGATCGACAGGACGACCGGCGCCTCGACGGCCTCCGAGGAGGCGCGGGTCGCCTCGTCGACGACGGGAGCCTCCTGCGCATCGGTCCCGTCGACGGCGACGACCGTGTCGACGTCGGACTCGGAACCGGTCGCCTCGTCGCGGGTGCCGACGACGGGCTCGGGCCCGGTCGCCTCGTCTCGAGTGCCGACGACTGCGTCGGCGTCAGCCCGCACCGCGGTCGTCTCGTCGTCTTCGGAGGCCTCCACGGTCTCGTCGGACTCGACGGCCTCCACGGTGTCCGTGGCCTCGTCGGTGTCGGTGTCGGTGTCCTGGTCGGTGTCGGTGGCCTTGTCGGCCTCCAGGGTCTCGTCCGTCTCGGCGACGAGCTCAGCCTCATCACCGGCGACGTCGTCGTCCGCGACGGTGGTCGCGTCCTCCTGCGCCTGAACGGCTGCAGCCTCGCGTGCGGCGAGCTCCTCGGCGGCCGCGCGGGCGGCCGCCTCGGCGGCCCGTGCGCGGGCGTTCGCGGCCCGGGTCGCGGCCGCCTTCTTCGCGGCGGCGGAGCGATCGGCCGCAGAGCGTGGCGTCGCGGGGCGACGCGGAGCACGACCACCTGATCGGACGGTCGGCGTCGGCGCCACCGCTTCGTCGCCCCCGCGGCCGGTCTCGATGCCGTCGCCGTCCATGTCGTCCCCCTGAATCGCAGTCCCCGTCGTGGTGTCCGTCCGGCCGTCGTCCGAGTCGCCCGAACGGGGCGAGTCGTCGGCGCGCTCGTCGCCCTGTTCGTCGTCCGTCGTCACAGCCATCGGTCAACCGTACCAACGCGCGTGGACCGGCACGGCCTACCGGGGCGCATCACGAATGGGAAACGAAGAGGGTGCGGACACTACCGCCAGAAGCGCCCCCCGCGATAGACTCCCCAGGCACAACGACGTGTCCAGATCGAGACCCCGCGGTGAACACCGCTCGAACACGAGACGGACCCGAGCCAGAGACGGCCGGGATCCTCCGCCGGGTCACCCAGAGAGTCGGCTCGCCCGACCTCGCCCCTGTGAGGAGACAAGACGTGAGCAGAACCGACTCGACAGCACCCCAGCAGGTCGTCATCCTGGCCGCCGGCCTCGGAAGCCGCCTCGGCCGTTCGCTGCCCAAGGCGCTCACGGAACTCAACGACGGCCGCACCATCATGCGTCAGCAGTTCGACAACATCCACGAGGCCTTCGGCCCCGAAGCACGGATCACCGTCGTCGTCGGCTACAAGTTCGAGCACATCGTCGAGGCGTTCCCCTCGGCCGCGTTCGTCTACAACGAGCAGTACGACCAGACCAACACGTCCAAGAGCCTGCTGCGCGCCCTCCGGGCCAGCGCCTCCGGCGGTGTCCTCTGGATGAACGGCGACGTCGTCTTCGACCCCGAGGCGCTCCGCCGCGCCGCACGCCAGGTCCGCGCCGATCAGTCGTTCGTCACCGTCAACACCTCGAAGGTCTCCGACGAGGAGGTCAAGTACACGACCGACGCCGAGGGCTTCATCGCCCAGCTCTCCAAGCAGGTCGTCGGCGGTCTCGGCGAGGCAGTCGGGATCAACTACGTCTCCCGCGCCGACAAGGCCGTCCTGATGCGTCAGCTGAACAAGGTCGACAACCAGGACTACTTCGAGCGTGGCATCGAACTGGCGATCGAGCAGGACGGGCTACTCTTTGAGCCCGTGGACATCTCCGACCTCTACGCCGTCGAGGTCGACTTCGCCGAAGACCTGGAGCGCGCGAACCTCTTCGTCTGATCGACGCAGGTCTGAGGTCGGTGTCCTGATCGACGAAGGACACCCGTGAGCCAAGCCATGATCGAACGTCCGCCGCGCAGCGCCTTCACGCGGTACCGGCAGACGTTGTGGCTCTTGACCACCCGCGACCTCCGTGTCCGCTACTCCACCTCGGCTCTCGGTTACATCTGGTCGATCCTCGATCCGCTGGTCATGGCCGGCATCTACTTCTTCGTCTTCACGGTCGTCTTCGAGCGCGACGTCGGAGAAGACCCCTACATCGTCTTCCTGCTCAGCGGACTCCTGGCCTGGATGTGGTTCAACGGAGCGGTCTCCGACAGCACGAGGGCGTTCATCCGCGAGTCCAAGCTCGTCCGATCGACCAAGATCCCTCGCACCATCTGGGTGAACAGGCTCGTCGCCTCCAAGGGCATCGAGTTCCTCCTGAGCCTGCCGGTCCTCGCGCTGTTCGCCATCGTGGCCAAGGCCGAGCTGCACTGGCAGGTGGTCTACTTCCCCCTGGCCATCGTGATGCAGGCGATCCTGGTCACCGGTGTCGGCCTCATCGTCGCCCCGCTCGTGGTCTTCTTCCGCGATCTCGAGAGGGCCACGAAACTCGCACTCCGGTTCCTCTTCTACGCCTCGCCGATCATCTACGGGACTCAGAACCTCCCCGAGAGCCTCCACCTCCTCGCGGCCTTCAACCCGCTGAGCGGCATATTCGGCTTGTACCGCGCGGCGTTCTTCCCCGACCAGCTGGACCTGCTCGAGGTGCTCGTCGGGGCCGGCATGAGCATCCTCATCCTCGGCATCGGCCTGGTCGTCTTCCGGGCGAGCGAGCGCGCAGTCCTGAAGGAGATCTGACATGCCCGCCCCCAGCGCGACTCGACAGCCCGGCGATCCCGTCATCCGCGTCGAGGGAGTCGGAATACGATTCCGGCGCAACCGCCGCGGTCGTCGCTCCTTCAAGGACCTGTTCGCCGACAGCAGCCGCCGCTCCCGTCCCGGCGAGTTCTGGGCTCTGAGAGACGTCTCCTTCGACGTGCACGCCGGCGAGGCCATCGGTGTCGTGGGCCGGAACGGCCAAGGCAAGTCGACCCTCCTGAAGCTGGTCGCCGAAGTCATCCTGCCCGACACGGGGACGGTCGCGGTCGAGGGCGGGGTCGCACCCCTGATCGAGATCACCGGAGGCTTCGTCGCCGACCTGACGGTGCGCGACAACGTCTACCTGACGGCCGGGCTGCACGGCATGACACGTGCGGAGATCGACGCGCGGTTCGACGAGATCATCGACTTCGCCGAGATCGCCGCCTTCGTCGACACGCCCTACAAGCACCTGTCGAGCGGCATGAAGGTACGCATCGCCTTCGCGGTCATCTCCCGACTCGAGGAGCCCGTCATCCTCGTCGACGAGGTGCTCGCCGTCGGAGACAAGGCCTTCCGCGAGAAGTGCTACCGCCGCATCGAGGAGATGCTGGCCGCCGGGCGGACGCTCTTCCTCGTCTCGCACAACGAGCGCGACCTCACGCGGTTCTGCACCCGCGGGCTGTATCTCGACAAGGGCGCACTGGTCTTCGACGGCCCACTCGCCGAAGCACTGTCCCGCTACAACTCGGATCATCCTCCCCGGCCCGCGGCGTAAGGTCGAGCGATGCGCCCGAAGCACGATCCCTCGTCCCCCGTGACCCCCGTCGTCCCCGTCGTCCCCGCCCAGGGGACGGAGGTCGAGTCGGGTCGTGACGAATCCGGCGAGGTGTTCGCCGAGTCGCCGTGGCTCCAGCGCCTCGATCGTCTCCTGGCCATCCAGCGACCCGTCGTCGTACGGCACGTCCGGACACTGCGTCGTCGTCACAAGAAGGCGACCCCCGAGAAGCTCATCCGGATCCTCGAGCGCGAGTACCTGACCGCCGTCACGACCGGTGGCGCCGCGGTGGGCGCGAGCGCCGTCATCCCGGGTGTCGGTTGGGGCGTCTCGTTGGCGTTGTCGGGTGTCGAGACCGCGGGGTTCCTCGAAGCCAGCGCCCTCTTCGCCCAGTCGGTCACCGAGGTGCACGGCATCGCCATCACCGATCCCGACCGAGCCCGTGCCCTCGTCATGGCGATGATGATGGGGGCTCCCGGGGCGAGCCTGGTCCGTCAGTTCGCCGGCGAGGCCCTCGGGACGGCGCCGGCGCGATCCGCCTTCTGGGGCGAGCTCGTCACGCAGAAGCTGCCCAAGGCCGCCATCAGCGGTCTCACCGACTCGGTCCGCAAGTCGTTCGTCCGTCGGTTCGCCGCATCGCAGACCGCCACGGTGATCGGGCGGGCCGTCCCGTTCGGCATCGGCGCCGTGGTGGGCGGCACGGGCAACCACCTCCTCGGACGGAAGGTCGTGATGAGCGCGCGCGACGCCTTCGGCCCCGCACCGCAGTTCTTCGCAGCAGACCTCGACGCCTGAGACCCCCGGGGCCGTCCGCTCCCGTCATCTCGCCGCTGGCCCATCGCGACCCTCCACAGGAGGACGCCGTCCACAGGCTGGAGGGGCTGACGTCGGTCGCGCTCCTTACCGTGGGGCCATGACCAGTACAGCCACCGCCTACGCAGTCCCCTTCCACGTCGATCGGTCGAAGGCCCCCAGGGTCCATCGTCTGGTCAATGTGGCGGACGAGCCCGTCCTCGGCATCAGGGTCACCCTCCTCGGGTGCGGGTTGCTCGTCCCCGTCGCCACGAACAGGCTCGACCCCGGCGACGCCCTGTCGGTCAGCGTCATCGCCTCCGAGCTCACGCAGAACTCCATCGCGGTGGTCCGCTGGTTCCGGCCGACGCGAGAGGAGTTCCTCTGGCGGTTCAGCTTCTGATCGCCGACCCCGGGTTCAGCTCGTCCGCCGCGCGGTGCGCTCCTTCACGTAGTCGGCAGCCGTGAAGGTCTCGAGCACGGGCGGGAGGTGCTCCGCGGTCATCCCGGTGACCAGCACCGAAGGGTCGACACCGACCACGACGGCCAGTCTCACGATCGTGTGGAGCACGGGGTTGCCGATCCCGCGCTCGATCTTGCCGTAGTTCGAGACGTTCATTCCCGCCAGGTGCGCCAACTCGTCCTGAGTGAGCCCCAGCCTCTGGCGTTCCTCCCGGACTCGGTCTCCGAAGATGCGGGCGGCGGTCGACGTCGGCTCAGGCATACCTCATGGATACGCGATGCAGCGATCTCTATCCAGATGCTGAATACATCACGCATTCATCCACAGGCGCCTGGTGCCTGGCGACTCGTTCCCGTGATCAGGAGTCGATGTCGCCGTCAGAGTCGTCCTGCGCGGGGCGGACGGAGTCGGCGTCGACGGGATGCGTCGCCGCGTACTCGTCCCGCAGCGCGACGAGGCGGGCGACCGCGGCCTCGAATCGCTGCGTCGCCATGCCGGGCGTCGTGTCACCGAAGTGATGCGTGACCCAGTGGTCCAGCCTGCCCCGCGCCTCCGGATCCGCCTGCACGCGATCGACGAGCTCGGCGACATCGCCGGCACCGGCCGCCGTGAGCCATTCCGCATCGCCGAGATACCCTCGCTCGTCGACGTCCGCCTCGGGCGACACGGGGCGCGTCACGACGAGGGGCTTGCCGGTCGCCAGCCGGTCGTACACCATGGCCGAGATGTCGGTGATGGCGACGTCGGCCACGACGAGCTGCCAGCCGAGCTCGGACCCCGAATCGTAGACGTGCTGCGCCGATGGATCGGCGAGGTTCGCGGCGGCGATCGCCTTCACGATGGTCTCGTGCGCCCGCCGGTAGTCGCGGTCGACCACTCCGCTCCGAGGGTGCGGTCGGTAGACGATCCGATGACGGCCGGTCGAGATCAGCGCCGACACGAGGGCCACGCCGTGCGATGCGATCGAGCCGTAAGCGGCCGACGACCGATCGCCCTCCCAGGTCGGGGCGTACAGCACGACGGTCTTGCCGTCGGCCTCGAACGGCACGACACCGGCCACGTGGTCGGCCTGGGGGCGGCCGATCGGCACGGCGCGCTTCTCGAGGTCGTAGTCCCAGAGTTTGGCGGAGAGCCGGTCGAGTGCGGCGTCGCCGGCGACGAAGGCGTAGTCGTAGGCCTTGAACTGGTTCGTCGTCATGTACATCTTGTCGCTCTCGCCGTGATTCACGAAGACGTGCCACATGCGGCCGTAGCGCATCATCTGGAAGTTCTTCGCGTTCTGGTTCACGTAGAGCGTGAGCGCGAGGGGCTGGGAGGCGACGAACGTCTCGAGGTCGGCGACCTGAC
This sequence comes from Frigoribacterium sp. AC759, assembly GCF_979256015.1. NCBI lineage: Bacteria > Bacillati > Actinomycetota > Actinomycetes > Micrococcales > Microbacteriaceae > Frigoribacterium > Frigoribacterium sp. AC759. The sequence goes on along the minus strand of NZ_CEEDMT010000001.1, from coordinate 255,342 downwards.
GGGCGTAGACCACGGGCACCGGCGACTCGGCGAGCAGCTCGACCGTGGCACCGGGAGACCGCGCCACGATGGCGACGGGATAGCGCTCGTTCAGACGCGCCAGGGGGCCGTACCACTGGCGGATCTGGTACATGTTCACGGACGTGTCGGCGAAGTAGACGGCCACCCGCACCGTGCCGTCGAGCGGGGCCCGCCCTGCTGCGTCGGTCCGTTCGAGTGCTCGGCGGCTGCGACGGGACTTCGCGAGTCGACCGACGAGACTCCAGGCGAGCGTGAGGTCACGGGTCAATGCCACAGGGTCGATCTCCGTTCGAGGGGCGACGGCGGAACGCCTCCGCCGTCGTTCCAGGCTAGATGACCGGCGGTCGACCAGCCCTCGTCATGCGCCCGACCGTTACCCAACCGATGGACCGACGGCCGCCGGGGCGGCTGCGCCATCCCTCGGCCCAGCCGGCGAACCACGGCCTCAGCTTCGACGGCGTCCGTCCCCAGCGCAGCAGCTGGACGGCCGTCCACGACGCCACGTAGACGGGGACGAGGGGCCACGGCAGGTTGCGCTTGGCGAGCCAGACCCGGTTGCGGGCGTTCAGACGGTAGTACTCGCCATGACGGGTCGGGTCGATGGCGGGGTGATGGGCAACGAGACCACCCTCGTAGTGCGCTCGGCGCCCCTGGGCCCAGACCCTCCAGGCGAGCTCGATGCCCTCGTGCGCGTAGAAGTAGGGCTCTCCCCATCCGTCGCAGGCGTCGAAGACGTCGCGGGGCAGGAGCGTCGCGCCCTCCCAGACCGAGAAGACGTCGCCCGAGGTACGGGGATCGCCCTTCCGCAGTCGCGGGATCCACCGGCGGGGGTTGGCCGCCCCCTGGGCGTCCATCACCCGGGGCTGCAGCAGGCCGATGCCCCGATCACTCTCGAGGATCGCGACCGCGTCGGCCAGGAAGCGGGTCGACGGCAACGACGCGTCGTCGTCGAGGAAGAACACGTACTCGCCGGTCACGACATCGGCGCCGCGGTTCCGACCCGCGGGGATGCCCACGTTGTCGCCCAGCTCGAGGGTGCGCACGCCCGACGGGACATCGCCGGGGCCGCTCCCGTTGCCGACGCAGACGATGTCGAGCTCGACGCCCTCCTGAGCGAGCAGACTCGCCAGACCCGCCTCGAGCTCGGCCGGGCGCCGCCCCTGCGTGAGGCTCACGACCCCGATGCGCGGCAGCCCGGACCCGGTCAGGAGCGCACCCGCTTCGACGCCATGATCGCGACGAAGTGCCCGACGAGGGCGAGCAGAGCCAGCGGCACGAGCACCGAGAGGAGCACACGGTCGGCGATCGGCTGGCCGACGACCAATCCGACGAGTGACACCGCGAAGGCGAGGATGGTCAGCTCGACGGAGTGGTACAGACGATGGAACGGCAGGAAGCGGGCGGCGCCGCGCAGGCGCGAGAGGAGGCGGCTGCTGGGCGCGCTCACCCCACCCCGTTTGTCTTCGAGTCGGGTCAGGCCGGCGTGGGCCCGTGCGACGTGCACCATGTCGTTCAGCGCCTTGTTCAGCACGATGACGAGGGCCAGAGCGAAGCCGAGCGTGGTCCACAGGTAGTCGCCGGGAGCGTCGAAGGGGTACCCGGCCGCGCGGATGCCGAGGGCGACGGGGATGAGGGCCTCGGTGGAGTAATGGCCCACCTTGTCGAGGAACACACCCGCGGGCGAGCTGGTCCGCCGCCAGCGGGCGACCTCGCCGTCGCTGCAGTCGATCAGCATCTGCAGCTGCCCGAGCACGAGCGCCAGAGCGGCGCCCCCGACCCCGGGGACGAGGAGGGCGGCGGCGGTGGCCCACCCGGTGAGGATCATGAGCCCGGTGACGCCGTTCGCCGTGACGCTCGTCTTGAGCAGCATCCAGGTGAGGTACGGCGACAGGTCGCGGAGGTAGAGCGACGCCGTCCAGTGCTCGGCGTTCGCCCTGCTGCGGACCTCGGGCGGCTGGGCGACCCGACGCAGTTCGGCGATCGACGAGGGTCTCGTGGGCGGGGCGGTCATCGGATCGCCTATCTTCCGGTATGTGCGGTGATGTTCTTCGTCAGGCTCGAGAAACCGAAGACGAATCCGAAGCCCCAGCCGAAGTGGATGGAAGGCAAGACTACGAGAAACCACAACCTGGTCCGCACGCTCTCGCCTCGCGCCGCCAGCAGGGCGGCGGCGACGACGAACAGCAGGTAGACGCCGGGTGCCGCGAGGCCGAGGGATGCCCAGGCGAGAGGACTGCCCACGACCGCGGCCGCGAGACCCACGAGACCGAGCAGCAGACCGAGCAGCACGCTGATCACCATCACCGGCGGCACCAGATAGCGGACGGTGTTGGCCTTGGGGAACCGGCGCGCCAGTTCGCCGCGCCAGAGACCGGTGGCGACGAACTGGCGGACGAGCTTCCGGATGCTCGGCCGCGGTCGGTAGGTGACCACGAGGTCGGGGGTGAACCAGACGGTGCCGCCGGTCGCGCGCAACCTGCGGTTGAGCTCCCAGTCCTGACCGCGCTTGATGCCCTCGTCGAAGAGCCCCACCTCGATCAGGCGCGAGCGCAGGAACACCCCGAGGTACGCGGTCTCGGTCGGCCCCTCGACTCCCCCGACATGGTGGGGCGTGCCTCCGAGCCCGACGCGGCTGCCGTACGCCCGCGCCACCGCCTTCTCGAAGGGGGTGCGCCCCTCGGCCTTCATGATCCCGCCCACGTTGTCGGCGCCGCTGCGCTGCAGGGCCGCGACGGCGAGACGGGTGTAGTCGGTCGGCAGCACCGAATGCGCGTCGACGCGGACGGTCACCGGATGGACGGAGGCACGGATCGCCACGTTCAGACCGGCCGGCGTCGAGCCGACCGGGTTGGCCAGACTGCGGATGCGGGGGTCGGCCGCCGACATCTCGGCCACGACGTCGTTCGTCCGGTCGACGCTCGGCCCGAGGGCCAGGAGGATCTCGAAGGGGCCCTGGTAGTCCTGCGCGACGAGACTCTCGACGGCGGAGCGGATGTCGCGCTCCTCGTTCAGCACGGGCATGACGTACGAGACACCCGGCAGAGGAGTCTCGAGCGGTGTCATGTCGGTCGGGCCTCGGGTTCTCGCGGCGCACGGGGCGCGGTGGGTCGTGTCGGATGCCCCGACGATCGACAGCGAGCCTATCAACAGCGATGGGCGGGCCGCGGCGACACTCGCCACGACCCGCCCTCAGGAGGAGACCCCCTGCTGCTAGGTGGTGAGAGTGTCGAGGGACACCTTCGCGGTGCCCTCCTGCCCGTCTCGGACGTAGGTCAGCTCGGCGTCGCTGCCCCCTCCCAGGAATCGCACCTGCGCGGTCAGATCGGTGCGGTCGCTGATCGGGACGCCGTTGAACTCGGTCACGACGTCGCCTTGACGGAGCCCGGCAGACTGGGCCGCGCCTCCTTGGCTGATCTGGACGATGAGGGCCCCGACCTGCGTGGCGGCCGAGTCGCTCGTCGCGTCGTCGACGCTGGCGCCGAGCAGACCGTGCGAGGCGGAACCGGAGTCGCGGATCTCACCCGCCACGCGCTTCACGAGATTCGACGGGATCGAGAATCCGACGCCGATGCTGCCGGAGGACTCGCCAGAGCTCGCGATGGCGACGTTCAGCCCGATCAGTTCGCCGTCGGAGTCGAGGAGCGCACCGCCCGAGTTGCCGGGGTTGATCGAGGCGTCCGTCTGGATGACCGGCAGCGAGATGACGCTGCTGGCCGGAGCCTGCTGCGCACCGTCGCCGTTGTTGAACGAGAACGGGCCCTGGCCGTTGTTGTCGTTCGAGTCGCCCTGATCGGACCCGTCGGACGGAGCCGCGGACGACTGCACCGTGATGCTGCGGTTCAGTGTCGAGACGATGCCGTCGGTGACCGTGTTCGAGAGCCCGAGGGGCGCACCGATCGCGACGGCGGTGTCGCCGACGTTGAGCTTCGAGGAGTCCGCGAACTCGATGGGGGTCAGACCGGTCGCGTCGACCTTGAGGACGGCGAGGTCGACGACGGGATCGAGTCCGACGACCTCGGCGGGCAGGATGCTGCCGTCGCTCATCGTCACGCTGACGGAGCCGGACGCGCTCGCCCCGTCGAGGGTGACGACGTGCGTGTTGGTCACGATGTACCCGTCGTCGGAGAGGATGACCCCCGAACCCGTTCCGCCGGAGGAGCCCGACGCGACGTTGATCGTCACGACGGACTTCGTGGCCTTCGCCGCGACGGCCGTCACCACGGTGGCGTCGTCGTAGTCGTTGACGGTCAGGTCCCGAGAGGGTCCGGCCGCGGTCGACGCGCCCGCGCCTCCATCGGCCACGGATCCGCCGATCACCCCGCCCAGGGCACCGCCCGCGACGAGTCCGACGGCCAGCGTCGCCGCCAGCACGCCGACCCCGCGGTTCCGCTTCGTCTTCTGCGCGGGTGCCGGCGCCTGCCAGGTGCTCGTGTCGTAGGGGTTCTGCGCGGCGTACGCACCGTGGTGCCCGTACTGCTGCGTGGGGGTGCCGTCGGCACCGGCCTGCGCGTAGCCGCCCTGCGCGTAGCCGGCCTGACCGGCGTAGCCGTGCTGATTCCCGTCGTTCTGCTGGGCCCCGTAGGCCTGCTGGGCCCCGTAGGCCTGGGGTGATGCGTGACCCTGCTGGCCCGGAGTGGGCTGCTGGGCACCGTAGGGCGATTGACCACCGTAGGGCGACTGACCGCCGTAGGACTGCTCAGGGTAGCCGGGCGCCGAGTAGCTGCCGGGCGCGGCGTAGCTGCCCGGTGCCGAGTAGCTGCCGGGCGCCGAGTAGCTGCCGGGCGCCGAGTAGCCGCCAGGTGCCTGGTCTCCGTCGGGGGCTGCACCGCCGTCGGGGAGCCGAGGGGCCCCGTACGTCACCTCGTCACCGCCGGCGGTCGAGCCGTCGCGGCCCGTCGAGTCGTCTCGGGCCGCCTCGCCGTCGTGGGGTCCACGCGTCGTGTCGTCGGCGTCGTCTGCGCCCCGGGGGTTCTCGTTCATCAGCGGATGCTCCTTTCAAGCGTCATCAGCCTGGTCCGTCCACCTGTGCAGAGCATTCGGCGAACCTGTGCGCGGGCTGCACGCCCGATAAGCGACGCCTGGATCCGACTCTAGGTCGCCGCCCCGTCATGCAGCACGCCGAGGGCTACGGTGAGGGACCATGACCTCACCGACACCGTGGCAGCGGACGGCCCGCGGCGCCATGCTCCTCGACGATGCGGGCCGACTGTCGCCCACGATCTTCGCCGAGATGTCCGCACTGGCCGCGTCCACCGGCGCCGTCAACCTCGGACAGGGCTTCCCCGACGAGGACCCTCCGGAGGCGGTGCTCACCGCCGCGAGGGACGCCCTGACGAGCGGGCTCAACCAGTACCCGCCGGGCCGCGGCATGCCGACCCTGCTCGAGGCGGTGGCCGAGCACCAGTCGCGCTTCTACGGAATCGACCTCGACCCGGAGCGCGAGGTCCTCGTGACCGCCGGCGCGACCGAGGCGCTGGCCGCGACGGTGCTCGCCCTCGTCGACGCGGGCGACGAGGTCGTCACCCTCGAGCCGTTCTACGACGCCTACGGCGCGGTGATCGGACTCGCCGGCGGCAGGCACCGCACGGTCCCCCTGCGGGGTCCCGACTTCCGGGTCGACCCCCTCGAACTGCGGGCGGCGTTCTCGCCGCGGACCCGCCTCGTGATCGTCAACGACCCCCACAACCCCACCGGCACCCTGCTCGACGACGAGACGCGTCGGGCCGTGGTCGCCCTCGCCCACCAGTTCGACGCGATCATCGTGACCGACGAGGTGTACGAGCACCTCGTCTTCGACGATGTCCCTCACGTGCCCATCTCGACCCTCCCCGGTGCGGCCGAACGCACGCTCACGATCTCGAGCGGCGGCAAGACCTTCAACGCGACGGGATGGAAGATCGGCTGGTTGTCCGGGCCCGCCGAGCTCGTCTCCCAGGTGATGAGCGTCAAGCAGTTCCTGACCTTCGTCAACGGCTCCGTCTTCCAGCCCGCGATCGCCGCCGGGCTGCGACTCCCCCGCGACCACTTCGACCGGCTCGCCGCCGATCTGCAGCACAAGCGCGACCTCCTCGCCGGCGGACTCTCGACGGCGGGCTTCGAGGTCTCCCCCTCGCGGGGCTCGTACTTCGTCGTCGCCGACGCCGCCCCGCTGGGCTTCGACGACGCGGCGTCGTTCTGCCGGGCGCTGCCCGGCATCGCGGGCGTGGTCGGCGTGCCGGTCAGCGCCTTCTGCCACCCCGCCCTGGCGGACGAGTACTCGTCACTCGTCCGCTTCGCGTTCTGCAAGCGAGTCGAGGTCATCGACGAGGCCACCCGCCGCCTCGCTGCGCTCCGCCTCTGACGACAACTCGCCCCGCACTCCTCGGGTGATCACGTGCACCGCCAGGGCGGCACCGGCCCGCTCGGCCCAGAGCTCGGGATGGGCGATGGACTCCTCCGCGCCTCCTGCGAGCTCGGACAGGGCGATGGAGACCGACTGATCGGCGACGCCGTCGGCGATGGAGCCCGCCACGACGAGCACCGGGACGTCGGCCCACCCCGCGATCGATGCGACGACCGAGACCACCTTGCCCTCGGCGGTCTGCTCGTCGAGGCGCCCCTCGCCCGTGACGACGACATCGGCGCGGGTCATGAGCGACGGGAGGTCCACGAGGTCAGCCACGACCTCGGCTCCCGGGACGAGCGCGGCCCCCCAGACCAGCAGACCGAAGCCCGTCCCGCCCGCCGCCCCGGCCCCCGGGGTCTCGGGATCGACGTCGACGAGCTGGGCGAAGCGACGCAGACCCTCGTCGAGTGCGAGCACGTCGTCGCCCGTGGCGCCCTTCTGCGGCCCGTACACGGCGGCGGCGCCCCGCGGACCGACGAGCGGGTTGCGGACGTCCGCGAGCACCGTGACCCCTCGGGGCGGCAGCGCTCGGAGCCCGCTCAGGTCGATGCGGACCGCGGCCGTCAGCCCGTGGGCCCCGTCGGGCACGGCGTCTCCGACGGAGTCGAGGAGACGCGCCCCCAGTTCGACGAGCAGCCCCGCGCCGCCGTCGGTGGAAGCGCTGCCCCCGAGACCGATGACCACTCTCGTGGCCCCCGCGTCCAGTGCCGCGACGATGACCCGCCCGAGCCCGCGCGTATGCGCGTCGTAGGGACGAGGCGCCTCCAGGAGGACGAGCCCGCTGGCCGCCGCCAGCTCGACGACCGCCGTACCGTCGGGCAGCAGGAGCCAGGGCGCCCGCACGATCCGGTCGTCAGGGCCGGGCACATCGGTCTCACGGCGGACGGACCCGGGGACGGCCGCCTCGAAGGCATCGAGCGTTCCCTCGCCCCCATCGGCCAGAGGCGCCTCGATGAGCACGTCGTCCGGGCGGACCCGGAGCCAGCCCCGCGCCACGGCGGAGGCGATGACGGCTGCGCCGGCCGACCCCTTGAACGAATCGGGAGCGACGACGACTCGGAGGTTCGGCATGAGGTCAGAATGACATGCGCAGTGACGAGTGCGGAACCTCGAGAGACGAGACACGCATGGCGGGAAACGAGAAAAGCCCTGGTCGATGACCAGGGCTTTTCTTTCTTCTGTTGCGGGGGCAGGATTTGAACCTACGACCTCTGGGTTATGAGCCCAGCGAGCTACCGAACTGCTCCACCCCGCGGCACAAGAAGAAACACTAGCACGCGTTTCACGGTCCGTCCAATCGCGATCAGTCCAGGCCTCCGGGAGACGACGAGACCCCCTCCGGAAGCACCGGAGGGGGTCTCATCGATCGATGGTGCGAGTGCTATTCGCCGCTCGCTGCGACCGCGTCCTCGAGGGCGGTCTGCAGACGGGCGTCCGCCTCCGCCGCCGCGACGAGGTCGTTGTCGGCGTACGCCGCGGCCCGGTCGTCGAGAGCGGACTGCGCGTCGGCCAGAGCCTGGTCGAGCGCCGGGTTGTCCGTTCCCGAGCCGGCGTCAGGAGCCGTGGTCGGAGCCGGGGTCTCGGTGTCGCCGCCCGTGTCACCACCATCGGTCGCGCCGTCGTCGGTCGCACCGTCGTCGGCCGCCGGGTCGGTCGTCGGCACGCCGTTGTCACCGGCTGTCGCACCGGAGTTCCCGCCGAACAGCTCGTCCAAGGCGCCGTCGAGGGTGTCCTCGAAGGCGATCTGGTCACCGAACGAGACCAGGATCCGCTGCAGCACGGGGTACGAGGTCTCCGACGTCGACTTCACGTAGATCGGCTGAACGTACAGGAGACCGCCGCCCACGGGGAGCGTGAGCAGGTTGCCTCGGACGACGCTCGTGTCACCGCGGGTGAGCAGAGCCAGCTGGTTCGCCACGGCGGTGTCCGTGTTGAAGTTGTTCTGCACCTGCCCCGGGCCGGGGAGGGTGTCCGTTCGCGGGAGGGTCAGCAGGGTCAGATCGCCGTAGCTGTCGGCGACCTCCCCCGGTGTCGACCCCGCATCGGCGTTCGCCGCGAGATACCCGGTCAGGACGTTCCGGGCGTTCTCACCCGACTGCTGGGGGATGTACGTCGAGTAGATCGAGAAGGCCGGATCTTGATCGGGCAGCTGCAGCGTCAGGTAGTACGGCGGCTGCAGGGGCGGCGTCGTCGCGGTGCTCGTCGGCTCGTTCGGCGTGACCCACGCGTCGTCGCTCGAGTAGAACGAGTCGGAGTCGGTGACGTGATACGTGCCGAGGATGGCGCGCTGCACCTTGAACATGTCCTGCGGGTAGCGGACGTGCTGCATCAGATCGACGGACATGTCGGCCAGCGGCGTCAGCGTCGAGGGGAAGATCTTCTGCCAGGTCTGGAGCATCGGGTCTTCGGTGTCCCAGGCGTAGAGGTTCACCGATCCGTCGTAGGCGTCGACCGTGGCCTTCACCGAGTTGCGGATGTAGTTGATCTCGTTCGAGGCGTACGTCGGGCGCTCGGTGTAGGTGTCGGCGATCGCGTCGCTGAGCGCCTGAGGCTTCGAGTACGGGTAGTCGCGCGTCGTCGTGTAGCCGTCGACGATCCACACGACCTTGCCGTCGACCACGGCCGGGTAGGGCGCGCTGTCGATGGTCAGGTACGGGGCGACCTTCTGGACGCGCTCGGACGGGTCGCGGTCGTAGAGAATCTGCGATTCGTTGTTCACGGCGTCCGACAGGAAGATCTGCTCGGACTGGAACTTGATCGCGTAGATCAGCTTCTTGAAGGGGTTGTCGAGCTTCGGCCCGCCGTCACCGTCGAAGGTGGTCGTCTGGTTCGTCCCGTTGTCGTTGCTGCCCGACGGGTAATCGAGCTCGATGTCGTTGTCCCCGTTGCCGCCGACGATGGAGTACGCCGGCGACTGCTGACCGAAGTAGATCCGCGGCTCGTACTCGTCGGCGTCGCCGAGCGCACCCGTCACGGGAATGCCCGACTCGAGGAACACGGGCTGACCGTCGGCGGAGCGCTGGTTGCCGTAGGCGGCGACCACGCCGTAACCGTGCGTGTAGACGAAGGTCGTGTTGTAGGGCGTCGCCGATGCGCCGAGCTGATCGGTGTTCAGCTCGCGGACCGCGATGACGGTGTCTTGCGTGTTGCCGTCGATCGTGTACCGGTCGACCGACAGCTGCTCGGGGAAGCTGTAGTACTGGCGGTACTGCTGGAGCTGCGCGAAAGCGTCGGTGACGAGAGCGGGGTCGATGATGCGGATGTTGGCGGTCGTCACCGCATCGCCGGCGAGTGCACCGGCCTCGGCGTCGGACTGGGCGTCGTAAGTCTCTTCTTCGACATCGGCCACCCCGTAGGCCTCGCGGGTCGCATCGATGTTGTTCTCGATGAACGGCGCCTCGACCGTGCGCTCGCTAGGCTCGACCTGGAAGCGCTGGACGATCCAGGGGTAGATGCCGCCCACGATGATGCTCGCGATGATCAATGCCGCGGTGCCGATGACCGGCAGACGCCAGCGGCCGATGATGGCCGTCACGATGAAGAGCACGGCCACAATCGCCGCGGCGAGCGCGAGGATCTGCTTGCCGGGGATGCCGGCGGCGTCATCGGCGTAGGTGACACCGGTGAGGAGCTTGTTGGCGCCCTGCGTGAGGGTCGCGTACTGGTCGAGCCAGAGGCTCACGCCCTGGAGGAGCAGGTAGACGGCTGCGGTGATGGCGAGCTGGATGCGCGCGACCTTCGAGATGCGGACCTCGCGCCCCGTGAAGCGCAGCGCGCCGTAGAGGTAGCTCGTCGCGACGGCGGCGAGACCGGAGATCAGGACGACCGCCGACGCGAACCCGGCCGCGCCCTGGTAGAAGGGCAGCGAGAAGACGTAGAAGCCGACGTCGAGGCCGAACTTCGGGTCCGTCGTACCGAAGGGCGTGCGGTTGAGCCACTGGAGCGCGACCTGCCAGCTGGTCGACGACGCGATGCCGGCGAACAGCCCGAGGACGATCGGCACGCCGATCACGACGACTCGACGCAGCGGCTCGATGACCTGCTGGTAGCGGTCGAGCTGGGAGTTGAGCTTGGCGTACACCGGCCGGAAGCGGAACGCGATCTCGATGCTGACGTAGACCGGGATGGCCATGGCCAGGAACCCGATGAAGAACATCACCGCCGAGGCGATCCACTGGGTGGTCAGCACGTTCGCGAACCCGAGCTGGTCGAACCACATGTAGTCGGTCAGCAGGGACGAGAAGATGAAGAACGCGATGACCAGAGCGGCGAGGATCGCCACCGTGACCAGGACGGGCAATCGGGGCGAACGGCGTGCGGATCGCGACGATGCTGGTGACGTCAAGTGTGTGCTCCTGGCTCAGGGGTACGTGGAGGGGCCATCCTACGGGCCGCACCTGACCGTTCAACCCTCGACCGCCGACCTATGACCCGGCTGGGTGGCCGCCCTCAGCCCGCCGTGCAGGTCGGAAGCGACGCCGTGTCGCCGTCGTCCGCCACGGTCTCGAGCACCGTCACGGCGTCGTCGAGCGTCGTCACCGAGTACACGTCGAGCCCGTCGGGCACGTTGCCCACGACCTCGTCGCAGTTGTCGGCCGGTGCGAGGAACACGCTCGCCCCGGCGTCCCGGGCGCCGTAGAGCTTCTGACGGATCCCGCCGATCGGGCCCACCTGGCCCGAGGCGGTGATCGTGCCCGTCCCCGCGACCTGCTCGCCGCCGTTCAGCTCGCCGGGGGTCGTCTTGTCGATGATGCCGAGTGCGAACATCATGCCGGCGCTCGGACCGCCCACCTGGTCGAGCTTCAGCGACACGTCGAAGGGGAAGTCGTAGTCGACGCTGACGCCGACCCCGAGCAGGGCCGTGCGCTGCACCTCCTGAGGGGTCACCTCCGTCGTGATCGACGTGCCGGACCTCTCGACGACGACCGTGGCGGCCTCGTCCACGCCGTTCTCGGCCACGAGCCGCCGGAGCGTGTCGACGTCGCCGTCCGCCTCGAGGCTGGTGCCGTTGACGCTGATGACGACGTCGCCCTCTTCCAGCACGCCCTCGGCCGGGCCGCCGGCGGAGACCTGGCTGATCGTGACCCTGCTGGGCACCGTGTAGCCGTCGTGGATCATGGCCGCGGCGATGGCGGACTTCTGCGAGTTCTGCATGTCGACCGTGTTCTGCTCGTCGACCTGCTCGTTCGTCACCCCCGAGGGGTAGATCGCCTCGACCGGGACGACGGCCCGGCTCGGGTCGAACCAGGCGGACACGACCTCGACCCAGCTGGGCCGGACCGACTCGTTGCCCTGGACGCTCACGGTGAGGAGGTCGAGCGTGCCGGCGGTGGGGTAGGTCTCGGCGCCCGTCACGGTGATCAGCGGCTGGTCGGCGCCTTCGTACTCGGCGCTGCCGAGGGTGTCGAACACCGGGCCCGGCTGCTCGATGAGATAGGGCGACGGCAGGAACGTGAGCACCAGACCGGAGACGAGAGCCACCCCCAGCAGCGACCAGCCGACCCGGCCGGGACGGCGCCGGGACAGGGAGGCGCGGGTCGGGGGTGAGAAGAAGGCCACGACGGTCCTTTCGATGTTCGCCACGGGCGGAGCGGGGAGCCCGGGGCGGGCGCCGAATTCGAGGTTGTTCCGATGGCCAGCAGTTAGCGTAGTTCGTATGACCGATGATTCGCAGCGCGGGCCGGAGGACGAGTTCCGCGAGATGCTGCGCCAGTTCCTGTCCGGTGATTCCGAGATCGACCCGGCCCAGCTCGCCGGTGTGGCGGGCCTGCCCGACGACCCGGCGTTCATGGCCCGGCTGATGAGCCAGCTGCAGAACGCCGTCGACAGCAGCGGTGACGGGATCGACTGGAAGGTCGCCACCGAGCAGGCCGTCGCCGCCGGCAGTCGATCGGCCGTCGAGACGCCCGCCGCCGACCGGGCCGCTCTCGAGCAGGCGTTCCACGTCGCCGCCCTGTGGCTCGACGACGTCACGTTCGTCTCCGAGCTGACGGTGGCGCCGCGACTGGTGACCCGGGCCGAGTGGTCGCGTCTCACCATGCCGGTGTGGAGTCAGCTCGCCGAGCCGGTCGCATCGTCCATCGCCGACTCGCTGACGGGCGTGCTGAGAGATCAGGCCCCGGAGGAGATGCAGTCGCTGCTGGCCGGTGCCAGCCAGGTGATGCGCAGCGTCGGCGGCACGCTCTTCGCCATGCAGCTCGGTCAGGTGGTGGGTCAGCTCTCGCTCGAGGTCGTCTCGGGCGGCGACGTCGGCATCCCGCTGCTCGACGACCAGCAGGCCGCGATCCTGCCGCAGAACGTCGCCGCGTTCGGCGAGGGCCTCGACATCGAGACCGACCAGATCCAGATCTACCTCGCCGTCCGCGAGCTGGCGCACGCCCGCCTGTTCCGCCACGCCCGGTGGCTGCGCCTCCACCTCATCTCGTCGATCCGCGAATTCGCCCAGGGCATCAGCATCGACACCGAGCGCCTCGAGGCGCTGGCCGTCGACTTCGACCCGTCCAGCCCTGACGAGCTCCGGGACGCGATGGCCAGCGGCGCTCTGATCCCGCCGAAGTCCGACGAGCAGCTCGCCGCGCTCGCCCGCCTCGAGACGATGCTCGCCTTGATCGAGGGCTGGGTCGACGTCGTCACGGCCGAGGCCACGGCACGACTGCCGAGATCGGGCGCCATCGCCGAGACGGTCCGTCGTCGTCGCGCGGCCGGTGGCCCCGCCGAGTCCGCGTTCTCGACCCTCGTTGGTCTCGAGCTGCGCCCGAGGCGACTGCGCGAGGCCGCGGCCATGTGGTCGGCGATCACCGAGGCCGTGGGTGCCGAACGCCGCGACTCGCTGTGGTCGCACCCCGACATCGTGCCCTCCAGCGAGGACATCGACGACCCGCAGGGTCTGATCGCTCGACTGACCGACGCCGAGCCGGCTCTGGACGACGTCGACCGCGCGATCGCGGAGCTCCTCGACGACACGTCCGGCGATCGGCCGCACGAGGGGGGCGACGGCGCCGCCGGAGAACCCGGGTCCTCCCCCGAGCGCTGAATCGGACGAGGGGCCGGGGCGCCTGTGGACAACCGCGTCGACCACCGTGTCGGCGACCATGATCGTCGGATGTCCCGCCCTCTCCGCTTCCCCCCGCACACCGCCGTCGTCTGGCGGGACCCCTCGACTCTGCAGATCGGCGTGGAACGCGCGTACGTCGTCCTCCATGACGTGACGGCGTTCGACGAGACCTTCGTCTGGGCTGTGGCGCACGGACTGGGTGACGGCGGCGTCGACGCGATCCTGGCCCAGACCGGGGGCGACCGACTCGACGCCGCACGCCTCGTGGCACGGCTCGAGCCCGCCCTCGACCGCCGACCGACGCAGGCTCCGCCCGCCTTCGCCGTGCTCCTCGCCGGCAGCGGACCCTTGGCCGACGACATCGGGAGGCTGCTGCAGTCGGAGGGCCTGCCGGTGCACACCGCGGTCCACACCGTCGGTGCGGTGCGACTCGACCCTCGGAGCCCACCCGCCGTCGGCGTGCTGGTGGGCGGCCCGGCCCCCGACCCCGTGACGGCGTCGGACTGGATGCGGGGCGATCTCCCCCATCTCCTCGTCCGGACGGGCGACCGCTCCGTGCGCATCGGCCCTCTCGTCGTGCCGGGGCTGACCGCCTGCGCTCGATGCCTCCACCTCACGGCCGGCGACGCCGATTCGGCCTGGCCCGCGATAGCGGGTCAGCTCAGCACACGACCCGTGGCTCGACCCAGACCACTCGTCCTCCGGGAGGCGGCGGCCGCGGCCGCGCGACGACTCCTCGACTCGGAGCCGCTCGTGGTGGGCGGCCGCCGGGCCGATGCCGGCTCCGCCGGCGCCGTCCTGCGCATCGACCTCGAGACGGGTCGGATCACGACGATGTCGACTCGGCCGCATTCCGACTGCGGATGCGCAGTTCTTCCAGGAACCTGCTCGGCTGACGCGCGCCTCCTCGGCCCTGCCCGGTCTGACTCCACGACAGACGGAGGCGTTCGCGGGCGCGGGTGACCCCGACGTAGAGCAGGCGGCGCTCCTCGTCGACGGCCTCGGGGTTCTGGGCGTAGCTGATCGGCACGAGCCCCTCGCTGAGACCGACGAGGTAGACGCTCCGCCACTCGAGGCCCTTCGCGGAGTGCAGGGTCGCGAGGGTGACCGAGGGCATGGTCGGCTCGTGCTGGCCCGCCTGCCGCGCCAGGAGCTCGTCGACGAATGCGCGGAGGGTCGTGTCGGCGGGCGAGGCCTCGGCCAGGCCCATCAGGGCGTTCAAGGACTCCCACCGATCGCGGATGGCGCCGCGCTGCTCGGGGGCCTCCTGGGTCCAACCGAGCGACCGGAGGACGTCGCTGACGGTCTTGAAGAGCGGCTCGCCCACGATGCTGACGGCGGCGCCCTTCAGCATCATCAGCGCCTCCTTGACCTCGCGGAGCTCGAAGAACCTCGTCGCGCCGTGGATCCGGGTCGAGACGCCGACGTCGGCGAGTGCCCGCTCGATCGCCGCGGCCTGGACGTTGACCCGGTACAGCACCGCGATCTCCTCCGGAGCGACACCCGAACGGATCTCGTCGGCGATCGTCTGCGCCACGCCGCGGGCCTCGGCGGAGTCGCTCGGGTACTCGACGACCGGAGGGACGGGACCGGTGGTCTCGACGGCGGGATGCAGGTGGAGCGCGCCGGGTCGCCCTCGCATCAGCTGGTTGGCGGTGTCGACGATCTGACGCGACGAGCGGTAGTTCTGCTCGAGACGGACCACGGTGGCGTCGTCGTAGCGCGAGCCGAAGCCGAGCAGGTAGTCGGCCGACGCGCCCGCGAACGAGTAGATCGTCTGACTGGCGTCGCCCACCACGCACAGGTCGTTGCGGTCGCCGAGCCAGAGCTCGAGGAGCTCCTGCTGCAGCGGCGAGACGTCCTGGTACTCGTCGACCACGAAGAACCGGTACTGCTCTCGGACCTGCTGCGCGACGCGCGCTTCGAGCTGGAGCATGCCGACCGTGGCGAGCAGGACGTCCTCGAAGTCGAGCTGCCGCCGTTCGTCTTTGATGTCCTCGTAGGCCGCGTGCAGGTCGAGTGCGCGTTCGGGGCTCACGTTCTGCGGCAGCGACCGCTGGGGCAGCGCCTGAGCGTACGACTCGAGCGTGAGACGGGAGACCTTGCGCCATTCGATCTCGCCCGCCATGTCGCGGAGAGACGCCGTGTCGAGCTTCAGCCCCAGCCGCTCGGCCGCGTGCGCGATCAGCTTGCCCTTGCCGTCGATCAGGCGCGGCATCTGACCGCCCATCGTCTGCGGCCAGAAGTACGACAGCTGCGACAGCGCCGACGCGTGGAAGGTGCGCGCCGACACTCCCCCGGCGCCCAGCGCCCGGAGACGACCGCGGAGCTCGGCGGCGGCCCGCGAGGTGAAGGTCAGCGCCATGACGCGGTTCGGCGCGTAGACCCCGGTCGCGACGCCGTAGGCGATCCGGTGCGTGATCGCACGGGTCTTGCCCGTTCCGGCGCCCGCGAGCAGGCAGACCGGACCGAGCAGCCGACGGGCCGCCTCCCGCTGCTGCTCGTCGAGCCCGGCGATGAGTTCGGCGGCCTCGGTCACTGGTCGATCTCGCCGCCGAACCAGTCCTCGATGATGGCGCGGGCGATCGATGTGCGGCCGGGCAGGATGACCTCGCCGAGACTCGCGGCGAGCTCGGCGCGACTGAACCAGCGCAGCTCGAGGATCTCCGCGCCGTCGGGTTCGAGGACGCCGGGGTCGTCGACGTCGACCCGGGCGCGGAACCCCAGCATCAGACTGGCCGGGAACGGCCAGGGCTGCGATCCGAGGTACACGGGGTCGACGACCTTCACGCCGGACTCCTCGAAGATCTCGCGCTGCACGGCCTGCTCGAGCGACTCGCCGGGCTCGACGAAGCCCGCGAGCAGCGAGTAGCGGTTGTTCTCCCAGAGGGCGTTCGACCCGAGCAGGAGGCGGTCGTCGGCGTCCGTGACGGCCACGATGATCGCGGGGTCCGTCCGGGGGAAGACCTCGTGGCCGTTCTCGGGGTCGCGACGGACCCACCCGGCCTTGTCGCTGACGAGCTCGCGACCGCTGCGCGGCGAGAAGCGGTGCGAGTCGTGCCAGTTGGCCACGGCGACCGCCTCGACCGCCAGACCCGCGTCGCGGGCGCTCAGCGCGCTGCCGAAGGCCCGGAGGCTGCCCCAGGACGCCTCGTCGGGCTCCAGCGCACGCGCCTGGTCGTCGCCGAGCAGCGCCGCCACGAGCGGGGTGCCGACGGGTTCGGCCGCGTCGGCCGCCTGCGACAGTCCGAGGTAGACGTAGTCGTCGGCCGTGGGGACGTCACCGGCCGGGAGCAGAGCGAGGCGGTCTTCGGAGGCCATCAGCGTGCGCCCGCGCCAGAGGGGCAGGACGCGGGTGTCTTCCGAAGCCAGGAGGTCGGACACGGCGCCGGCGCGATCACGCGTCAGGTAGTCGCGATCGACCTGGTGCCGGGCGAGCGGGAGACGGTCCGTCAGAGGCGAGGACATCGAACGACCAATCATCACGGTTTGACAGCGTGGCGAACGACGGGGCACCACACCGGGCGGCCTACCCTGAGGGCATGGCCAGATCTCATCTCACTCTAGCCGCGTTGGCCACGGCGGCAGTCGCCGACCTGGACGTCTCCGCGGCCGCCCCGTACGGCTCCCCGACCGGCGGCGACTACGACTCGGCGCTGCTGAACGGGCGCCTGGGCGAGCACTGGATCATCCGCGTGCCCCGCTCGCAGCGGGCCGAGGCCCGCCAGTCGGCCGACCTCGTCTCCCTTCGCGCCCTGAGCGCCGGCGTCCGCGGTCGTCTGCCTTTCGCCGTCCCCCAGTACCGCGGTCAGGCGCCCCTCGGTCGCACCCGGGGCATCGTCTACGACTTCATCGCCGGCGAGCACGTCCCCGCCTCCCGGGTCACCCCCGATTCGGGTCTGCCCGCGGTCGTCGGCCGGGGCATCGCGGCCATCCACTCCCTGCCGACCAGCTTCGTCACGGACGCGGGTCTGACCAGCCACACGCCGTTCGAGGCGATGCGGTCGACGGCGTCGCTGGTCGACCGGGCGGCCTCGACGCGCCTCCTGCCGGCCGCCCTGCTCGAACGGTGGGAGGCGGCGATCCAGGATCACCTGCTCTGGCAGTTCCAGCCCACGGTCGTCAACGGCGCACTCGACGCCGGGTCGATCCTGGTCTCGGGCGGCGACGTCACCGGCGTCCTCGGCTGGCACGAGCTGCACGTCGGCGACCCCGCACGCGATCTCGCCTGGTTGCTCGGCACGCCGTCGTCGGTGGACGAGGCGTTCGACGCCTACAACGCCGAGCGCGGCTCGAGCGACCACCAGCTGCGCCACCGGGCGACCCTCTATCACGAGCTCGAACTCGCGAAGTGGCTGCTGCACGGCACGAGCACGAAGAGCACCGAGGTGGTCGACGACGCCGTCGAGCTGATGGGCGGCCTGGTCGACTCGCTGCAACTCGACCGGAGCGGCGCGATCGGCGCCGGTCAGACGGCAGCCCTCGACATCGACGGCGTCGAGAAGCTGCTGTCGACCACGGAACGGCGTCACGGCTGAGGGCTGACTCCTCTCTCGACGCGACCCCAGAGGTCGAGCAGCTCGGCCCGGTCGGCGATGTGCTCCGGCCGGAGGACCCGGTCGTCGGCCACGAAGTAGAACGCCGCGTCGATCTGCTCGGTGGGGATGCCCCGGTACGCGGCGTAGGCCTCGCGGTAGAGGGCCAGCTGCAGCTGCTTGAGCTCGAGGTCGTCGGCGTCGACCGGTGAACGCCCGGTCTTCCAGTCGACGACCTCGAAGCGGTCGCCGCGCGCGAAGACGGCGTCGATCTTGCAGATGACCGTGCGGCCGGCGAGCGGCAGGTGCACCTCGAGCTCGACGTCGACGGGCTCGAGGGCCGCCCAGTCGGAGCGCTCGAAGGTCGCCTGCAGTTCGGCCAGCCGACGCGCGTCGTCCGGGTCGACCACACCCCGCGTCCCGCCGACCTGCTCGTCGTCCAGGTCGGTCTCGACGGCGAATGCGTCGAGCACCTCGACCCGCCCCGTGGGCCGGTACCGGGACTCGACCCACTCGTGGAACAGGGTGCCGAGACGCGTGGCCCGGTAGGGGCGCTCGGGCAGGGGCCGCCGCAGCGCTGCTGCCACCGAGGCCGGGTCGTCAACGTAGTCCTTGAAGCGGGACGCCGGGATCCGCTGCGGCAGATCGAGCAGACCCGCCCCCGCTCGTGCGGCGTCGCGCTCGAGCAGGAGGAGGTCGATGTCGGCGGCCCAGAGGAGGGGCGCGCGGTCCGCATCGGTCTGCTGCTCGCCCGCCCGCCGATCTGTCGGTTCGACCGTCTCGACCGTCTCGACCGTCTCGACCGTCTCGACCGTCTCGGCATGAGCCCGTCGTGCCGCGATGAGCCGACCGACCCGACCGGCGGCCTCTTCGACCGCTGCGCGGCGCGCCCCCAGGGGATCCCCCGGCCAGGGCAGCTCGCGGGTGGCCTCGGCCAATGGATTCTCGTCGTCCTCCGGCGCCTCGGGAACACTCTCGGAATCGACGAGACCCGCGGCCGCGAGGTCGGTCAGGTACCGACTCGGCTTCCGGGGTTTGACGGTCGACGACCAGAACGAGCCGCTCAGGAGGAGCTCGTCTTTGGCCCGGGTGAACGCGACGTAGGCCAGTCGGCGCTCTTCGCCCTCGTGACGCGCGACGAGTTCGGTCTTGAACTCGCTCAGCCGGCGGTCGAAGTCCTTCTGGTCGTCGACCCCGCGCCACCCGAGCTCGGGGAGTTCGGCCGCGTCGCCGCGGAACTCGTACGGCAGCTCTCCGAAGCCGAGCCAGCCCACGCCCGCACGCGACGTGCCGGGGAACTCGCCCTCGACGAGGCGCGGCACTCCGACGACGTCCCATTCGAGGCCCTTGGAACCGTGCACGGTCAGAAGCTGCACGGTGCCGCGTTCGCCCGCCTCCGTTCGCGGGCCCATGTCGTCGCGGCGCTCTGCCGCCGTCAGCCAGGCGAGGAAGCCACCGAGCGAGGCGCCGTCGTCGGTGGCGACGTAGCCCGAGAGCTCGTCGTCGAACGCCTGCAGCCAGGCACCGCCCGACCCTGCACCCGTGGCCGCTGCCACCTCGACGTCGAGGAGCATCTCCTGCTGCACGACCGTGACGAGGTCGACGAGATCGAGACCCGTCCGACCGCGGAGGAACGCCAGCTGGGCGCCGAGACGGCGCAGCCTGTCGAGACCCGCGGGGCTGAACGCCTCGAGCTGCCGGTGCGCGAGAGGCGCGGTCGCGACGAAGTCGAGGGCGTCGACGATGGAGCCGTGCTCGCCGACCGCGACCGACGCACGGAACCCGGCGGTGACCTCGTCGGAGAGCGCCTGCTGGGCGTGGTCGTGCGAGAAGAGCCACGACGACACCCCCCGGAGCGCGGCGATGTCGTGGACGCCCACCCGCCATCGGGCACCCGCCATCAGGCGGATGAGCTCGGACCCCGCCGCAGGGTCGTGCAGAACCCGCAGGCACGCCACGAGGTCGACGACCTCGGGCCGCTGCAGCAGACCGCCGACTCCCAGCACGTGGTACGGCACGCCCCGGGCGGCCAGCGCCTCGACGAAGACCGGCATCGTCTTCTTCGACCGGAACAGCAATGCGGCGGTGCGTCGTGCCGGTCGCCCGTCGACCACGGTCGGGATCGCGAGCCGGCCGGCGAACCACTCGGCGACCCGGGCGGCCTCCTCGGGCAGGGTCTGCTCGTAGGCGACCTCGACCGCACCGCGCGGGGCCGACGGACGGGGCCGCAACGTCCCCACGAGGTCGTCGCCGGAGGTCGCCAGGTCGGCCACCACCCGGTTGGCCGCGTCGAGGACGGTCGAGGCGTTCCGCCAGCTCGTCGACAGGCTGTAGCGGGTGCCCTCGGCCGCGTCGAAGTCGACGGGGAACCGCCCGAGGTTCGCGGCGCTCGCCCCCCGGAACCCGTAGATCGACTGATGCGGGTCGCCGACCGCCATCACCCCCGTGCCCCGGAAGAGCCTCGAGAGCAGGCGCGTCTGCACGACGCTGGTGTCTTGATACTCGTCGAGCAGCACGACCCGGAACCGGTCGCGCAGCTCCGAGACGACATCGGGCGCCGTCTCGCAGACCTCGAGAGCGAGGGCCACCTGGTCGGAGTACTCGACGAATCCCCGTCGGGCCTTCTCGTCGGCGAAGGCGTCGGCGAGCTCGAGCAGGGGCGGGAGCGCCGACACGGCCCCGACGGCATCGGTGACGGACTTGTAGGCGCTGCCCTTCGTCGAGGGCAGACCGGCGAGGTCGAGGAACCGCTCGGCGAGGGCGGCGACCGGCTCCGCCGACGTGACGTTCTCGCTGAGCGCGTGACTGAGTCGCAGCACGGCCTCCGTGAGGGAGTCGACGCTGCGACCGAGACCCGCCAGCCGGTCGTCTCTGCTCGCGACGACGAGTGATCTGGCGAGCTGCCAGGCCGAGGCGTCGCCGAGCACCTGCGACTCGCTCTCCCGGCCGACGCGGAGGGCGTTGTCGCGGAAGATCCCGTTCGCGAAGGCGTTGTAGGTCGAGACCGTGGGCAGGTCGAACGGATCGAGAGCATCGCCGAGGAGCCCGGCCGCGTCGAGCTGCGAGATCCGCCGCTCGATCCGCTCGCCCAGCTCGCCGGCGGCCTTCCGGGTGAAGGTGAGCCCGAGCACCTCGGACACGCGGACGTGCCCGTTCGCCAGCAGCCAGACGACCCGGTTGGCCATGGTCTCGGTCTTGCCGCTGCCGGCTCCCGCGACGACCAGCGCGGGCGTCAGCGGCGCCTCGATGACGGCCTGCTGCTCGGGCGTCGGCGGGGGCAGTTCGAGCACGTGCGCCAGTTCGAGGGCGGACATCGGCGCCGCAGCCGAGGAGGCGCTGGTCGGCAGGCTCATCCGCTGACCTCTCCGACGACGTGGATGGTGCACGAGCCGCCGTGGCGCCCGGTGCAGTGGTCGTCGAGTCGCGCCAGGAAGACCGGCCCCACCATCTGCTCTGCGGCCGTGCGCACCCGATCGCGGAACAGCTGGAGGGTCTCGTCGTCGAAGGGGGCCTGCGACGGCTCGCGATAGAGCTTGCCGCGGACGCCGGACGACACGATGACGAGCTTCGCACCGCCGGGCGGTGTGCCGTCCGGGACCGCCTCGATCGCCCCGTCGGCCAGTGCCACCTGGTAACTGCCCAGCTGCGGGTGCTCGGCCACCGCGGCAGCCGAGGTGGGGGCCGATCGACCGGTCTTGAGGTCGACGATGACCGCGGCCCCGTCGCGGGTCCGCTCGACGCGGTCGATCGCACCCCGGAGTCTCGCCGCCCCGATGTCGAGCTCGAAGGTCGACTCCGCGCCGATCAGCTCGGCGCCGCTCGCCTCGAAGTCGCGGAGGTACGACGCGAGACTCTCGGTCATCGTGCGCGCACGTCTCTTCTCGGCCTCGTCGATCCATGGCGCCTCGAACTGCAGCTCGCTCCAGCGGGCCTCGACCGCCGCCCAGAGCGATTCGACGTCGCTGTCGACGGCGTGCTCCATGACGTCGTGCAGCACCGTGCCGAGACCCATGGCGGAGTTCGGGGCCGACCCTCCGAAGCGGTCGACGAACCAATGCAGAGGGCACTCCTCGAAGGCGCCGAGCTGCGACGGCGATACGGGGACGCGTACCTCGGGGTCGTCGAGATCGGCGAGCGGGGCCGTGGTGGTCGCGGCCGCCAGTCCGTACCACTGGGCCGGGTCGGCACCGGCCACCTCCGCCTCCGCCAGTCGGGCGAGACCAACGGCGGCGGCCTCGGCCCGGGCGCCCCTGGGCGAGTCGACGAGGGCGTGCCGCAGATGCCCGACGAGCCCCCGGAGCGACAGCGGATGCCCGGCGGGTGCCGTGGGGGTGCCGTCGGGCAGCAGCCGATGGAAGACCGATGGCCCCTCGTCATCGTTCTCGGTGCTCGAGAGCACGACCTGACGGGTCGCCCGGGACACGGTGAGCGCGAACATGCGGAGTTCGTCGGAGAGGACCGCCGCCCGATCGTCGACGGCCGACGTCGGCGCCGACTCGCCGCGCGACGCGTCGACGAGATCGTCGGGCCCGAGCAGTGCCCCGCGGAGTCGGAGGTTGGGCCACACCCCGTCTTGCAGGCGGGCGGCCACGACGACGTCGACCTCGAGACCGACGGCGCCCGACGGAGAGCAGACCAGCACGGACTCGACGGAGGTCTGGGGCGACAGGGTGTCGTCAGGGACCTCCGCGTCGAGCAGCGAGTCGAGGAATCCGATCGCGTCGGCCTCCGGGGTCCGCTCGACGAACCGCTTGGCCGCTGTGAAGAGCGCCACGACGCCGTCGAGATGGCGGTCGGCCTCGGCGGACACGATGCCGCGCCCCGCGGACTGCGCCGACCACTGGGCCGCGAGGCCGCTGCGCTCCCACAGGCCCCAGAACACCTCCTCGATGCTGGCGCCGCCTGCCGCGGCCCGCCGCGCCGCGTCGAGGCTGGCGGCGAAGCGACCGGCGCGCGCGGCGAAGCGAGAGTCGATCGTCACGAAGCGCCCCGGCCCGTCGAGAGCCTCGACGAGCAGCGCATCGGCGGAGCGCGTGCCGCCGGCGGACAGCTCGTCGGCACGGAGCGCCAATCGGAGGCGGCGCACCGCGAGCGCGTCGAGCCCGGCCAACGGCCCGGTCAGGAGGTCGGTGGCGATCTCCGGGGTGAGCCGGTCTCGACCCACGGCGACGGACGCGGCCGCGATGAGGTGGCGGGCGGCGTGCTCGTCGCGGACGGCGCGACCGGCGATGGAGGTGCGGGTCGGCACCTCGGCTGCCTGCAGGCCCCGGGCGACGGAGGCGACCTGGCCACCGCTCCGCACGATCACCATCATCCGCGACCAGGGCACGCCCCTCACCAAGTGGTGCTCGCGCAGCAGACGCGCGACCGACGAGATCTCGTGGGCTGGGCTGTCGGCCCGCACGGTCACGATCGGCGGGACGTCACCGGCGGGGTCGCCGACGCCGACGGCTCTCTCGGAACCCGCCACTGCGGCGTGCTGGCGCCCCGCACCCGCCGTGCCGATGCGCCCGGTCACCCGGGACACGAGGTCGCGGAGCACGGGGTCGTGCCGGTGGGCCGTCGACAGGAAGATGGTCTCGACGACCTCGACGCCGAGCCGTGGGCCGAGCCGACCCAGGATGTCGGGGCTGCCGCCACGGAAGGCGTTCGTCGACAGGTCGGGGTCGCCGAACGCGATGACGGCGACGCCCCGTCGGACGAGTGCCCGGAGGAGCGAGACGGTCGACTCGGTCGCCTCGTGGGCGTCTTCGACGAGCACCAGCTCGAGCCCCTCGACCACGGGCGCGGTCTCGCCGCGGTCGAGGGCGGCCACCGCGTAGGCGACGAGCTCGGCGGAGTCGAGATGCCGACCGGAGAGACCGTCGACCACCCGGTGGTACTCGTCGAGCAGGTCCGCCACCGACGCCCACTCGGGCCGAGGGCGGCGAGACGCCAGGGTACGGAGGTCGTCGGGCGACAGGCCCTGCTCGGTGGCGCGCATGAACATCTCGCGGAGCTCGGTGCGGAAGCCGCGCAGCCGCCGGACCTGCGGGCCGAGGTGCTCGGGCCACCGCGGGCCGGTGCCGTCGGCCTCGTGCCCTTCGAGCAGCTCGCGGACGATGGAATCCTGATCGCCGCCGGTGAGCAGGGTGGGCGGCTCGGCGCCGGCGAGGAGCGCCGAGTGGCCGACCACGTCGAATGCCAGCGACGAGATCGTCCGTGCCATCGGCCCCGGTGTCGGGACGCCGAGTCGGGCGGCGATGACGTCGCGGAGGCGCGTGGCCGTCGATCGCGCCGGTGTCAGCACCAGCACCGACCGGGGACCGTGCCCGCGGCCCTCGACCCGATCGACGAGCGTCTCGATCAGCGTGGTGGTCTTGCCCGTGCCGGGGGCCCCGATCACAGCGGCGGATACGCCCTCGGGCAGACCGACGACGCGGGCCTGGGACTCGTCGAGGCGCAGCGGCGAGGAGGCGCGGCGCTGCTCGACGGGGAGGCGGAAGCCGGTGGTCACCATGTCGTCGACGCTACTGGCTGCCGCCGACACTCGGGTCGAGCGCTTGCGCCGACAGTGAACGCGCCGCCGACGGTCGACGCCGTCGGATATCGTGACGTCGTGGACATCAGAATCGGCATCACCAACAGCCCCCGTGAGATCAGCTTCGAGACGTCGCAGAGCGCGGCCGAGGTCGAGAAGGTCGTCGCCGACGCTCTCGACGGCGGCAAGTCGTACGTGACGCTCGCCGACGCGAAGGGCAAGACCTACCTCGTCCCGACGGCGTCGCTCGCCTACGTCGAGGTCGGCTCGGAGGAGAGCCGCCGGGTCGGCTTCGTCGGCTGACGATGGAGCTCCTCTTCGTCGTGCTCGGCGGGGTCATCGTCGGCCTCCTCGCGCACTTCGTCCTCCCCGGGCGCGACACGCGCGGCGTCGCACTGGCTCCGGCCGTGGGCGCCGCCGTCGCGGCCGTCGTCTGGGAGGGCCTGACCTGGCTCGGCTGGCCCGCCGACGGCGGATGGATCTGGGTCGTGTCGCTCGTGGCCCCCGCCGTGGTCTCGGCGGTCGTCTGCCGGGTGACCACCCGCTCGCGGCGGGCGCACGACGACGCTCTCGTGGCGCGCCTCGTCGGCTGACCCCGCCGACGCACGGCGGCCCGAGGATGTCAGCGGGCCGTCAGCCGAACAGGCCGTCAGGCCGTCAGGCCCAGGGCGTCCATCCGGCGCGTGTGAGCTGCGATGAGCTCCGTGAAGACGGGTTCGAGACGCTCGTCGTCCGCTGATTCGTGCGACGCCGAGATCGCGGCCCGAGCCACGAGCAGGGTGTCGCCGACCAGACGACGACCCCAGAGCGCCAGACGGGATGCCAGTCGCGGGTCGGTCTCGATCGACGCCGACAGGACGTCCGCCACGGTCTCCGCGTCGTCGCCGGCCTCGAGCACGGCGACGATGCGATCCCGCTGATCGTTCGAGAGACCCGCTGCGAGACGGACGAACACGTCGTCGAGCAGACCGGCGCAGACGTAGTGCGCCAGCATGGTCTCGAACCACGTCGACCCCGTCGTGCGACGGCGGAACTCGTCGATGGCCGCGACGTGGGGCTCCATCGAGCCGGCGGGGTCGCTGCCGATGCGCTCGATCTCGGCGACGAGACCGCGGTGTCGGTCGAGCGTCGCCCCGGCGACGCGGGCGGTGACGGCCTGAGCGCCGACCGACGGTGCCGAGCCGGCGGCACGGCCGAGGGCCTCGGAGAGCGCGAGCTGCAGGTAGGCGGCCTGCCCGAGGTAGACCTCGAGATCGGGGGTGAAAGCGCCGAGCTCGACCCGGTTGACGGGGAGCTGCTTCGCAGAGGGTCGGGGCCACTGCAGCGTGGGAACCACGCGCTTCGACCCTCGGCCCATCCATGACACCACGCCGACAGCTTACGGGGTCCGGAGGCCCGCTCGGAGCGACGGGCTAAACTCGCTGCATCCGCCTATATGAGACAGGGCAACAACAGTGACTTTCACAGACCTCTCGATCGACCAGGACATGGTCGACGCACTGGCCGCGAAGGGGATCGTCGAACCGTTCCCCATCCAGACCCAGACGATCCCGCTCGCACTCGCCGGCCAGGACATCATCGGCCAGGCCAAGACCGGCACCGGCAAGACCCTCGGCTTCGGCCTCCCGATCGCCCAGCGCATCGGACTCGACCCCACCCCCGGCGTCAAGGTGCTCGTCGTCGTCCCCACCCGCGAGCTGTGCGTCCAGGTCGCCGAAGACCTCGAGGTCGCCACCTCGAACCGCTCGACGAAGGTCGTCAGCATCTACGGCGGCAAGGCCTACGAGGGCCAGGTCGAGCAGCTGAAGGCCGGGGCGCAGATCGTGGTCGGCACCCCCGGGCGCCTCCTCGACCTGGCCGGCCAGCGCCTCCTCGATCTCAAGGGCGTCCAGGAGGTCGTCCTCGACGAGGCCGACAAGATGCTCGACCTCGGGTTCCTGAGCGACATCGAGAAGATCTTCCAGCAGGTCCCCGAGACGCGGCACACGATGCTGTTCTCGGCCACCATGCCCGGCCCGATCGTGGCGCTGGCCCGCCGGTTCATGAACCGCCCGATCCACATCCGCGCGACGGACCCCGACGAGGGCCTGACGCAGGCGAACATCAAGCACGTCGTCTACCGCGCGCACTCGCTCGACAAGGACGAGGTCATCGCGCGCATCCTGCAGTCCGAGGGCCGCGGCAAGACCGTCGTCTTCACCCGCACCAAGCGTGCGGCCGCCAAGCTCGTCGAAGAGCTCAACGACCGCGGCTTCAACGCCGCCGCCGTGCACGGCGACCTGAACCAGGAGCAGCGCGAGCGGGCCATGGCCGCCTTCAAGGCGGGCAAGAAGGACATCCTCATCGCGACCGACGTCGCGGCCCGCGGCATCGACGTCAACGACGTCACGCATGTGATCAACCACACCGTGCCCGACGACCACGACACCTACCTGCACCGCGCCGGTCGCACCGGCCGCGCCGGCAAGACGGGCATCGCCGTCACGTTCGTCGACTGGGACGACCTGCACAAGTGGGCGCTCATCAACCGCGCACTCGACATGGGGCAGCCCGAGCCCGTCGAGACCTACTCGTCGAGCCCCCACCTGTTCACCGACCTCGACATCCCCGCCGGCACCAAGGGCCGCCTGCGCAGCGCACCCAAGGCCGCCGTCGAGGGCGGGGCCTCCGCCCCCCGCGAACGCAACCCCGGGTCGCGAGGCCGTTCGCGTGGTCGTGACGACGATGCCGGTCGCTCGTCGGGGCGTCAGGGCTCGGGTCGCGGGGCCACCACTCCGCCCACGAGCGCGTCGGTCGGATCCGCCTCGTCCGAGAACTCCGGCGAGGGCGGCGAGCCCCGCCGTCGCAGTCGCCGCCGTCGTCCCAGCGGCGACGCACCCGCCCAGGGCTGAGCCCCACGGCCGACGCCGCACCCGACACGACCCCCTCGCCCACCAGGGCCAGGGGGTCGTCTCACGTGACGCCCCTCGACCCCACCCACCAGCCCCACCGCTGTGCAAATCGCGACCAGAAGGCCGCGGGCCCTTTCAGCGACCCGGCGAACGGCGTGTCGCGGGCGATCGGTCGGGTTCGGCACGCCCAGCTCCCGCAGCCCGGTCGGGTCCGGCACGCCCAGCTCCCGCAGCCCGCTCGGGTCCGGCACACCGGACTCCCGCAGCCCGGTCGGGTTCGGCACGTCACCAGACCAGACCCGACCCGCGCCTCCTCAGCCGACGATCGGCGTCCAGCCCGTGGCCGCCGCGACGATCCGTTCGAACTGCCGGGGGTCGGTGCTGTTCTCGCCCAAGCGGTTCGGCTTGCCCTCGCCGTGGTAGTCGCTCGAGCCGGTGACGATCAGGTCGTGCTGCGCGGCCAGCTCGCGGAGACGAGCGGCGCCGGCGGGGGTGTTCTCGCGATGGTCGATCTCGACGCCCATCAGACCGGCGTCGACGAGCGCCGCGAAGCCCTTCTCCGAGACGTTGGGCTCGCGACCGTGCGTCGCCGGGTGCGCGATCACGGGGACGCCGCCCGCATCGCGGATCAACCGCACCCCGACGAGCGGGCTGGGGGCCTCGTGCGGCTCGTAGTAGCCGGAGCGCCAGTGCAGGATGCCGGCGAACGCGGCGCTGCGGTCGGGGGCGAAGCCCCGGGCGACGAGGGCGTCGGCGATGTGCGGACGGCCGAGCGTGGCACCGTTCGTCGACTGGTCGAGGACGTCCTGCCAGCTGATGTCGTAGTCGGCCGAGATCCTCTCGACGATCCGCTCGGCCCGGTGCAGGCGGCTGTCGCGCAGTCGAGCGGTCTCGGCGACGAGGGCCGGGTCGGTCGGGTCGAAGAGGTAGCCCAGCATGTGCACGCTGTTCAGCCCGAAGCGCGTGCTCAGCTCCATGCCGGGGACGAGCGTGACGCCCGTGCCGGCGACCGCCCGAGTCGCCTCGGCCCAGCCGGCCGTCGAGTCGTGGTCGGTGAGGGCGATGGTGCCGAGCCCCGCCGCCGATGCAGCCCGCACGAGCTCTGCGGGGGTCTCCGTCCCGTCGGAGACGCTGCTGTGCGTGTGCAGGTCGATCGGTCGTGACGGCATCCCCTCATCGTAGGCGTCGTCGCCTATGCTCGGTCGGGCCATGATCCGTCGTCTCGTCGCCCTCGTCCTCGTGCTCGCCGCCGCTGCAGCGCTGCTGCTCGCCATCTGGCCTCAGGCCCTCGACCTGCAGAGGAGCTGGCCGGCGACGCAGGTCGTGTCGTTCCGCATCGTGGCGGCGGGCGTCGCCCTCGTCGCGGCCGTCGTCCTGCTCGTGGTCGGGCTCTTCGCCCGTCGCATCCGCTCGGTGACCGCCTCCATCGCGGTGCTCGCGCTCGTCGCCGGCGCCGTCTCGACCGGTGTGCTCGCCTCGCGCGGCATCGGTCGCGACGACTTCACCGACGCGCTCGAATCCGACGTGACCGTCCTGTCGTGGAACACCCTCGGCGGTGCGCCCGGCGCCGAGGCGATCGCCGCTCTGGCCGTCGAGGTCGGCGCCGACGTGGTCGCCCTGCCCGAGACCGACGCCGAGACCGCGAAGGCCGTCGCCGACGCCATGAACGCGGCGGGTCTCCCGATGGCCGGCTTCACCTCCAGCTACGACGACGTGGCGACCGCGAAGCCGACGTCTCTGCTCGTGGCGACCGCCCTGGGCGAGTACACCGTCGCCACGGCCGACGACGGCACGTCGATCACCACGACGCCCGGCATGCCCAGCATCGTCGCGACCCCGGTCGACGAGGCCTCGCCCGTCATCGTCGCGGCCCACCCCGTCGCCCCGCTCCGCGACACGATGGACACGTGGCGCGACGGGCTCGACGTGCTCGCCGACGCGTGCGCCTCGGGCAACGTGATCATGGCCGGCGACTTCAACGCGACCGTCGACCACATGAGCGGGCTGGGCCGTGAAGGAGGCGCGCTCGGCACGTGCCGCGACGCTGCGGTGGGCACGGCGAACGGTGGCGTCGGCACCTGGCCTACCGATCTCAGCCCGCTGCTCGGCACCCCGATCGACCACGTGATGGCCACCCGACACTGGCTCGCCACCGGGTTCCGGGTGGTGACCGACCTCGATGAGGCCGGCAGCGACCACCGCCCGGTCGTCGCGCAGCTCAGCCGCACCGGGGCCTGAGCACCCGGCGGGACGTCGCGCAGGCCGATCCGGATCGCGAGAGAATGGGTGCCATGGCTGAACAGAAGGCACCCCGCGCGACCACGAACCGCTCCACGACCCCCGGCTCCGACACCTTCAAGGACTACATCTCGTCGAACTGGGCCGAGAGGCCGAGCGATCTCCCCGAGCCGCGTGAGCAGGCGCCGTTCGCGGCCGCTCGCCGCGAGGCCCTGTCGGCGAAGCACCCCGGCAAGCGGCTCGTCGTGCCCGCCGGGCGCGCCAAGGTCCGCTCCAACGACTGCGACTACCCGTTCCGTGCGCACTCGGGCTTCTCCCACCTGACCGGGTGGGGTTCCGACACGGTGCCGGGGTCGGTGCTCGTGCTCGAACCCGTCGACGGCGGGCACGATGCGACGCTGTACTTCCGGGCGAGCGCGGGCCGCGACTCCGACGAGTTCTACGCGAACCCCGAGATCGGCGAGTTCTGGATCGGGCCTCGCCCGTCGCTCTCGCAGGTCGGCGCCGACCTCGGACTCGCGACCCGCGACCTGGCCGAGTTCGACGCGGTGCTCAGCGTCGTCGACGGTGACACTCTGCTGCTGCGCGAGGCCGACCCCGAACTGACGGGACGTGTCGACGAGATCGACGCCGCACGCCGCTCCGACTCCCCCGCCGCCGCCGAGGCCGAGCCCTCGGCAGCCGACGACATCCGCGACCTCGCACGCGACCTCAGCGAGCTGCGACTGGTCAAGGACGCCTACGAGATCGCCCAGATGCGCGAAGCCGTCGACCTCACCGGTCGCGGGTTCACGGACGTCGTGAGCGACTTCGACGAGATCCTCGCGCATCCTCGGGGCGAGCGTCTGGTCGAGGGCACCTTCAACCGCAGGGCACGCGCCGACGGCAACACGGTCGGCTACGACACCATCGCGGCATCGGGCGATCACGCCTGCGTCCTGCACTGGACCCGCAACGACGGGGCCGTCCGTGACGGCGACCTCATCCTCATCGACGCCGGCATCGAGCTCGACAGCCTCTACACGGCCGACATCACACGCACCCTGCCGGTGTCGGGTCGCTTCACCGACGTGCAGCGCCTGGTCTACGAGGCCGTGCTCGAGGCGGCCGACGCGGCCTTCGCGATCGTTCGCCCCGGCATCCGGTTCCGCGAGATCCACGCCGAGGCCATGCGGGTCATCGCCGAGCGCACCGCCGAGTGGGGGTTCCTGCCCGTCAGCGCGGCCGAGTCGCTCGAGCCCGACCACCAGTACCACCGCCGGTACATGGTGCACGGCACCAGCCACCACCTGGGCATCGACGTGCACGACTGCGCTGCCGCGCGCCGTGACCTGTACCTCGAGGGGGTGCTCGAGCCGGGAATGGTGTTCACCATCGAACCCGGGCTCTACTTCCAGCCCGACGACCTGAGCGTGCCCGAGGAGTTCCGCGGCATCGGAGTCCGCATCGAGGACGACATCGTCGTCACGGCCGACGGCGCCGAGAACCTCTCGGTGGGCATCCCCCGCACCGTCGCCGACGTCGAGGCCTGGGTCGCCCGAGGCTGACCCGTCCGACGAGGGGCCCGCGCGATCCGCATCAGCGGTCGCCCGGGCCCTTCGTCGCGTGAGCGGCTCGTCGCGTGAGCGGCTCGTCGTACGGCCGGCCGGTCGTCCGACCGGGACTACGACCGCGGCGTCGAGCGCCCGTCCGCCGGGCCGTCGACCTCACCATCGCCGTCGGCCTCGCCGTCGGGGCCCTCGTCCGAACCGGATCGACGTCGACTCGTCGCGATGACGACGACGACCGCGACCAGGGCGAGGACGACGATCCCGACGCCGAGTCCGATCGCCAGGCCGAGCCCGTCGCCGTCGTCGGCCGCGTCGGACGACTGGTCGGTCGCCTCGGCGGCGGAGCCCGTCTCAGGAGCGACGGTCGCATCGGCGCCCGCCGCCGGGTCGGTCGTGGCCGCCGCATCCGGTTCGTCGCCGTCGGGCCCGCTGACGGCCGGGTCGTCGGTCGGGTCGCTCGTCGACGGGTCGCAGACGGGCCGCTCGGCGGCGCCCGCGGAGGCTTCGACCCCCGCCGGCGGCTGGTAGCTGAACGACCGCGAGTCCGACACCGTGTGCCCGTCGGCCGAGACGGCCTGGTAGGTCATCGTGTACTCCCCGGCGGCGCCGAGTGCGACGCCGGTGCTGAGGACGGGCCCGGCGGTCGTCGAGCAGCCGTCCTCGAAGTGCCGTCCGGAGGCGTCGGTCACCTCGAGCACGTTGGACGACCCCGTCCCCGAGAGATCGAGCACGACGTCGCTGAAGGTGACCGACGCCTCCCCGAGCTCCGTGGCGACCACGGCCCCCTGCTCCGGGCTGCTCGAGAGCACGTAGTCGTGCGCCGAGGCCCCCGTCGCCGGCACGAGCACGGCCAGTCCGACGAGACCGACGAGGCCCGCGAGGCCGCCGAGGCCGACGAGGCCGCCGGATGCGCCGGCGCCGCCGGCGAGACGGGAGCGCCCTGTGGCGACGACGCTGCGCGAGCGGCCCGTCACGAGGTCGACCCGCCCGAGCTGCGCCCGCCCCGGCCGCCCGCTGCGGGGCGACGCGTCAGCGCGACGACGCTGACGACGAGGGCGACGGCCCCGAACGCGAGCCCGCCGATGCCGAAGGCGACGCCCGCGGTCGACGACGCGTCGGAGTCGCCGGACGCGCTGACGGCCGCGTCGTCGGACGAGGCGTCGGACGAGGCGTCGGCCCCCTCGCCGACCGCGTGGCTGTCGGAGTGCCCCTCGTCGGGCGGCGTGTCGTTCACGTACAGGGTCGGTGCCGGGTGCTCGGGCTCCTCACCGGAGGCGGGCGTGGGCTCGTCCCAGTCGACGACGCTGCCGTCGCTGTACTCCTGGTGCGACGGGAGCAGGATCGAGCCGGTGTCGGGCACGGCCCCGGCGGAGATCACGAACTGCTGGAACTGCCCGGGGGCGATCTGAGCACCCTCGTCGGCCGTCCACGTCACCGTCACCGGAGCCGTCGTGACGGTCGCCCCGTCGATGTCGACCGGCTCGGGCAGAGCACCCGTGGCGACCTCGGTCGACCACCCGGGGACGGGCTCGTACGAGACGGAGGTGAAGGGCGTGTCGGTGGGCAGGTCGACGACGAACCGGACGGTGCCCGCGTCGGCGGACTCGTTCGGCACCTTGAAGGTGAGCGTCGAGTACGAACCGGCTTCGGCCTGTCCGGGCTCGACGTGGACGTGGGCGGAGGCGGCGAGCGGCGCCGCGAGGGAGAGGAGCGCGGCGGCGCCCAGCACGCCGCCGGCCCGGAGGGCGAGAGTGGTCTTCTTCACGAGTGGTGGTCCCTTGTTCTCGGCTGCGCGGAGCACGGCCGGTGTCTGATGATCGGCGTCGGCCGAGGGCACGGCGCCGTCCCGCCGCCGGGTTCGGCGACGGTCGGAGTCAGACGGGACGAGGCGGACCCCGGTGCGGACTCGCGGTGAGGAAGCGCAGGAGCCGGCCCCGTCGGAGAGGCGGGACGACGGCGTTCAGGAGGCGCGCCTCCGGAACGGGGACGACTCCGTCTCCGAGGACCCGCCCGGCGGCGACGGCCCGACGCGAGGCCGCCCGCAGCGCCGTCCGCATCGCCCGGTGACCGCGGACCATGGCCGCCACCGTGACGACGGCGGCCAGCGCATGCGCGAGCCACATCGCCGACGTGCTCATCGCGGCCTCGGGCGCCGCCGTCGCACCCGCTGCCGCGCGGACGGTCAGGATCAGGGGCGAGTGGTGCCCGCCCGACGCGCCGAGCCCCGTGGTCGCGGTCGAGCCGAGGGAGAAGAGGATGTGGAACGCGAACTGGCTGAGCACCACGGATGCGGCGAGGCGGGGTGTGGAGACCCGCCGACCGGCGAGCGCCACGCAGACCGGCAGCGCGAAGGCGAGAGCGAGTCCGACCCCGAGGAGGCCCGGCTCGGCACCGCCGCCGGCCACGTGCGAGAAGGCGGCGACGACGACGGAGAGACCGGCGGTCAGCCAGCCGCGGTGGAACCGCATCCGTCGTGCGTCCATCAGCGCTTCTGGTCGGGGCGTGCGAGGACCTCGTGGGCGCGCGACGACACCTCGGGGTCGACGACGATCTGGTAGCTCGTGGCGAGCACCTGGTGGGTCGAGGTGAAGTCGCGACGACGACGGCTGATGGCGAAGCTCGCGATGCCGTAGAGCATGCCGAAGCCCGCGCCGATCAGGGCGGCGGCGACGACGGTGGTGATCGTCACGGTCGTCGGCGAGAAGACGAGCATCACGAGACCGAAGAAGACCCCCAGCCACAGACCGGTCACCGCGCCGGCCAGGGCCGCCCGGCCGTAGGTCAGCCGGCCGGTGACCCGCTCGACCGTGGTGAGGTCGTTGCCGATGATGGCGAGCTGCTTGATCGGGAAGTCGGCGTGCGACAGGCGCTCGACGACGGCCTGCGCCTCGGGGTAGCTGGCGTACGTGCCGAGGACGTCGCCCCGCGGGACCGTGGGCACCGGACGGGTGCGTCGGCCCAGGGGGCTCTGATTCGTCATGGCCCCATTAAACACGGGGCGCCTGTCTCGACGGACTAAATTGGTCGTGTGAGCGCCAACAGAGTCTTCATCGCCCGTCTCGCCGGGTGCTCCGTCTTCGACCCCGCCGGCGACAAGGTCGGCAAGGTCCGCGACGTCCTGGTCGTCTACCGTCGCGACGAGCCCCCTCGGGTGGTCGGACTGATCGTCGAGGTGCCCGGCAAACGCCGCGTCTTCGTCGGCATCGGCCGGGTCACGAGCATCGGCTCGGGTCAGATCATCACCAACGGACTCATCACCCTGCGCCGCTTCGAGCAGCGCGGCGGCGAGACCCGGGTCATCGCCGAGATGCTCGGTCGCAAGGTGACCCTGCGTCGCGACGGCGGCCGGGCCACCATCGAGGACGTCGCGATGGACGAGGTATCCGAGGGCGACTGGGAGATCGGCCAGCTGTTCCTCCGCAAGCCGAAGTCGACGCCGTCGCCGTTCGGCAAGGGGCCCACGACCTTCGCCTCCTGGCAGGACGTCCGAGAGGAGAACGCCGACGGAGAGGCGCAGAGCGCCGAGCACCTGATCGCCGCGTACTCCGACCTGGTGCCCGCCGACCTCGCGAACACCCTGCTCGAGCTCACCCCCGAGCGCCGGCACGAGGTCGCGGCCGAGCTCTCCGACGACCGCCTCGCCGACGTGCTCGAAGAGCTGCCCGAGACCGAGCAGATCGACATCTTCGGTCAGCTCGACGACCACCGCGCGGCGGGCGTGCTCGACCAGATGCAGCCCGACGACGCGGCCGACCTCATCGCGCAGCTCAGCGAAGAGCGCAAAGAGCAGCTGCTGGGCCTCATGGAGCCCGACGAGGCCGACGACGTGCGGATGCTGCTGAGCTACGACGCCGACACGGCGGGCGGTCTGATGACCACCGAGCCGGTGATCGTCTCCGCCGACGCCACCGTCGCCGAGGGGCTCGCCCTGATCCGTCGGCACGAGCTCGCGCCGGCCCTCGGCGCCGCGGTGTGCGTCACGCTGCCGCCCTACGAGCCGCCCACCGGCAGGTTCCTCGGCATGGTGCACTTCCAGCGGATGCTGCGCTACCCGCCGAACGAACGGCTCGGCACGCTGCTCGACCAGCAGCTCGAACCCGTGCGCGTCGATGCCACGGCCCTCGAGGTCACGCGGGTCATGGCGACCTACAACCTCGTCTCGGTGCCGGTCGTCGACGCCGCCCACCGCCTGGTCGGGGTGGTGACCATCGACGACGTCCTCGACCATGTGCTCCCCGACGACTGGCGCAGCCAGGATCCGGGTCAGCCCCTGAACCGCAACCGGCCGCGCCCGCGGCGCGCACCCGTCAACACGCCCGCGAGGAGGACCCCCGGTGGCACGCGATAACCGCAGCACGGTCCGGCTCGATGCGCCGAAGGGGCTCCGCACCCGGGTGCTCCCGGGTCGTCGCGGCCCGGGTCGCGACCGGTTCGGTCGCGCGACCGAGTCCGTCGCGCGCGGGATGGGCACGCCGTACTTCCTGATCGCGCTGACGCTGTTCTGCGTCGCGTGGATGATCTTCAACACCATCGCCCCCGAGGCCTGGCGCTTCGACAGCGCCGCCATCGGCTTCACGGCCCTGACGCTCATCCTCTCGCTGCAGGCCTCATACGCGGCGCCGCTCATCCTGCTGGCACAGAACCGTCAGGACGACCGCGACCGGGTGCAGTTCGAACAGGACCGTCAGCGCGCCGAGCGCAACCTCGCCGACACCGAGTACCTGGCCCGCGAGGTCGTCGCGCTCCGCATCGCCATGCGCGACATGGCGAGCAAGGACTTCATCCGCGCCGAGCTCCGTTCGATGCTCGACGAGCTCGACCGACGCGACGCTGACGAGTCCGACACGACCCGCGCCTCCTCGGCCCCGGCTCGTCGCGAGCAGCGGCACGACACGAGGCACGACGGACACCGTGGCTGACGACGACACGAGGTCCGGTCCGCTGGTCGAGGGCGTCCGACGCGCGCTGGGTCGCGTGCTCGACCCCGAGATCCGCAAACCCGTCACCGAGCTCGACATGATCGGAGACGTCTCCGTCGACCGAGGAGGCGCGGCGAGGGTGACCGTGAAGCTCACCATCGTCGGCTGCCCCGCCGCCGACACCATCGAACGCGACGTGCGCGCGGCCACCGCGTCCGTGGCCGGCGTCACGGCGGTCGACGTCGATGTGACGGTCATGACCCGCGACGAGCGGCGCGCCCTCACCGAGAAGCTGCGCGCCGGCCGGGCCGCGAGGGGTATGCAGTTCGGGCCCGAGACGCTCACCCGCGTCTACGCCGTGACCAGCGGCAAGGGCGGGGTCGGCAAGTCGACGGTCACCGCGAACCTCGCGGTGTCGCTGGCCGCCCGGGGGCTCGCCGTCGGCATCGTCGACGCCGACGTCTACGGATTCAGCATCCCCGGCCTCCTGGGTCTCGTCGGCGACGACGGAGCATCGGTCAAGCCGACGCAGGTCGACGACATGATCCTGCCGCCCGTCGCCCATGGGGTGAAGGTGATCTCGATCGGCATGTTCGTCGACGACGCGTCGACCGCCGTGGCGTGGCGCGGGCCCATGCTGCACCGGACGATCCAGCAGTTCCTCACCGACGTCTACTTCGGGGATCTCGACGTGCTGCTGCTCGACCTGCCCCCGGGCACCGGCGACGTCGCGATCTCGGTCGGGCAGCTGCTGCCCCACGCCGAGGTGCTCGTCGTGACGACACCGCAGCCCGCGGCGGCCGACGTGGCCGAGCGCAGCGGTGTGGTCGCGCGCCAGACCGGCCAGCGCCTCCTCGGCGTCGTCGAGAACATGGCCGGTCTCCCCCAGGCCGACGGTTCCGTGCTCGAGCTGTTCGGCTCGGGCGGCGGCGCCGAGACGGCCCGCCGGCTGTCGACCGGGCAGGACGAGCCGGTGACAGTCCTCGCGAGCGTGCCGCTGAGTCTGGCCCTGCGCGAGGGCGGCGACGCGGGCACGCCCGTCGTGCTCGCCGCCCCCTCCGACCCCGCGGCACGGGCCATCGAGGCCCTCGCCGACCGGCTCGCGGTGCGCGAACGCGGACTCGCCGGGCGGAAGCTCGGCCTCAGCGTCGGCTGAGCCGCCCTCGCCCCGGGCGACCCCGGGCATGCGAGAGGGGCGCCTCGCGATGCGAGACGCCCCTCGGCGGTGGCCGTCGCGAGTGGCGACGGCGGCGGACCTAGCTCCAGCGGGTGTAGGTCTTGGTGGGGATCGCGTGGAAGCCGTCGCGAGCGACGGAGACGATCGACCCGGTGATGCCGACGACGGCGGCGATGGCGAGGACGATGATTCCGGTCAACATGGTGTTTCTCTTTCTTGGCGCGATGCGTCGCGCGGTCTGGTGGTGCGGACACGACGCGGTTCGACGTCGTGCGTGATGGGTGGAGCCGCCGTGCATCCGACGGACACCCGAGCCTCGGGACCAGGTCGACCGAGGGGCCGGAGCGCATGGGGTCGCTCCGAGGACTCCTCTATTCTGCGCCTTGCAAAGACGTAGAACAATCTCACGTTGCTACCGGAACACCGTAGATTGTCTACATGGACGTCAAGAGACTCGAACTGCTCCGAGAGCTGGCAGAACGGGGCAGCATCGCCGCCGTGGCGCGGGCCACGCACCGCACCCCGTCAGCGGTGTCGCAGCAGCTGAAGATCCTCGAGAAGGAGGCCGGCGTGGCGCTCACCGAGCGCATCGGGCGCGGCGTCGTCCTCACCGGCTCGGGGCGCGTGCTGGCCCAGACCGCCACCGACGTCGCCGTCGCGCTCGAGCGGGCCCAGGCGGTCTGGGCCGACTTCATCGCGACCCCCCAAGGAGAGGTCACCCTCGCGACCTTCCCCACGGGAGGCCAGATGCTGCTGCCCGGTCTGCTGCGGACCGTCGCCGAGACGCCGGGTCTCGTCGTCGTGGCCACGGACCACGACCCGTCCATCCGCGAGTTCGCCGACCTGGCGGGCGACCACGACGTCGTCGTCGCCCACGCGTCCGAGAGCCGCTCCTGGCGGGGGCGCGGCCTCGTCAACGTCCCCCTGCTCACCGAGCCGCTCGACATCGCCCTCCCCGCCGACCACCGCCTGGCGGGCCGGGCCTCGCTCTCCCCCTCCGACCTCGAGGGCGAGAGCTGGATCGGGGTGCCGAGCGGCTTCCCGTTCGAGTGGGTCTACACCGAGATCGAGCGAGTCACCGGCAGCCCCGTGCGCATCTCGCAGCGCTTCAGCGACACGAAGGTCACCGAGTCGCTGGTGGGTGCGGGTCTCGGCATCGCCGTGCTGCCCCGATTCACCGCGAAGGAGGCGCGGGACGACATGGTCCTGCTGCCTCTCGAGAACATCCGGGCCGTCCGCTACGTCTCGGCGCTGATGCGCCGCGACCGGGCCGAGAGGCCGAGCGTCCGTCGCGTGGTCGACGCGCTCCGCGCCGAGGCGACACGGGTCGCCGGCCTGCACGGGGGTGTCTGAGCGCAGGCGCAGAGACGAGCGGCCTAGGTGGCCTCGGAGTCGTAGGGCGCGACCTCGCCGGCGGCCAGCGGCACGGAGCGCGGCGCCGGGCCGCGGGAGGGCAGACCCGCGGCGACCGCCCCGGCCGTCGCCATGGCTGCGGGGGTCACGGACGTGGCGCCCCCGCTCGGCGGATCGAGGAGCGCATCGCGGATGATGCGGCGGGGGTCGTACTGCCGAGGGTCGAGCTTCTGCCACTCGACCTCGTCGAATTCGGGGCCCATCTCGCTGCGCATGCGCTCTTTGGCGCCGTTGGCCATGTTCTTGACCGACTTGACGAGCTGAGCGAGCTTCGACGCGTAGACGGGCAGACGATCGGGCCCGAGCAGGAAGACGGCCAGCACACCCACGATGAGCAGCTTGTCGAACGTCAGACCGGAGAGGGACACGCAAGCAGACTAACCGGTGCCGCCGGGGGCCACCCCCTAGAGTTGGCCTTTCGAGGAGTGGGTGTGTCGCAAATAGAGTCAAGCTGGAAATTCGCCGAAGAGCTCGTCACCGAGAGCGGTCCGCTCGCAGAGGCTCGTCAGCACTCGCTCGAGGTCGGGGTCGAACCGGTCTCCCCCGCCGTCGGCGCGCAGCTCGCGGTCGTCGCGGCCGCATCGGGTGCGAAGAACATCATCGAGATCGGAACCGGCGTCGGCGTCAGCGGTCTGTGGCTGCTGCACGGCGCACCCCGGGCGACCCTCACGTCGATCGACCGCGAGGTCGACCACCAGCAGGCCGCCCGCGACGCTTACCTCGGCGCCGGCGTGCCGGTGAACAGGTTCCGTCTCATCACCGGCCGGGCCTCCGAGGTGCTGCCGCGGATGAACGAGAACTCATACGACATCGTCTTCGTCGACGCCGACCCTGGCTCCGTCATCGAGTACGTCGAGCACGGTCTGCGCCTCGCCCGCCCGGGCGGACTCGTGCTGGTCGCCCACGCGCTCTGGCACGGCTCGGTCGCGAACCCCGCCCGACGGGATGCCACGACGACGCAGTTCCGCACGCTGCTGACCGAGGTCTCGACCTCCCCCGCGGTGATCAGCTCGCTGTCGACGGCCGGCGACGGACTCCTGCAGCTCGTCAAGCTCTGAACGACGGAGCAGCCCCGCCGATCGGTGATCGGCGGGGCTGCTCGCGATGGTGCTGGGAAGGTGGCCGACTAAGCGCCGACGACGCTCGCGAGGGCGTCGTGGAGCTCTTTGGCTTCGTCGTCGTTGACCGACACCACGAGGCGTCCCCCACCCTCGAGCGGAACACGCACGATGATGAGACGACCCTCCTTCACGGCTTCCATAGGTCCGTCGCCGGTCCTCGGCTTCATGGCTGCCATCAGATAGTCCCCTTTCGCAAAGATGCTCGTCCTATTATCCGTGATTTGTACGCCCGCACCTAAACGCGCTTCCGTCGTCGGCCGATCACGGCGGCGTCCAGTCGTAGCCGTCGACCCACCAGCTGTAGTACAGCCAGGCGAACTGCCCGGCGACGAAGACCAGCAGCAGCCCCACGCGCCAGACGCGCGAACGGGGCACCGCGAGGATGCCCAGCAGCGGGAAGAGCGGCATCAGCAGTCGCCAGGTGCTCGACTGCGGGAAGAACACGGCGAGCAGATAGAGCGCGTAGGCGACTCCCCAGAGGCGCAGGTCGACTCCGATCCGGCGCCCCCACGGCCCCAGCAGGAGCACGGCGAGACCCAGCACGGCGAGCACGAACAGCGCCCCGACGGGGAACCCGCCGCTCATCCGCGACCAGAAGGCGGCCCCCTCGAACCAGGCGGAGAAGGGCACCAGCGGCCCGTACCCCACGTAGGGCGCCCGCCATGCCAGCTCGGTGGCCGTGTAGGCGTCCGGCCGCCCCGTGACGACGCCCGCCACGATCAGCCAGCCGACGCCGAGCACCGCGGTGGTCACCGCCGACACCGAGACGGCGATCATCTCGCGGCGCGGGAACGGGTCGCGGGCTCGCGTGGACCATCGGTGGACGGCGTGCAGTCCGATCGCGAGGGCGAGAGCGAGGGCGCCCGGTCGCGTGAACGACAGCGCGGCCACGAGGGGCAGCATCGGCAGGTACTGACGACGCACCAGCAGGAGGAGGCAGGCGCAGAGCAGCAGCAGGAACATCGACTCGGCGTAGGCCACCTGCAGCAGCGGCGAGAGGGGCGAGAAGCAGAACAGCGCGACCGTGAAGAGCGCCGTGCCCTCGGGCAGCACGTGCCGCATCAGTCGGTGCAGCAGCAGGGCCGTGCCGGCGGCGCAGAGGACCGAGACGAACACGGCGAGCGGTGCGAACGGCACCCCGGTCAGCTCGGTCAGGGCACGGACCGTGAACGGGTACACCGGCATGAAGGCCCACGCGCTCTCGCCGACGTTCCCGGTCGAGGTGATCGGCAGGGTCGTCGGGTAGCCGACCGCCGAGATGATGTAGTACCAGTGGCCATCCCAGATGGTGGCGAAGCTCGCGTAGTCCGGGCTCGGCAGCGTCCACGCGTTGGGCCCCTGCACCCGCGCGAAGCCGAGCAGGAGAGCGGTGCTGACGACGCGGGAGGCGACGAAGACGACGAGCACCCGCGCCCACCAGGGGGTGAGACGGTAGCGGACGACCAGCGCGCGACGAGCTCGGCGCCGACCCGCGCCTCCTTCGCCCGCCGAGGAGGCGCGGGTCGCGTCTCCGACGGTCAGGCCGTCAGCCACGCCCGCAGTCCGCGTTCGTTGTCGACGATCTGCTCGAGCGGCACCCGCTCGTCGTCGTGGTGGGCGAGGAGCGGGTCGCCGGGGCCGTAGTTCACGGCGGGCACGCCGAGGGCGGAGAAGCGCGCGACGTCCGTCCAGCCGTACTTCGGCTTCGCCTCACCGCCGACCGCGGCCAGGAACTGCGCGGCCAACGGGGCGTCGAGCCCGGGTCGAGCCCCTTCGGCGAGGTCGACGACCACGACGTCGAAGCCGGCGAACAGCTCGCGCACATGGGCGACGGCCTCGTCGCCGGAGCGGCTGGGGGCGAAGCGGTAGTTGACGGTGACGACGCACTCGTCGGGGATGACGTTGCCGGCGACACCGCCCGCGATGCCGACCGCGTTCAGCCCCTCGCGGTAGACGAGGCCGTCGACCTCGACCTCGCGGGCCTCGTACGCGGCGAGCAGGTCGAGGATGGGGGCCGCGCGGTGGATGGCGTTGTCGCCGATCCACGAACGGGCGCTGTGCGACCGGCGACCCGTGGTGCGGATCTCCGCCCGGAGGTTGCCGTTGCAGCCGCCCTCGATCTCGCTGCGCGTGGGCTCGCCGAGGATGGCGAAGTCGGCCTGGAGCAGCTCTGGGCGGGTGCGGACGAGGCGGCCCAGGCCGTTGAGGGAGTCGGAGACCTCCTCGTGGTCGTACCAGACCCAGGTCACGTCGACGTTGGGCTCGGTCAGCTCGACGGCCAGCCGCAGGTGCACGGCGCAGCCGGCCTTCATGTCGACGGTGCCGCGACCCCAGAGGAACTCGACGCCGTCTTCGGTCTCGTAGCGGGTCGGCAGGTTGTCGTTCAGGGGCACGGTGTCGATGTGCCCCGCCACCACGACGCGCTGCGCCCGACCCAGGCTCGTGCGGGCGACGATCGCGTCGCCGTCGCGCACCACCTCGAGATGATCGTGCCCCGCCAGGGTCTCGGCGATCGCGTCGGCGATGCGACCCTCGTCGCCGGAGACGGACTCGATGTCGCAGAGCTGGCGGGTGACGTCGACGGCGGACACGCTGAGGTCGATCTTCGGCATGGCCCCGAGTGTACGGGGGCCGACGGAGCGCCTGCTGCGGTCGTCGCACCCCGTGACCGCACGGGGTCGGGCCGATACGGTTGACCTCATGACTTCCGACGACACCGCCGCCACCCACGCCTACGGTGACGGGCTGGCGACCGTCTCCGCCGACGGCACGACGCTCGACACCTGGTTCCCCTCCCCCTCGCTCGGCCGCCTGCCCGCCGACCGCGACCCCGCACTCGTCCCGGCCGAGATCGCCGACGCCGCCGGGCCCGACGCCCGCCGCGCCGTCGATCTCGTGCCGGTGACCGTCGAGATCGAGCTGAGCGCGCCTCCTGCGTCCACCTCCGACGCGTACCTGCGCCTGCACCTGCTCAGCCACCTGCTGGTCAAGCCGAACACGGTCAACCTCGACGGCGTCTTCGGGCACCTGCCGATCGTCACGTGGACGAACGCCGGCCCGGTGCACCCCGACGACTTCGCCCGCCTCCGCCCCGCCCTGCAGCGCGCCGGCATCGCGACCACCGGCATCGACAAGTTCCCCCGCATGCTCGACTACGTCTCGCCCGACCGGGTCCGCATCGCCGACGCCTCGCGCGTCCGCCTCGGCGCGTACCTCGCCCCCGGCACGACCGTCATGCACGAGGGCTTCGTCAACTTCAACGCCGGCACCCTCGGCACGTCGATGGTCGAGGGCCGCGTCTCGCAGGGCGTCGTCGTCGGCGACGGATCCGACATCGGCGGCGGCGCCTCCATCATGGGCACCCTGTCGGGAGGAGGCGCGCAACGCGTCACGATCGGCGAGCGCGCGCTGCTCGGCGCGAACAGCGGCATCGGCATCTCGATCGGCGACGACACCGTGGTCGAGGCGGG
Source organism: Frigoribacterium sp. AC759 (assembly GCF_979256015.1). Classification (NCBI taxonomy): domain Bacteria; kingdom Bacillati; phylum Actinomycetota; class Actinomycetes; order Micrococcales; family Microbacteriaceae; genus Frigoribacterium; species Frigoribacterium sp. AC759. The sequence continues at coordinate 212,069 of NZ_CEEDMT010000001.1, read as the reverse complement.
GCTCTACGTCACCGCCGGCACCAAGGTGGTCGTCGTCGGCGGCACGACGTCGTCGGACGGCTCGACCCAGACCGTCAAGGCCGTCGAGCTCTCGGGGCGGCCCGGTCTGCTGTTCCGCCGCAACTCGCTGACGGGCGCCGTCGAGGTGCTGCCGCGCAAGGGCCACGGCATCACGCTGAACTCGCAGCTGCACGCCTAGCGGCTGCTGCTGCTGCGACGGCAGTCGCTACCGCTGCGGCTGCGGCTGCTGTCGCTGTCGCTGCTGCGGCTGCTGACAGCACGACGCCCCGGCTTCGACGCGACACCCACGAGATGCGGGTGCGGCGCCGACGCCGGGGCGTCGTGTTCGCGGCGACCGATGCGCGGTCAGCGCTGGGGCCAGTCGCGCTGGGTCTCGCCCAGGTACAGCTGCTGCGGGCGGCCGATCTTGGTCGTGGCGTCGGCGTTCATCTCGCGCCAGTGGGCGATCCAGCCCGGCAGACGCCCGATCGCGAAGAGCACCGTGAACATGCGGGGCGGGAACCCCATGGCCTTGTAGATGACCCCGGTGTAGAAGTCGACGTTCGGGTAGAGCCTGCGCTCGGCGAAGTAGTCGTCGGCGAGGGCGATGCCCTCCAGCTCCATCGCGATGTCGAGCAGGTCGTCTTTGACGCCGAGGGCGGCGAGGACCTCGTTCGCGCTCTCTTTGACGAGCTTCGCGCGCGGGTCGTAGTTCTTGTAGACCCGGTGGCCGAAGCCCATGAGCTTGACGCCCTCTTCTTTGTTCTTCACCCGCTCGACGAAGCGCTCGACGCCCTGGCCGCTGGCCTTGATGTCGGCCAGCATCGACAGCACGGCCTCGTTCGCCCCGCCGTGCAGGGGGCCGTAGAGGGCGCTGATGCCGGCGGAGATCGACGAGAACATGTTGGCCTGCGTCGAGCCGACGAGTCGCACGGTCGACGTCGACGCGTTCTGCTCGTGGTCTTCGTGCAGGATGAGGAGGCGCTCGAGCGCCTTCGAGAGGACGGGGTTCACCTCGTACGGCTCGGCCATCGTGCCGAAGTTCAGCTTGAGGAAGTTGTCGACGAAGCTGAGCGAGTTGTCTGGGTAGAGGAACGCCTGACCGAGGCTCTTCTTGTGCGCGTACGCGGCGATCACCGGCAGCTTCGCCAGCAGACGGATCGTCTGCAGCTCGACCTGCTCGGGGTCGGAGGTGCTCATCGAGCCCTCGTAGAACGTGCCGAGGGCGCCGACCGCGCTCGAGAGCACGGACATCGGGTGAGCCGAATGCGGCAGTGCGTCGAAGAACCGACGGAGGTCTTCGTGCAGCAGCGTGTGGCGGCGGATGCGGGCGTCGAAGCCCGCCAGCTCGTCGGGGGTGGGCAGTTCGCCGTAGATGAGCAGCCAGGCGGTCTCGAGGTAGGTCGAGTTCGCGGCGATCTGCTCGATCGGATAGCCCCGGTAGCGCAGGATGCCCTGATCACCGTCGATGTAGGTGATCTTGCTGCGGGCGGTCGAGGTGTTCACGAACCCGTTGTCGAGGGTGGTGAAACCGGTCTGCTTGGTGAACGTCGAGATGTCGATCGACGAGGCACCTTCGGTGCTCGGGACGATCGGGAACTCGGCTGTTCCCCCCGGGAACTGCAGCGTGGCCTTCTGGGCGTCGTTGGCAGTGTCAGTCACTCCGCCAGCCTAGCGGTCAGTGCTCGAGGCGCTCCACGGCGGCGGCGATGCGCTCGTCGGTCGTCGTCAGGGCCACGCGGACGTGCCGCCCGCCCTCGGCGCCGTAGAACGAGCCGGGCGCCACGAGGATGCCCCGCTCGGCCAGCCAGGCGGCGCTCTGCCAGGCGTCTTCGTCGCGGGTGACCCAGAGGTAGAGACCGGCCTCGCTGTGATCGATGCGGAAACCGGCGCCCTCGAGGGCCGGCGCCAGGGCTGCGCGTCGCGCGCGGTAGAGCGCCTTCTGCTCGGCCACGTGCGCCTCGTCTCCGAGCGCCACGCGCATGGCCTCCTGGACGGGAGCCGGCGGCATGAGACCCGCGTGCTTGCGGACGGCGAGCAGCTGGGCGATGACGGCGGGGTCGCCGGCCACGAAGCCCGCCCGGTACCCCGCCAGGTTCGACTGCTTGCTGAGCGAGTAGACGCTGACGACCCCGTCGAGCCGGTCGCCGACCACACGGGGGTCGAGGATGCACGGCGTGGGTCGCGTGGCCCACTCGCCCTCCCAGCCGAGCTCGGCGTAGCACTCGTCGCCGGCGATCACGGCGCCGAGTTCGCGGGCACGGGCCACCGCGGCGGCGAGCCGCTCGACGTCGAGGACGGAGCCGTCGGGGTTGCCGGGGCTGTTGAGCCAGACGAGACGGGTCGACTCGGGCCATGACGCGGGATCGTCGGAGGCGACGGCGTCGGCGCCCACGAGCGCGGCGCCGAGCGCGTAGGTCGGGTAGGCGTTCGCCGGATGCACGATCGTGTCGCCGGGGCCCAGGCCGAGCCAGAGGGCCATCCCCGCGATCAGCTCTTTCGACCCGATCGTCGGGAGCACGGCGTCGGTGTCAAGACCCGTGACTCCGCGTCGCCGGGCGTACCACTCGACGATCGCCTCACGCAGGGCGGGTGTGCCCGCGACCTGCGGATAGGAGTGCGCGTCGGTGGCGGCCGTCAGAGCGTCGCGGACGACGACCGGGGTCGGATCGACCGGCGACCCGACCGAGAGGTCGACGATCGAACCGGGGTGCGCCCGTGCCGTCGTCGCGAGCTCGGAGAGGGAGTCCCACGGGAAGTCGGGGAGATCGAGCGCCACGACGGACTCGTCAGCCCTGGGGCGGGAGGACGGCGATGACGGGGTGGTCTTTCGCGATGACGCCGACCTTGGCCGCGCCGCCGGGCGAGCCGATCTCGTCGAAGAACTCGACGTTGGCCTTGTAGTAGTCGGCCCACTTGTCGGGGAGGTCGTCTTCGTAGTAGATGGCCTCGACGGGGCAGACGGGCTCGCACGCACCGCAGTCGACGCATTCGTCGGGGTGGATGTAGAGCGAACGCTCGCCCTCGTAGATGCAGTCGACGGGGCATTCGTCGATGCAGGCTCGGTCTTTGACATCCACACAGGGAAGTGCGATCACATACGTCACGTCTCGGGTGTTCCCTTCGCGTCGGGCAAGGCGTTCATCTTATCGCGGCCCCGCTGCACGTTGGCTCCCCCGTCGAGGAAGGGCCACGCGAGCACGACCGTGGCGATCAGCACCGGGCCGAACGTCCAGAGGTAGCCGGCGGGATTCGCCGGGACGAGCGCCGAGCCGCCGGCACCGGGCTGGGAGAGCAGCGCGGTGACCCCGAGCAGTCCGAGCGCGACGGCCGCCACGACGGTGCGCGACCGGAAGACCTGGCGGAAGCCGACGAGGAGGGCGAGCGCCATGATCAGCGAGAGCACGAGACCGGTGGGCACCACCGCGCCGCCGATCGACGTCGTGCCCTGATGCGCGACCGTGCCGATAGCGCCGAAAACGGCGCCCGCCGCGACGGACAGCAGATACGTGCCGATCTTGCCTCCGAGACTCATGTCGCTCAGCTCGGAGGTGTTCGCCGGGAGCGGCGCGAGCTCGTCGGGGTCCGCCACGAAGCGGAACGACTCGGTCGACGCCAGGCGGTCGACCCGGCCGTGCGGGTAGCGGATGCCCGCTCCGCCGCCGGGCAGGTCGACGACCTCGAGCTGCGTGCGGTACCCACGGAGCGCGGCCACGACCCGGGGCGCCACGGGTCGGACGTCCATCGTCACGACCGAGGGGTCGTCTCGCAGGGCCTCGGCCTCGACGCCGGTCGCCTCGTCGGCGCCCGCGACGATGGCGAAGTAGGGCACACCCGCCAGGCGGGCGGCTCGGACGGCGGCCCGGTTCGCACGGACGTGGTCGGGGTGGTGGTAGCCGCCGTCGTCGTCGTACGAGACGACGACCGTGGGCCGGACGGCGTCGACGACGGCGGAGAGATCGGACACGATCTCACCGAACTCGGCCGCGCAGAAGGCGGCCGGGTGGAGGTCGTCGGTCGGACCGGCGACGCCGTCGGAGCGCCACACCATGCCGCTGTCGCGGTAGACGCGGGGCTCGAGACCGGGTGTCCGCGCGCCGACGTCGCCGAGGAACCGGTGGTCGCGCACGCCGAGCTCGCGGAGCGCCGCGGCGATCTCGCCCTCTCGGTGGACCGCCAGCGCGGCCTCGTCGTCGCGCAGTCGTGCGAGGTCGTCGGGGATCACCTCTCCGAGCTCTCCGCGCGTGCAGGACACGACGGTGACGCTCGCACCCGCGTCGACCAGGGTCGCGAGGGTGCCCCCCGTCGTGATCGTCTCGTCGTCGGGGTGGGCGTGCACGACGAGCACCCGTTCGACCCGGGGGGCCGCTGAGCCGGTGCCGTCGCCACCAGGCGTGCCGAAGTAAGTCATCACTGGACAGGATAGGCCGCCCGGCACTATGGTCGGTCCTCGTCAGCCGACCCTTAGCAAGGTTAGCCTAACCAAACCACCCCGTGCGGTCGAGTCCCGACCGCCCCAGGCGCCGCCGATGCCGCCCGTACGCCGCCGACCCGAAGGCCCCATCAGTGCTCGCCAACTACCTCATCGGACTCCGAGAGGGCCTCGAGGCCTCGCTCGTCGTCGGCATCCTCGTCGCCTACGTCGTCAAGGTCGATCGCCGGGACGTCCTCCCCCGGCTGTGGCTCGGCGTCACGGCCGCCGTCGTGCTGTCGCTCGGCGTCGGCGCCGTCCTCACCTTCGGCGCCTACGGCCTGACCTTCCAGGCGCAGGAGATCATCGGCGGCGGGCTCTCGCTCGTCGCCGTCGGCTTCGTCACCTGGATGGTCTTCTGGATGGCCCGCACGGCGCGGAGCATGAAGCACGAGCTGCAGTCGGGTCTCGACCGGGCGCTCGAGGGCGGCGCCTGGGCGATCGTCGCACTCGGCTTCCTGTCGGTCGGTCGCGAGGGCATCGAGACGGCCCTCTTCGTCTGGGCCGCGGTGCAGTCGACCGGCGGGGGGCCCGTGCCCCTGCTCGGCGCCCTGCTCGGGATCCTCAGCGCGGTCGCGATCGGCGTCGCCATCCACCGCGGTGTGATGACCATCGACCTCCGGCGGTTCTTCACCGTGACCGGGTACTTCCTGGTGGTGGTCGCGGCCGGGGTGCTCGCCTACGGGATCGGAGACCTGCAAGAGGCCGGCGTGCTGCCGGGCCGCACCTCCACGGCGTTCGACGTCAGTTCGGCCGTGCCGCCGACGAGCCCCCAGGGCGTGCTGCTGCAGGGTCTCGTGAACTTCACCCCGACCCCGAGCTGGCTGCAGCTCGGCGGCTGGCTCGTCTACCTCGCCGTCGTCGTCCCGCTCGTCGCACGCGCCACGAGGAGGCGCGGGCCGACCCGTCCCGCCGCCTCCGGATCCGAGTCCACCACTCTCACCCCCCGCACCGCAGGAGCCCACGAATGACCGCTCTCCCCGCCCGCCTCGTCCACCCTCTCGGCGTCGCCTCCGGCCTCGCCGTGGTCGTGCTGGCCCTCACCGGCTGCGTCGCGAACACGCCGGCCGGCTCGTCCGCGGCCACCGCCGTGACCGTCGACGGGTCCGACGACGGCTGCGTGCTGTCGACGACCTCGGTGCCGAGCGGCCCCGTCACGTTCACGATGACGAACACGGGAAGCGACAACAGCGAGTTCGAGCTGCTCGCCGACGACGGCCTGCGGATCATCAGCGAGAAGGAGAACATCGGGCCGGGGACATCCGGCTCGATGACCGTGTCGGTGCCCGCGGGCGACTACTACACCGCGTGCGTCCCGGGTCTCGTCGGCGAGGGCGTCCGCGCGACGTTCACCGTCACCGACTCGGGCAGCGCCGTCGAGCCGACCGGCTCGGAGAAGGAGCGCATCGACGCGGCGGCCGCCGCCTACGTCGGCTACGTGAAGGACCAGACCGGGCAGCTCGTCGCGGCGACGGACGAGTTCCTGGCCGCGTACACCTCCGGTGACGACGACCGGGCGCGCGCTCTCTACCCGACCGCCCGGGCGCACTACGAGCGCATCGAGCCGGTCGCCGAGTCGTTCGGCGACCTGGACCCGAAGATCGACTTCCGAGAGGCCGACGTCGAGCCCGGCACCGAGTGGACCGGCTGGCACCGCATCGAGAAGGACCTCTGGCAGCCGTCTGCCGACGCGAACGGCGGCGCGGCGTACGTCGCCCTGACACCCGCCGAGCGCCAGCGGTTCGCCGACCTGCTGACCGGCGACACCGCCGACCTCTACGACGAGGTGACGGCCGACGACTTCTCGGTCGGCATCGACACGATCGCGAACGGGGCGGTCGGCCTGATGGACGAGGTCGCCACCGGCAAGATCACCGGCGAGGAGGAGATCTGGTCGCACACCGACCTCTACGACTTCCAGGGCAACCTCGAGGGGGCCCGTGTCGCCTTCGACGGCGTCCGCGACATCGTCGACGAGGAGGACCCGGAGCTCGCGACCTCGATCGACGACGAGATGACCTCGGTCGAGACCCTGCTGGCCGGCTACGGGAGCCTCGACTCGGGCTACCCGGCCTACACCGAGCTGACCGACGCCGACAAGAAGAAGCTGTCGGACGCCGTCAACGCGCTCAGCGAGCCGCTCAGCCGGCTGACCGCGGCCCTGGTCTCCTGACGGTGGCCCGCAGCGTGGGCGGGACTGACGGCGCCCGAGAGACGGGCGGCGCCGCCGAGCGACCGGGGCTGTCGCGACGGGGCCTGCTCGGACTCGTCGGCACGGGCGTCGGCGCCGGCGTGCTCGGTCTCGGCGTCGGGATCGGAGCCGACCGCGCGGTCGTCGCGCACACCGCGGGCGGCTCGGGCGCGGCGGCGACGTACCCGTTCTTCGGACCGCATCAGTCGGGCGTCACCACCGCCGCGCAGGACCGCCTGCACTTCGCGGCGTTCGACGTCTCGGACGGCACCACGCGCGCCGAGCTGGTCGAGCTGCTGAAGGACTGGAGCTACGCCGCGTCGAGACTGACCGCCGGGTTGGACGTGAGTCCGACGGGGGCGACGGGCGGGTCGCTCGCCGCGCCTCCTGACGACACCGGCGAGGCCCTCGGCCTGCCCGCGGCCGGGCTCACCGTGACCATCGGCTTCGGCCCGACGCTCTTCACCACCGCCACGGGCGTCGACCGCTTCGGGCTGGCCTCGCGACGCCCTGCGGCGCTGATCGACCTGCCGCACTTCTCGGGCGATCAGCTGATCGAGGCGGCCAGCAGCGGCGACCTCTGCGTGCAGGCGTGCAGCGACGACCCCCAGGTGGCCGTGCACGCGATCCGCAACCTGTCGCGGATCGCCTTCGGCCGCGCCTCCCTCCGCTGGTCGCAGCTCGGCTTCGGCCGCACCTCGTCGACGACCCGCGGGCAGACCACTCCGCGCAACCTGTTCGGCTTCAAGGACGGCACCGCGAACGTCAAGGCCGAGGACACCGGGGCCGTCGCCGACGGCGTCTGGGCGACCGAGGGCGACGGCGCCGCCTGGATGGCGGGCGGGTCGTACCTCGTCGCCCGGAAGATCCGGATGACGATCGAGACCTGGGACCGCGCCTCCCTCGCCGAGCAGCAGACCGTCGTCGGCCGTGACAAGGGCGAGGGGGCCCCGCTGTCGGGCGGATCGGAGTTCACCGCACCCGACTTCGCCGCCGCGGCCTCGACCGGCGGGCCGGCCATCGCGCCCGACTCGCACGTCGCGCTCGCCCACCCGCAGAACAACGACGGGGCCACCCTGCTGCGGCGCGGCTACAACTTCGTCGACGGCAACGACGAGCTCGGACGCCTCGACGCGGGGCTGTTCTTCATCTGCTTCAACCGCGACAGCCGGAGGCAGTTCGTGCCGATCCAGCAGTCGCTCGCCCGCAGCGATCGCATGAACGAGTACGTCAAGCACGTCGGCTCGGCGATCTTCGCGGTGCCGCCGGGCGCGTCGGAGAACGGCTGGGTCGGCGAGACGCTCTTCGCCTGACGCCGCCGGGTCGGGGCGGCCGGCGCGGCGCGGACGCCCGCGAGTGCGGAGGTCAGACGGGGGTGACGACGTAGGTCGCCGTCGAGACCCCGTCGGTGTCGGTCGACACGGTGAGCACGACGCGGTACGCCGGGCCCGTGAATGTGCCGAAGCCGCTGTCCGCGTCGGAGTCCACCCCGCTGGCCGTGTAGCCGGCCTGCTCGAGCTGCTGCTGCGCGACGGTGAAGCGGTCGGCGCCCGAGACGGTGATCTGAGCCACCCAGCCGGATCCCTCGGGCCCGGCGCCGCCCCCGCGCACGGTGCCCTCGACGAGCGGGACCTCGGCGGGGAACGACTCGGGGAGCGTGCCGTCCGTCGTGATGCCGGCTCCGCCGAGCGCCTCGCCCGCGGCGTCTTCGACGGCCTGCTGCACGGTGCCGGTGAGGCCCTCGACGCTGCTGTCGATCGCGCCGCCGACGATGTTGTCGATCGGCGAGCCCGAACCGCACGCGGTGAGGCCGGCGCCGAGACCGAAGACGAGGGTCAGAGCGGCGACGGGGCGGATGAGGGACTTCGAACGGATCGGCACCCGGAGAGGGTAGCGGCCGTCTCTGGACGTGGGCGTGGAACGTGCGGGGCACGCAGCGAGGGGCGGCGAAGCGCAGCGGGGTGGATACGCGAGAGGCGGCCCGCACTGCTGCGGGCCGCCTCTCGGTCTGGCGGTGATTCGGTGGTGCTACGCGTTCTGCTTCTTGAGACGAGCGGTGCTGCGCTGGCGAGCCGACGCGTCGAGCTCGACCTTGCGGATGCGGATGGCGTCGGGGGTGACCTCGACGCACTCGTCGTCACCGGCGAACTCGAGCGACTCCTCGAGCGAGAGGACGCGCGAGGGCGTCATCGACTCGAAGTTGTCGGCCGTCGACTGACGCATGTTGGTCAGCTTCTTCTCTTTGGTGATGTTGACGTCCATGTCGTCGGCGCGCGAGTTCTCGCCCACGACCATGCCCTCGTAGACCTCTTCGGTCGGCTGCACGAAGAAGGTCATGCGCTCTTGCAGGTTCTGGATCGCGAACGGCGTGACGACACCCGAGCGGTCGGCGATGATCGAGCCGTTGGTACGGGTCGAGATCTCGCCGGCCCAGGGGCCGTAGCCGTGGCTGATGCCGTTGGCGATGCCGGTGCCGCGCGTGTCGGTGAGGAACTGCGTGCGGAAGCCGATCAGGCCACGCGACGGGACGATGAACTCCATGCGGACCCAGCCCGAACCGTGGTTCGCCATGTTCTCCATGCGGCCCTTGCGGGCGGCCATCAGCTGGGTGATCGCACCGAGGTACTCGTCGGGCACGTCGACGGTCATGTGCTCGAACGGCTCCTGGAGCTTGCCGTTCTCGTCGCGACGGGTGACCACCTGCGGCTTGCCGACGGTGAGCTCGAAGCCCTCGCGTCGCATCTGCTCGACGAGGATGGCGAGTGCGAGCTCGCCTCGACCCTGGACCTCCCACGCGTCGGGGCGTCCGATGTCGACGACCTTGAGGCTGACGTTACCGATCAGCTCTCGGTCGAGACGGTCTTTGACCATGCGCGCGGTCAGCTTGTGACCCTTGACCTTGCCGATCAGCGGCGACGTGTTCGTGCCGATGGTCATCGAGATCGCGGGGTCGTCGACCGTGATGGTCGGCAGCGGCCGGACGTCGTCGGGGTCGGAGAGGGTCTCGCCGATGGTGATGGTGTCGAAGCCGGCGACGGCGACGATGTCGCCGGGGCCCGCGGACTCGGCGGGGTAGCGCTGCAGGGCCTTGGTGATGAGCAGCTCGGTGATGCGGGCGTTGACCGTGGTGCCGTCTTGCTTGACCCAGGCGACGGTCTGGCCCTTCTTCAGGGTGCCGTGGAACACGCGGAGGAGCGCGAGACGACCGAGGAACGGCGACGCGTCGAGGTTGGTCACGTGCGCCTGCAGGGGGTGCTCGTCGTCGTAGGTCGGCGCCGGCACGTGCGTGAGGATGGCGTCGAACAGCGGCTCGAGGTCGGCGTTGTCGGGCAGCGAGCCGTCGGCCGGCTTGTTGATCGACGCTGCGCCGTTACGACCCGAGGCGTAGACCACGGGCACGTTGAGGATCGCGTCGAGGTCGAGGTCTTCGACCTCTTCGCTCAGGTCGCTGGCGAGACCGAGGAGGAGGTCCTGCGACTCGGCCACGACCTCGTCGATGCGGGCGTCGGGGCGGTCGGTCTTGTTGACCAGCAGGATGACGGGGAGCTTGGCCGCGAGGGCCTTGCGGAGCACGAAGCGGGTCTGGGGCAGGGGCCCCTCGGACGCGTCGACGAGCAGCACGACGCCGTCGACCATCGAGAGGCCGCGCTCGACCTCACCGCCGAAGTCGGCGTGGCCGGGGGTGTCGATCACATTGATGGTGATCGGGCCGTCGGCCGCGTGAGCACCGTTGTAGAGCACCGCGGTGTTCTTCGCGAGGATCGTGATGCCCTTCTCGCGCTCGAGCTCGTTCGAGTCCATCATTCGGTCTTCGGTGTCGAAGTGGGCGTCGAACGAGTTGGTCTGCTTGAGCATGGCGTCGACGAGAGTCGTCTTGCCGTGGTCGACGTGGGCCACGATCGCCACGTTGCGCAGGTCGCTGCGGATGGCAGTCGCCATGGATGAATTCCTTACGAGAAGCGGAGGGGGAGGTGCACGGGACAGAGCCCGGCGACGACAGTCTACGGCACGTGGTAAAGGGCCCCTCCCCCGCCCCTGTCGGAACGGTGGAGAGGCCCCTGACGAGGAGGCGCGGGTCGACTACCGGCCGAACTCGAAGTTCGCGCCGGGGATCGCCTCGAGCAGCTCGCGGGTGTACTGCTGCGCCGGGTTCGCGAAGATCTCGTCGGTGGTGCCGGCCTCGACGATGCGTCCCTTCTGCATGACGCAGACGTTGTCCGCGATGAGGCGGACCACGGCCAGGTCGTGCGTGATGAAGAGGTAGGTGAGCCCCAGCTCCGTCTGCAGGTCGGTGAGCAGGTCGAGCACCTGGCCCTGCACCAGCACGTCGAGCGCGGAGACGGCCTCGTCGAGCACGATCACGTCGGGCTTGAGCGCGAGCGCCCGGGCGACGGCGATGCGCTGACGCTGACCGCCCGAGAGCTCGCCCGGGTAGCGGTTGACCATCGAGACGGGCAGCGACACCTGGTCGAGCAGCTCGTGCACACGCTGCTGGCGGCTCTTGCGGTCGCCGATGCCGTGGGTGACGAGCGGTTCGGCGATCGTGTTGCCGACGCTGTACATCGGGTCGAGCGAGCCGTAGGGGTCTTGGAAGACGGGCTGCACCCGACGACGGAAGTCGAAGAGCTCCTTGCCCTTCAGGGCCCCGACGCTCTTCCCGTCGATGGCGACGGTGCCCGAGGTGATGGACTCGAGCTGGAGGACCAGCTTGGCCACGGTGGACTTGCCCGAGCCGGACTCGCCCACCAGCGCCATCGTCGTGCCGCGCGGGATCGAGAACGAGACGTCGTCGACGGCCCGCAGCTCGGTCGTCTTGAAGCCGCCCTGACGGATCTTGTACAGCTTGGTGAGGTTCTCGACCTGGATGTACGACGCGTTCCGCTTGCCGAGCTCTTCGCGCTGGTGCGCGCGCTTCATCAGCTCGGCGTCGTCGGCGCCCTCGTCGGAGATCTCGACGTCGTTGGTGTGCGTCGGCGCGATGCTCGACTGGATGCGCTGGCTGGCGAGGCTCGGAGCCGCGGCCACGAGACGCTGCGTGTACGGGTGCTGCGGGTTCGCCAGGATCTCCTTCGACGGCCCCGACTCGACGACCTGGCCCTTGTACATGACGACGAGCTTCTCGGCGCGTTCGGCCGCGAGACCGAGGTCGTGCGTGATGAAGAGCACCGAGGTGCCGTAGTCGCGCGTCAGGGTCTCGAGGTGGTCGAGGATCCGCCGCTGCACGGTGACGTCGAGCGCGGACGTCGGCTCGTCGGCGATCAGCAGCTTCGGGCGCGACGAGAGGCCGATCCCGATCAGCACACGCTGGCGCATGCCGCCCGAGAACTGGTGAGGGAACTGCTTCAGACGCTGGTCGGCGTCGCCGAGCCCCGCCTCCTTCAGCACCTCGATCGCGCGATCGCGCACCGCCTGCTTGCCGGTGGCCACGCCGTTGGCGCGGATGGCCTCCTCGACCTGGAAGCCGATGCTCCAGACCGGGTTGAGGTTCGACATCGGGTCCTGGGGCACGTAGCCGATGTCGCGACCGCGGATGGCCTGCATCTCGGCGGGCGTCGCCTTCGTGAGGTCCTTGCCCTCGAAGAGGATCTGCCCCCCGGTGACCTCGCCGGCGCCCGGCAGCAGGTCGATGATCGACGTGGCCGTGGTCGACTTGCCCGAGCCGGACTCGCCCACGATCGCGAGACGTTCGCCCGGCATCATCGTGAAGTCCACGCCGCGGACGGCGTCGACGTAGCCCGACTGGGTCTTGAACCCGATCTTCAGGCCCTTGATCTCGAGCAGAGGGGTCGCCGCGGGGGCGGTGCTCGCCGACTCGGGACGGGTGGAGGTGGAGGTCATCGACGGGCCCTCGCCTTCGGGTCGAGGGCGTCGCGCACGACGTCGCCCATCATGAGGAACGACAGCACGGTCACCGAGAGGGCGGCCGCCGGCCAGATCAGGGGCATCGGGGCGACCCGCAGGGAGGCGCGGGCGGCGTTGATGTCGTTGCCCCACGACATCACGGTGCCGGGCAGGCCGATCCCGAGGAACGACAGGGTGGCCTCGGCGACGATGAACGTGCCGAGCGAGACCGTCGCCACGACGATCACGGGAGTGATCGCGTTGGGGATGACGTGCCTGACCAGGATGCGGAAGCGCGAGACGCCGAGCGCGGCGGAGGCCATGACGTAGTCGCTGCTCTTGGCGCCGAGCACCGAGCCGCGCATGATGCGGGCGATCTGCGGCCAGGCGAAGAGCGACAGCACGAGAGCGACCGTCAGCGGGGTGCGCGACGGCAGGACCGACATGAGCACGATGGCGCCGAGCACGGTGGGGATGGCGAAGAAGATGTCGCCGAGACGCGAGACGAGCGCGTCGAGCCAGCCGCCGTAGTAGCCGGCGAGCGAGCCGATGACGATGCCCACCAGGGTCACGAGGACCGTGGCCAGCAGGCCCACGGTCAACGAGGCCCGGGTGCCGTAGACGACACGGGCGTAGACGTCGAGCCCCTGCAGCGTGAAGCCCATCGGGTGCCCGGACTCGGCCGGTCCGTTGCTGTCGGGGAGGCTGGCGCCGGAGGTCGGCGAGGTGCTCGTGAAGAGCTGCGGGAACAGCGCCACGACGATCACGAACAGGATCAGCACCGCGGAGATCCAGAACAGGGGGCGCGTCTTCATGGCGTCCCACGCGTCGTTCCAGCTGGAGCGGGGCTTCTCGGTCTCGTCGACGGCGTCGACGGCCTTCAGCGGGGTCTCGTCGAGCGGGGCGACGTAGTGGTCGGGCGACAGGCCCGGTGTCGTGTTACTTGGCATAGCGGATCCTCGGGTCGAGAACGGCGTAGAGCAGGTCGACGAGCAGGTTGGCCAGCATGAAGATGATGACCATCACCGCGACGAACGACACGACGGTCGGCCCCTCGCCGAGCTGGATGGCCCGGTAGACGGTGCCACCGACGCCCTGGATGTTGAAGATTCCCTCGGTGACGATCGCACCGACCATCAGCGATCCGATGTCGACGCCGAGGTAGGTGATGACGGGCACGAGCGAGTTGCGGAGGATGTGCACCCCGACGACCCGTCGACGGGTGAGGCCCTTCGCCGTCGCCGTGCGCACGAAGTCTGCGCTCATGTTCTCGGCGACGGAGGCGCGGGTGAGTCGGACGATGTACGCGAACGACACCGAGGCGAGCACGATCGCGGGCAGCACCAGCTCGCTCCACGGAGCCTGCGAGCTGACGGTGGTCCGGAAGAGGGCCAGCTGGATGCCGAAGACGTACTGCAGGACGAAACCGATGACGAACGTCGGCACGGAGATGAGCAGCAGCGAGACCACGAGGGCGCTGTTGTCGAAGATCTTGCCCTTGCGGAGGCCGGCGTAGAGGCCGACGACGATCCCGGCGATCGATTCGAACAGGAGAGCGAGCATGGCGAGACGGAACGTGATCGGGAACGCCCGGACGAGCTCGTCGATGACGGGGCGACCGGAGAACGTCGTGCCCAGGTCACCCGTGAACAGACCGCCGATGTAGAGCAGGTACTGCACGATGAACGGCTTGTCGAGGTTGTACTGCGCCCGGATGGCCTCGATGACGGCGGGGCTCGGCTGCTTCTCGCCGAACAGGGCGGCGATCGGGTCGCCCGGGAGGGCGAACACCATGAAGTAGATGAGGAAGGTCGCCCCGAAGAAGACGGGAATCAGCTGGAGGAGGCGCCGGCCGGTGTACCAGAGCATCAGGCCGCCTCGATTTTCTGCGCGTGCATGGATGTCGCAATCATGGAGAGAGAGTGGTGGACGCCCACCGAGGGGCCCGGAGCAGGATAACCCGCCCGGACCCCTCGGCAGTTCTGAACGAGGCCGGAGCCTCTATCGGATGCGTTCCTTACTGCTTGGTGACCTCGTAGAACAACGGGACGGAGTTCCAGCCGAACTGGACGTTCTCGACCGTGTCGGCCCACACGCCGGTCACGTTCGAGTACCACAGCGGGATGACGGGGAGGTCGGTGAGCAGGACCTCCTGCGCCTCCTGGAACTTCGCGTTGGCGTCCTCGACGGAGGTCGAGGCGGCGCCCTCGCTCAGGAGACCGTCGAACTCGTCGCTCGTGTAACGGCCGTAGTTCGAACCGGCACCGGTCTGGTACAGCGGCGCGAGGAAGTTGAACAGCGACGGGTAGTCGGCCTGCCATCCGGAACGGAAGGCGCCGGTCATGGCGTCGTTGTCCTCCTGGTCGAGGAGCTCGGCGAACGTGGGCTTCGGCTCTCCGGCCGCCTTGATGCCCAGCGTGTCGGCGATGCTGTTCGTCGCGGCGTCGACCCAGTTCTGGTGTCCGCCGTCGGAGTTGTAGGCGATGGTGAAGGTGGTGTCGCCGTAGGGGGCGATCTCTTCGGCCTGAGCCCAGAGCTCCTTGGCGCGGTCGGCGTCGTAGTCGAGCACGTCCGAGCCGTCGAGGTCTTCGGAGTAGCCGTCGATGACGGGCGACGTGAAGTCCTTGGCGGGGGTGCGGGTGCCCTGGAAGATGACGTCGGTGATGTCGCCGCGGTTGATCGCGAGCGAGATCGCCGCACGACGCAGCTTGCCCTCTTCGGTCGTGCCGTCGAAGTGCTCGAGGTACTGCGGGATGGTGATCGACTGGAAGATCGCGGCCGGCTGGTTCGCGAAGCGCTCCGGGAAGTCGCTCTCGTACGAGGCGAACTGGGTGTCCGGCACCTGGTCGAGGATGTCGAGGTTGCCCGAGAGCACGTCGGAGTACGCGGCGTCCTGCGTCGTGTAGAACGTGATGGTCAGGCCGCCGTTGACGGGCGTGCGCGGACCGTCGTAGTCCTCGTTGGTGACGAGCTTGATGTCCTGGTTGTGAGTCCAGGCGTCGGCGCTCTCGAGCTTGTAGGGGCCGTTGCCGACGGGGCTCTCGCCGAAGGCGTCGACGTCGTCGTAGAACGACTCGGGCAGCGGCGAGAACGCCGAGTAGCCGAGACGCAGGGGCCAGTCGGCCTCGGGGGCGTTCAGCATGACCGTGAACTCGGTGTCGCTGACGACCTCGAGCGAGAGGTCGCTGTCGGCCTCGGCGTCGTAGCCCTCGATGTTGTCGAAGAAGTACGAGGCGCTCTGCGCGTTGCTGATCTGCGCGGCCCAGTTCCAGGCCTTCGTGAAGGACTCGGAGGTGACGGGGGTGCCGTCGGTGAAGGTCTGGCCCTCCTTGAGCTTGACGGTCCAGAGCTGGTTGTCGTCGGACTCGATGGACTCGGCGACGTCCATCTCGGTGGCGCCCTCGGCGTCGTACGAGACGAGGCCGGCGAAGATCGAGTCGATGATCTTCCCGCCACCGGTCTCGGTGGTGTTCGACGGGACCAGCGGGTTCTGCGGCTCGCTGCCGTTCGTGGTGATGATGGCGTCGGCGTTGCCCGAGGGAGCGGCGTCGCCCGAGTCACCGCCGTTCGAGCAGCCGGTGAGGACGAGTGCTGCCGCCCCCACGACGGCGACGGACCCGAGGCCCATGCGCGTCTTCTTCAATGTTCCTCCTGATGCAAGAAAGGACGCAGCACGACTCCCCATGAGTCGTGCCACGTTGGATGAAGACGACCCTAGGCACCTCTTTCAGGCTTCTCCAAACCTCAGGGCGAACGGTTACACGACGGAAACCAATTCGATGGATCGTTGCGCCGACGCACGGATCGTTGCGTCAAGCCCCTCATCTGCGCAGGTTTCCGTTGCGAGAAATCAGACACGTGGCAGGTATTATCCGGCCATGCCTCTCGAACCGGCGGTCGACCTGCCCAGCCGCTCGCGCCTCCGGGTCGAGATCGCGATCGTGCTCGGGCTGTCGCTCGGCGCCTCCGCCGTGTACTCGCTCGTGTCGATCGTCAACCGCCTCACCCAGCCCACGAGCCTGTCGCAGCAGACCGCGACCCTCAACTCGTCGCTCAGCGATCGCGCCGTGTTCGACCTCGTCTACCAGGTGCTCGCCGTGGTCGTCGACCTCGTGCCCGTCGCGCTGGTCGCCTACCTGCTCTGGCAGGGCCGCCGCCCTCACCTGGCGCGCCTCGGCGTCGACTTCTCGCGCAGCGGACGCGATGTGCTCGGCGGCCTGGGGCTCGCCCTCGCGATCGGAGTCCCCGGCATCGGCCTGTACCTGGTCGGCAAGGCTCTCGACCTGACGGTGACGGTCGTGCCCACGGACCTCGGCGAGCACTGGTGGACCGTCCCGGTGCTGGTGCTCTCCGCGCTCCGGGCGGGACTCACGGAGGAGGTCATCGTCGTGGCCTACCTCTTCGCGCGCCTGACCGATCTCCGCTGGCGCCCGTGGACGATCATCGTCGCGGCCGCCCTGCTGCGCGGCACGTACCACCTCTATCAGGGGTTCGGCGCGTTCGTCGGCAACGTGGTGATGGGCCTGGTGTTCGGATGGCTGTACGCCCGGTTCGGGCGCATCCTGCCGCTCGTGGTGGCACACGTCGTGATGGACTCGGCGGTCTTCATCGGCTACCCGTGGGCGGCGGCGACGTTCCCCGCGTTCTTCGGACTTCCCTCCTGACGGCCGACGCCCGGGTCCGAGCGGCGAGCTCGGACCCGGGCGCAGGTCGGTCGGATCAGGCGAAGGCCTCGACCGGCGGGCAGGCGCAGAACAGGTTGCGATCGCCCCACGCCTGGTCGATGCGCCGGACCGGCGGCCAGTACTTCGCGCGCTTGAGCGAGTCGACCGGGTAGACGGCCTCGACGCGGCTGTAACCGGCCGTCCACTCGCCCGAGATGACGGACTCGGCCGTGTGGGGGGCGGCCCGCAGCGGGCTGTCCTCGACGGCGTGCCGACCCGCCGAGATCTCGTCGGCCTCGTGCTTGATCGCGATCATGGCGTCGACGAACCGGTCGATCTCGGCGAGGTCCTCGCTCTCGGTGGGTTCGACCATCAGCGTGCCCGCCACGGGGAACGACATCGTCGGCGAGTGGAACCCGTAGTCGACGAGTCGCTTGGCGACGTCGTCGACGGTCACGCCGGTCGCGTCGCGGAGCGGGCGGAGGTCGAGGATGCACTCGTGCGCGACGAGCCCGCCCTCACCCGAGTACAGCACCGGGTAGTGCTCACGCAGTCGCACGGCGACGTAGTTCGCCGCGAGCACCGCCGCGCCGGTGGCCTGCACGAGCCCCTCGTCGCCCATCATGCGGATGTAGGCCCAGCTGATCGGCAGGATGCTCGGCGAACCGTACGGGGCGCTCGACACCGGGACGCCGGCATGGGCCGGTCGCTCCCCCGGGGCCGCCGCGGCCGCCCCGGTGCGTCGGTCGGCCTGCTGCGCCATCGGGTGGCCGGGCAGGAACGGCGCGAGGTGCGCCTTGGCCGCGACCGGTCCGACACCGGGCCCGCCGCCGCCGTGCGGGATGCAGAACGTCTTGTGCAGGTTCAGGTGCGAGACGTCGCCGCCGAACTCGCCGAACTTGGCGAACCCGAGCAGGGCGTTGAGGTTCGCGCCGTCGACGTAGACCTGGCCGCCCGCCTCGTGGACGGCGTCGGTGATGTCGCGGATGTCGTGCTCGTACACGCCGTGGGTCGACGGGTAGGTGATCATCAGCGCCGCGAGATCGGCGGCGTGGGCCGCGACCTGCTTCCGCAGATCGTCGAGGTCGACGTTGCCCCGGTCGTCGCAGGCGACGACGACGACCCTCATGCCGGCGAGCACCGCACTCGCCGCGTTGGTGCCGTGGGCGCTCTGCGGGATGAGGCACACCGTGCGCGCTGCATCGCCGTTCGCGAGGTGGTACCCGCGGATCGCCAGCAGACCCGCGAGCTCGCCCTGGCTGCCCGCGTTGGGCTGCAGCGACACCGTGTCGTAACCGGTCAGATCGGCCAGCCAGCCCTCGAGCTGACCGACGAGGTCGAGGTAGCCCTCGACGTCCTCCGCCGGCGCGAACGGGTGCACCGAGGCGAACTCGGGCCAGGTCACGGCCGCCATCTCGGTGGCCGCGTTGAGCTTCATGGTGCAGCTGCCGAGCGGGATCATTCCGCGGTCGAGGGCGTAGTCCTTGTCGGCGAGGTGCTTGAGGTACCGCATCATGCTGGTCTCGCTGCGGTGGGTGCGGAAGACCGGGTGGGTGAGGTAGTCGCTCGTCCGCAGCAGCGCCTCCGGGAGTCCGGACGGGCCGTCGCCGCCCTTTCCGGGGGGCATCTCGACGCCCAGCACCTCGGCGACCGCGACGACGTCGTCGCGCGTGGCCGTCTCGTCGAACGACAGCCGGATGCAGTCGGCGTCGACGGCGTGCACGAGGTAGCCGCGCCCGCGGGCCGCGGCCACGAGCTCGGCGGACCGGCCCGGCACGAAGACCTGCAGCGTGTCGAAGAACGTGTCGTTCTCGAGCTCGAGATCGGAGGCGGCGATGGCCTCGGCGAGGTCGGCCGTGTGAGCGTGCACCCGCGACGCGATGTGCCGCAGCCCCCAGGGGCCGTGGTAGACGGCGTACATCGAGGCCATCACGGCCAGCAGCACCTGGGCGGTGCAGATGTTCGACGTGGCCTTCTCGCGACGGATGTGCTGCTCTCGGGTCTGCAGGCTCAGCCGGTAGGCCGGCCGCCCGTCGACGTCTTGCGACACCCCGACCAGGCGCCCGGGCAGCTGCCGCTCGAGACCGGTGCGGACCGCCATGTAGCCCGCGTGCGGACCACCGAAGCCCATGGGCACGCCGAAGCGCTGACTCGTCCCGACGGCGACGTCGGCCCCGAACTCGCCGGGAGGGGTCAGGAGGGTGAGCGCGAGCAGATCGGCAGCGACGACGACGAGACCGCCGTGGGCGTGACTGGCCTCGGTGATCGCCGCGAGGTCGTGCACGGCGCCGGTCGCCGCGGGGTACTGCACGAACAGCCCGAACGACTCGGGCACCTCGGCCGGGTCGGCGCCCGTCAGATCGAGCTCGACCAGCTCGATGCCGACGGCCGCGGCACGACCGGCGAGCAGCGCCTTGGTCTGCGGGAACGCGTCGGCATCGACGACGAACACGTCGCTCTTCGCCTTCGAGGCGCGGCGGGCGAGCAGCATGCCCTCGACCACGGCCGTGCCCTCGTCGAGCATGGAGGCGTTGGCGGTGGTCAGACCGGTGAGCTCGGAGACCATCGTCTGGAAGTTGATCAGCGCCTCGAGCCGCCCCTGCGAGATCTCGGGCTGGTAGGGCGTGTAGGCCGTGTACCAGCTCGGGTTCTCGAGGACGTTGCGCTGGATGACCGCGGGTGTGACGGTGTCGTAGTAACCGAGCCCCAGGAGCGTGCGGGAGGGGCGGTTGCGGTCGGCGAGTCGTCTCAGCTCGGCCAGCGCCTCCGTCTCGCCCACCGGTGCGGGCAGCGTGCCGCCCGCGTCGGCCGACGTGTGGATGCTGTCGGGGACGGCGGCCCGGACGAGCGATTCGACGCTGTCGTGCCCGACGACGGCGAGCATCGCGGCCTGATCGGACGGCGTCGTGCCGATGTGGCGGTCGACGAATCCGCCGGCCGCACGACCGGCCCAGTCTCCGAACACCGACCCGGAGGTCGTCTCGCCGGTCATTCGGCCGTGAGGGCGACGTACTCGTCGCGCGAGAGGAGGCCGACGCGGTCGGTCGACGCCAGGGTGATCTTGATGAGCCAGCCGTCGCCGAACGGGTCGCTGTTGACCAGATCGGGGCTGTCGACGACGGCGTCGTTGATCTCGAGCACCGTGCCGAGCGCGGGGGCGAAGAGCTCGCCCACGGACTTCGTCGACTCGATCTCGCCGACGACGGTGCCGGACTCTACCTCGGTGCCCGCGGACGGCAGGTCGACGTAGACGACGTCGCCGAGCTTCTCGGCCGCGTAGTCGGTGATGCCCACGGTGGCGGTGTCGCCGTCGATGAGCAGCCATTCGTGCTCGGCGGTGTAGTGCAGCGAGGTGAGGTCGGTCATGCCGAGGCCTTTCGAGAGGGGGTGAGGTGCGGGGCGCGCGGGCAGTCGGCCCGCGGGAGGGTCAGGAGCGCTTGTAGAAGGGCAGGGGCACGACGGTCGCCGGGATCGGCGTCCCCCGCACGTCGACGGCGAGGGCCGGGCCGCGGTCGACCACGTCGGGGTCGACGAAGGCCATGGCGACGGGGTGGCCCAGGGTCGGCGAGAGCGCGCCGCTCGTGATCTCGCCCACGACGGTGCCGTCGTCGGTGACCACGGGGTAGCCCGCTCGGGCCGCTCGACGACCCGGCAGGGTCAGACCCACCAGCACACGGGCGCCGGGCGCCGGGTCGACACCGGAGCGGCCGACGAAGTCCTTCGAGGTGTCGACCACGCGGCCGAGACCCGCCTGGGCGGGGCGCACGTCGCGACCGAGCTCGTGGCCGTAGAGCGGCATGCCCGCCTCGAGTCGCAGCGTGTCGCGGCTGGCGAGACCGGCGGGGACGACGCCCCGGGGTGCTCCCGCCTCGGCGAGCGCCGTCCAGAGGTCGGCGGCGGACTCGGGCGCGAGGTACAGCTCGAAGCCGTCTTCGCCGGTGTAGCCGGTGCGGGCGATCAGGACGGGGGCGTCGTCGAAGGTGCCCTGCAGCACCCGGTAGTACCGGAGCGTCGAGAGCGGCGCGTCGGGCTGGAGACGGTCGCCGCTGATGAGCGCGTCGAGGACGCCCTCCGCCTCGGGACCCTGGATCGCGACGAGAGCGGTGTCGTCGCTCTCGTCGTCGACCGTGACGTCGAAGCCGGAGGCGCGGGTCGCGAGAGCGCCGAACGCGGCCTCCCGGTTGCCCGCGTTGGCCACGACGAGGTAGTCGTGCTCGTCGAGCCGGTAGACGACGAGATCGTCGACGATCCCGCCGTCGTCGGCGAGGAGCAGCGAGTACTTCGCCCGACCGACGGCGATCGTCGAGAGGGTGCCCGCCAGCGCCTGGTCGAGGAACACGCCGGCGTCGGGTCCGACCACGGCGATCTCGGCCATGTGCGAGAGGTCGAAGAGACCCGCCG
Organism: Frigoribacterium sp. AC759; assembly: GCF_979256015.1. NCBI lineage: Bacteria > Bacillati > Actinomycetota > Actinomycetes > Micrococcales > Microbacteriaceae > Frigoribacterium > Frigoribacterium sp. AC759. The sequence continues at coordinate 190,501 of NZ_CEEDMT010000001.1, read as the reverse complement.
CGGTGCGGACGGCGTGGTGCTCGGCGAGATCCGAGCTGTAGCGCACGGGCATCTGCCACCCGGCGAAGTCGGTGAACGAGGCGCCCGCGGCGACGTGGATCTCGTGGAGCGGGCTGAAGCGCTCGTCGTCGACGTCGGCCGGGTCGGCGTCGACGAGGTCGGCGTCCGCCAGCTCGGCATCGACGAGGTCGGCGTCGGTGGGGCCCGGGGCGGCGGGCAGGTTCGAGGCTGCGTCGGACATCTGACTCCTGAGGACGGCCCGGCCTCGAGCTGTCTCGACCGGGAGCATGCCGTGCAGCGCCTGCACGACGGGGGTGGGCCCCGCCCGACCGGAGTCGTGCGGGGCTCCCCCTCTGTCATGGGCCTGAGAGCTTCGCCGACGCGGGTCGACTTTCACCGTGGGCGAGGAGTCGCCGAGAGGCGCTCCTGCTTTTCAGAGTGGCCAGTCCGTCGCGGTACGCGTACCTGAGAGATTGGCGGGGAGCTTGCTCCTTCGGTGCCCGGTCGGCGCATGTGATGCGCACCGGAGCTCTCCCGCGACGTGTTCGTGGCCCGATGTTCGGTTGTGGCGCTCAGCCTACAGCCGGCGTGTGACGAGCAGGTTTCGGGGTCGAGACGCTCAGGCGCCGGCGGGCCGATCGGTCGCCGCGGTCTCGTCGGCCTGGTGCGCGGCCACGAGCTCGCGGACGTCGTCGGCGAGCTGCGCGACGCCCTCCGGCAGCATCTCGAAGCCCTCGGGGTTGCCGGGGTTCACGACCAGTCCCGTCTGCGGCGGGATGGCCTGGACGAGCTCGGCGGCGTGGATCGTCGCGGAGTGCGCCGCCACCTCTCTCACCTGGTCGCCGATCATGTCGGCGTGCGTGAAGGCGGCGAGCATGGGCGTGCCCTCGCGATCGAAGAGCACGGGCTGCAGCTCGTTCAGCGACTCCTCCGCCTGGACGGCGGTGGGGACGACGATCTCGGCGTTCACGAACTCGGCGAGCACGGAATTCATGTCGCCCTCGCCCGCCTGGCCCTTGGCGATGGCCTGCTCGAGTGCGGTCGGTTCACGGTTCTCTGAAGCGGTCATCGGTCCACCTTGCCCGAAGAACCTCCGTAACGACTCCGTGACGGTATCCTGACCCTCGAAGCCTGCCACCGTGGCGGCCCGTCATCCCTCGAGGAGCCCTCGTGCCCCGTATGGCCGCCCCCCTGCTCGTCAGCAGCATCGCTCTCGTCCTCGCCCTCGCCGGGTGCGCCACCCCGACGTCCGAGCCCGGCGCCGCCGAGACCTCCGGGCTCGCCACGACGGGCGCCGACGCGTCGAGCACGCCGATCCCGACGACCACTCCCCCCGCCCCGGCCACTGCGCCGACGCGAGAGGCCCCGCCGGCCTGGGACGCCTGCGTCGACGCCGTCGCGGCCGAGTACCCCGACGTCCCGTTCCTCGACGACGTGTGGAGCTACGAGGACGACGACGTCCGCGACTCGGCCACCGGCGCGGTCGTCGAGGTGCGCTACGGCCACACCGCCGACGGGCGCATCGAGGCCGCCTTCAGCTGCGAGGTCTCGGGCACCCCGGAGTCCCCCGTCGTCGAGGGCGTCTACCCGGTCGACATCTGACCCGCTGACGGCAGCGTCCGACCGCCGGCGGCATCCGACTGCGGTCGCACGCCCACGACGACCGTCGTCTCGTGCTCGACGTCGTACTCGCTGTGCGCATCGAGACCGCTTGCGGTCAGGAGGTCCACGGCGGCGGCGGCCTGAGCCGCGCTCGTCTCGATCAGCAGAGACCCCGCGGGGCGGAGCCAGACCCGCGCCTCCTGGGCGATCCGGCGGTGCAGATCGAGACCGTCGCGTCCGCCGTCGAGTGCGCTGACCCGCTCGTGGAGGCGCGCCTCGGGCGGCAGGGTCGCGAGCGCTCCGGTCGGCACGTACGGCGCATTGGCCGTCAGGACGTCGACGGCACCTCGGAGCCGGGCGGGCACGGCGTCGAAGAGATCGCCGACGACCACGTCGCAGCCCGGCGGGAGGTTCGCGCGGGCGCACCCGACGGCCACCGGATCGAGGTCGGACGCGACGAGCGAGAGACCGGGATGGTCGCGCAGGAGGACGGCGGCCACGGCCCCCACCCCGCAGCAGAGGTCGAGCGCGACGGCCGGTCGCCCCCGGGGCACCAGGGCCGACGCCCGGCGGGCCAGCGCGGTCGTCCGCCGGCGGGGCACGAAGACACCGGGCGCGACGGCGAGCCGCAGGCCGTCGAACTCGGCCCAACCGAGGACCTGCTCCAGGGGTTCGCCGGCGACGCGTCGGCGCACGAGCCCCTCGAGGACGCCGGGGTCGACCGGGCGGGCTCGGTCGGCGGGGTCGACTCGGTCGACAGGGTCGGCAGGGTCGACGGCCGCCTCGGTCAGCAGCGCCGCCTCCTCCTCGGCGAAGACGCAGCCGGCGTCCCGGAGGCGCGCCACCAGCAGGCGCATCGCCTCGGCCTCGGTCATGGCCCCAGGCTACGACCGTGCGACCGCGTGGCCCGTGTCACGGCGGTGTCGGGGGCGCCGCGTAGGGTGGCTGGACCGAGGCACCCAGGCACTGAGGAGACCATGAAGCCGCTGACCGAGTCCGACATCCGCGAGTCGTTCGTCAACGCCCAGCCCGGCGACCTGGACCGCCTGCCGATCCCGGGGCTGCACGAGATGCTGTGGTCCGAACGGGAGTTCCTGGGGTGGCGCGACCCGCAGGCCCATCACCGCGGCTACATCGTCCACTGGATGGCCGACCGCCCCGTCGGGCTCGTCGTCCGTTCGTCGACCTCGTCGCTGCGCCCCGGCATCGCCGCGATGTGCTCGCTCTGCCACTCGCCGCAGCCGGCGACGCAGGTGCGGCTCTTCACCGCTCCGAAAGCCGGCGAGGCGGGCCTGAACGGCAGCACGCTCGGCACCTACATCTGCGAGGACCTCGCCTGCTCGCTGCTCATCCGCGTCGCACCGCCGCACCTGAACCCGCCCGAGCAGATCGAGCGTCGCGCCGCCGGGCTGAGCGACCGCGTGCAGGGCTTCACCGCCACCGTGATGAAGACCGCCTGAGGCGGCGCCTCCGGCCGTCCCGCCCTCATCCCCGACCCATCCCCCACGAAAGCGAGCAGTCATGTCCGTCGTCAAGATCAACGCCATCCACGTCCCCGAGGGGTCCGGCTCCGAGCTCGAGTCGCGTTTCGCCGCGCGCAAGCACTCGGTCGACGGCGCCGAGGGCTTCGAGGGCTTCCAGCTGCTGCGCCCGGTCAAGGGCGACGACCGCTACTTCGTCGTGACCACCTGGCGCAGCGAAGACGACTTCCTGGCCTGGGCGGCGAACGGCGCCAAGGCCGCGCACGCTCGCCCCGAGGGGTCGGGCGGCGCCCCGCGGGGTCCCGTCGCGACCGGTGCCGACCTGCTCGAGTTCGAGGTCGTCGAGCTGTAAGGGAGTTGGGCGACACCGGTGTCGGCACCGGGCGAGCCGGACGTCGGCACGACCGTCGACGCCCGCCTCGGCCTCGTCCCCGGATGGCCTGTCTCGACGTCGAACCACCGGTGTCGCGTCTGCCAGTCATCTCCAGGGTTCACGCGTAGCCTGCCGCCCAGTCGTCGACCCGCCCGCGGTCCGATGCGAGAGGCCCGATCGTCATGAAGAAGTCAGCACGCTGGATCCCCGCCGCCGCGATCCCCGTGGCCGTCATCGCCGCCGGCATCGTCGTCCCTTCGATGGCGGCCAGCGCCGACGTCGATCTGCCCGACAAGACCCCTCAGCAGGTGCTGGCACTCGCGGCGGGCAGCTCGGGCGTGGCCTTCTCGGGCACGGTCGAGCAGACGTCCGACCTCGGGTTGCCCGACATCCCCTCGTCCCTGCAGGGCGGCTCGTCGACCGGCGAGTCGACCTCGGATGCGCTCGAGATGCTGACCGGCAGCCACACCGCCCAGGTCTTCGTCGACGGTGAGGCGCGACAGCGCGTGCAGGTGGTCGACGACCTCTCCGAGCGCGACGTCATCCGGGATGGCCGCGACCTGTGGTCGTACGACTCGACCTCGAAAGACGCCACGCACACCACGCTGCCCGACGCGTCGTCCCGCGACCTGCCCGACACCCTGGCCGACGGCACGGCCGTGCCGCAGACACCGTCCGAGCTCGCCGACGCCGTCCTCGACGCCGTGGGCGACACCACGACGGTCACCAGCTCCGACGACGTGTCCGTCGCCGGTCGCGACGCGTACCGGGTCGTCCTGACCCCCGACGACGCCGACACGCTCGTCGCCCGGGCGACCCTCACCGTCGACGCCGAGACGGGTGTGCCGCTGGCCGTGACCGTCGACGCGCGGGGGCAGGACGACCCGGCCATCTCGGTGGCCCTGACCTCCGTGTCGTTCGAGACCCCCGCCTCCTCGGTCTTCGAGTTCACTCCCCCGGCCGACGCGACCGTGACCGAGGTCGCCGCGCCCGCCGAGGGCCGGGAGGCGCACGGCGGCGAGCACGCCGAGCCCGTGGTGATCGGCTCGGGCTGGTCGACCGTGGTGGGTCTCGACGGCGCGACGTCGGTCGCCGGGTCCGCCCCCGCCGACGGATCGGCCTCGGGCGGCGACCAGGGCGACCGGTCGGCCCTGCTCGACCAGGTGATGACCCGGGTCGACGGCGGCCGGGTGCTGCAGACCTCCCTCGTCTCGGTCTACCTCAGCGACGACGGGCGCGTCTTCGTGGGCGCCGTCGACGCCGAGACCCTGCAGGCGGCGGTCGCGTCGGCACCCGCCGAGTGACGCCGCTCGCGTGACCCCCGCACCCCCATCGGCCGCATCGGCGGCGCCGCTGGCCATCGAGACGTCGTCGCTGACGAAGTCGTTCGGTCGGCAGCAGGCCGTCGCCGACGTCGATCTCGCCGTGCCGGCGGGCAGCGTCTACGGCTTCCTGGGGCCGAACGGCTCAGGCAAGACCAGCACGATCCGGATGCTCCTCGGGCTGACGTCGGCGACGAGCGGCGACATCAGGGTGCTCGGCGGTGCGATGCCCGACCGTGCCCGCGACGTACTGCCCCGGGTGGGCGCCCTGGTCGAGGGACCGGCCTTCTATCCGTTCCTCTCGGGGCGGGCGAACCTGCACCGGCTCGACTCGGCCGACCGCACGGCGCCCGCGGCGACCCGCACCGCCCGGGTCGACGCAGCGCTCGATCGGGTGGGCCTCGGGCACGCCGCGTCGAAGAAGGCGCACGCGTACTCGCTCGGCATGAAGCAGCGCCTCGGCATCGCCAACGCCCTGCTCATGCCCCGTGATCTGCTGGTGCTCGACGAGCCGAGCAACGGGCTCGACCCGCAGGGCACCCGCGAGGTCCGCACCCTGATCCGCTCGCTGGCCGACGAGGGGACGACCGTCTTCGTGTCGAGCCACCTGCTGGCCGAGGTCGAGCAGATGTGCACCCACATCGGGGTCATGAGCGCGGGTCGGCTGCTCACCCAGGGCACCCTCGACGATCTCCGCGCGATCGGCACGCACCGGGTGAGGCTGCTCACCCCCGATCCCGACGATGCGCGCGTCGTGCTCCGTCGACTCGGACTCGCCCCGGAGGCGCGGGTGCGGCCGACCGACCGGCCCGAGTCGACGGCCGCCGAGCTGGTCGAGGCCGACCTCGTCGGCGACGGGCCGTCGCCGGAGGCCGTCGTGGCAGCGCTCGTCGCCGCCGACGTGCGGGTGCGCGGCTTCGAGGTCACCGGCGCCAGCCTGGAGGAGCGCTTCGTCGATCTGACCGGGGAGGGCTTCGATGTCGCCGGCTGAACCCGTACCCGCCCCGCAGGCGGACGGCCTCCGCCGCCGCGGGACGGGGCTGTCCCTGCTCCGCAGCGAGGTCGTCGTGCTCTTCGGACGGGTGCGGACGATCGCCCTGCTCGGCGCCCTGGCGCTCATCCCCGTCCTCCTGGCGATCGCCGTGCGGGTGACGACCGACGACGCGTCCGGCGGCTCCTCCGGAGGCCCGGCGTTCCTCGGCGACATCACGCGGAACGGCCTCTTCGTGTCGTTGACCGCCCTGACCGTGGCGATCCCGCTGTTCCTCCCCCTGACCGTCGGCGTCGTCGCGGGAGACACGATCGCGGGCGAGGCGGGTCTCGGCACCCTGCGGTACCTGCTGGTCTCGCCGGTGGGCCGGGTGCGCCTCCTGCTCGTCAAGTTCGCCGGAGCCGCGCTCTTCTGCCTGGCCGGCACCCTCGTGCTCGTGGTGTTCGGGGCCATCGCGGGCGCCGCGCTGTTCCCGGTCGGACCGGTGACCCTGCTCTCGGGCCAGACGATCGGCTACGGCGACTACGCGCTGCGGATGCTGATGATGGCGCTGTACGTCACCCTCTCGCTGCTCGGGCTGAGCGCCGTCGGGCTCTTCATCTCGACGCTCACGAGCGTGCCGGTGGGTGCCATGGCCGCCACCATCGTGCTCTCGACGGTGGCGCAGATCGTCGACGCGCTGCCGCAGCTGGACTTCCTCGACCCGTGGCTGTTCACGCACTACTGGCTGGGCTTCGCGGACCTCCTGCGCGACCCGGTGTCGTGGGCGAACTTCGCCGACAACGCCCTGCTGCAGGGCGGCTACATCCTCGTCTTCAGCGCCCTGGCCTTCGGCAGGTTCACCACGAAGGACATCCTGAGCTGAACCGACCCGGGGGCGCTGAGGTCAGACGCCGAGGGCTCCGGTCGGCAGCAGCGCGTGGACTCCCCACGTCTGATTCGCGACCTGGGTCACCCGCAGGTCGACGACGGCGCTCGAGAGGGCCAGGGCGGTCGCCCGGTCGACGTCGAGCAGGGTCGCCAGCCACGTGACCATGGCATCGAGGGCATCACCGGTGGCGACGTCGAGATCGGCGTCGAAGCCGAACGTGATGCGCCCCGCGGGGGTCTCGGCGTGGATCGACGGGACGGGGCGGTCATCGACCAGGTCGAGCCGCACCTCCGTCGTCACCGGGCACTCGATCGCCGTGCCCCCGACCTCGCCGTCGCCCTGGGCGGCGTGCCCGTCGCCGAGGTAGACGAGGGCGTCGGCGACCTGCACGGGCAGGTAGAGCGTCGAACCCGCGACGAGCTCACGGCAGTCGATGTTGCCGCCGGCCGCAGCCCGAGGCGGGGTCGTCGAGTGCTCCCCCGGCTCCGCCGGTGCGACGCCGGTCACTCCGAGGAACGGCGCGAGAGGCACCTGCCAGCCCCGGCTCTCGACCGCGACGCCCGCGTCGGCGTCGATCTCCCAGAGCAGCCACGCCGGCGCGACGTCGGCGAGACCGAGACGGGTGGTGACAGGAGTCTCGCGACCGCCGGCGACCGTCCAGCCCCACTCGCCGGGCCGCACGTCGTCGAAGTGCACTGCGAGCGTCTGGCCGGGCCGCGCACCGCGGACGGCGATCGGACCCGTGAGAGCGTGCCCCCGCGCCTCGGCGAAGAGCCGCGGTCGCGCCTCGCCCGGCACGGTCTGCCGTTCGAGGTGCCCCGACGCGTCGAGCGACCCGACCACCACCGTGTCTCCGGCGTCGACGGCGAGGACGGGGCGGTGGTCGCGCGAGTAGACGTCGTTCGTGGTCTCGGACGTCGGGTCGAGCCGATGCCGGGTCACGACGCGCCCCCGTCGGTCGGCGCGAGGCCCGCGCCTGCGACGCCCGCGCCCGCGACGCCCACGCCCGCGGCGGCCGGCGTGTCGACGACGGGCGTGTTCGAGGCCGCGGCCGACGCGACGACCGGCGGCGTGGCCCGCAGCTCGTCCACGACCGACGCCGGCACGGTGCGACTGAGGTACCCGATGCGCGATTCGCGCACGTGCCACCCCATCCGCTCGGCCGCCCGGTCGGGGTCGCCGGCGTCGATGGCCGACAGGATGACGCGGTGGTCGGGCCAGAGCCTTTTGCCCCGCGAGAACGTGTCGAGGGCGTAGAGCCACTCGATCTTGCGCGACAGCTGACGCAGCAGGGTGGCGAGCGTGCTGCTGCCGCTCAGCTCGGCCACGCCGAAGTGGAACCGCTCGTTGAGCCCGACCAGCCGGTCGAGATCGTCGTCGGCGACCGCCTGGTCGCCGTCGGCCAGGATGCGCTCGAGCGACCGGCGGGTGCGCCACCAGTCCTCCGGCGGCGCATCGACGGTGAACAGCGCCCGCGCCCGCGTGGCGGCCCGGCGGGCGGTGGCGATCTCGAGCGCCTCGCGCACGGCGAAGAGGTCGTCGGCCTCGTCGACGGGGATCTCCGCGACCCGCGATCCGACGTTGGGCGTCGACTCGACGAAGCCCTCGGCCTCGAGACCCCGGAGGGCCTCGCGCACCGGTACCCGCGAGACCCCGTGACGATCGGCCAGCGAGGCCTCGGTGATGCGGGTGCCCGGCTGCAGCGCCCCGGTCACGATCTCGCGTCGCACGGCGTCGAGCAGACTCACCGGCGGCGACGAGGGCTCGACCGTCGCATCGGGCCCCGGAGCCGAGGAGGCGCGGGTCGTCTCGTCAGGACGATCGGGTCGGTCAGACGGCCAGGCTGGCACCGGGTATCGCTCCTAGCAGTTCATGGGTGTACTCGTCGCGGGGCGAGAGGAACACGTCGTCGACGCTGCCGCGCTCGACGATGCCGCCCCGGCGCATCACGACCACACTATGGGCGATCTGCCGCACGACGGCGAGGTCGTGCGTGATGAACAGGTAGCTGAGCCCCAGCCGGGTCTGCAGATCGGCGAGCAGATCGAGGATCTGCTCCTGCACGAGCACGTCGAGGGCCGAGACGGCCTCGTCGCAGATCAGCAGCTCGGGCTCGAGGGCGAGGGCCCGGGCGATCGCGACCCGCTGACGCTGACCGCCGGACAGCTCGTTGGGTCGGCTCTGGGCGACCGACCTCGGCAGGGCGACCTGGTCGAGCAGCTCGGCCACGCGCCTCCTGCGGGTCGACCGGTCGCCGACCCCGAAGATGCGGAGCGGCTCGTCGATCAGCCGCTCGACCGGGTAGGTGGGGTCGAGCGAGCCGTACGGGTCCTGGAAGACGGGCTGCACCCGGCGTCGCAGGGCGCGACGGGCCGCCCCGCGACTGGCGGTGATGCTCTCGCCGTCGACGAGGGCCGTCCCGCTGGTCGCGGGCTCGATGCCGAGCACCATGCGGGCCAGCGTCGTCTTGCCCGACCCCGACTCGCCGACCACGGCGGTGGTCGTGCCTCGCGGCACCGCGAACGAGATGCCGTCGACGGCCCGCACGGTCTCGCCGCGGCGACCGCGCAGGCGGTACTCCTTGACCAGGTCGGTGACGGTGAGGATGTCGTCCGCGGCGGTCGGAGCGTCGTCTCCGATGGGCTCGTCCGCCCTGAGCGCGGCGGCCGCGGCGACCGTCGGGGCGGCCGCGACCAGTCGCTTCGTGTACTCGTGCTGCGGGTCGAGCAGGATCTGCCGCGGCGTCCCGGTCTCGACGACGCGGCCCTCGAGCATCACGACGATGCGGTCGGTGCGATCGGCCGCGACCCCGAGGTCGTGCGTGATGAACAGCAGCGACGTGCCGTGGGCGTCGACGAGCGTCTGCAGATGGTCGAGGATGGTGCGCTGCACCGTGACGTCGAGGGCCGAGGTCGGCTCGTCGGCGATCAGCAGCTCGGGGCGACGGGCGAGCGCGACGGCGATCAGCACGCGCTGCCGCATCCCACCCGAGAACTCGTGCGGGTACTGACCCGACCGGCGGGCCGCGTCGGGGATGCCGGCTTCGGTCATCAGCTCGACGACGCGATCGGCCACGGCCGCCCGCCCCCGGGCCCCGCCCGCCCGCAGCCCGTCGGCGATCTGGGCCCCGACGGTCATCGAGGGGTTCAGGTTGGTCGAGGGGTCCTGCGGCACGAGACCGATCCGGGCGCCGCGCACCGACCGCATCCGCGCCTCCCCGGCGGTCGTCAGCTCGTCGTCGCCCAGGCGGATCGTGCCGCCCGTGATCCGCCCTGCACCCGGCAGCAGGCTCAGCACGGCCGCGACGACGGTCGACTTGCCCGAGCCCGACTGCCCGACGATGGCGACGCGCTCGCCGCGGGCCACGTCGAGATCGACGCCGTGCACGACGGGCCGGTCGCCGAACGACACCTGCAGATCGCGGACGCTCAGGAGGGGCGCGCCGGCGGACGCGTCGGTGGTCGTCGTCGAGACGGTGCGGTCAGCGTCCTGCGGCATAGGCCTGTGCTCCTCGGGGGTTGGCGGCGGCGGACAGCACGCCCGTCGCGGGGTCTCGGGTGACGCTCGACAGGCGGCCGAGCGACCAGTCGCCGGCCCGGGTGACGCGGTGTCCGCGCGACTCGAGGTCGGCGATCACGTCGTCGCCGAGGCGGTCCTCGACGACCACGCCGCCCGGGGTCCAGGTGCGCGGCCAGAACGAGCCGGGGAACGACGTGGTGTGCAGAGCGGGGGCGTCGATGGCCTGCTGGGGCGTGTACCCGCCGACGATCGTGCGCAGCAGGTAGAGCAGCTGCCACTGGTCCTGCTGGTCGCCGCCGGGTGAGCCGAGCGCGACGACCGGCCGACCGTCGCGCAGCACGAGGGTCGGGGTGAGGGTGGTGCGCGGTCGGCGACCGGGCTCGAGCGTCGACGCGGTGCCCTCGTCGAGCCAGGCCATCTGCAGACGGCTGCCGAGGCAGAAGCCGAGGGCGGGGATCGTCGGTGACGACTGCAGCCAGCCGCCCGACGGCGTCGCCGAGACGATGTTGCCCCACCGGTCGACGACGTCGATGTGGCAGGTGTCGCCGCGGGTCGCCCCCGTGGCGTCGACGACGGGCTCGGCGGAGGCCGCGGCGACGGGGTCGTCGTCGGCGGGCGTCTCGGCGAACGACCCGACGGTCGGCTCGCCGACGCCGGCGACGGCCCCGGCCGCCTCGTCGTCGGTCCGGAGCGCTGCGAGCGGCCGAGCGCCCGCGACGAGGTCGCCCGGTCGCAGCTCGAGCGAGGCCCGCGCGCCGATGAGCGCACGCCGCGCCTCCGCGTACTCCGACGAGAGCAGGGCGTCGAGGGGCACGTCGTGGTCGCCGTAGTAGGCCTCGCGATCGGCCATGGCGAGCTTCTGCGCCTCGACGATCGTGTGCGCGCCGTCGGCGGTCGACGGGTCGAGCAGGTCGTCGGGAAGCGGGTCGAGCAGTGCGAGCACCTGGAGCAGCGCCGGGCCCTGCCCCCAGGCGCCGGTCTTGGCGACGGTGTGCCCGCGGAACTCCACGGTCGCCGCCGGCTCGAACCCGGCGCGGAACGCCGAGAGGTCCGAGGCGCGGATCACCCCGGCGTGATCGGTGCCCGACGAGTGACGGTGCGGGCGGCGGACGAACTCGTCGATCGAGCGGGCGACGAGCCCCTCGGCCCACTCCGTCCGGGCCGCCTCGATGCGGTCCGCGCGATCCCGGCGGGCGTCGTCGGTGACCGGCGCCGCGCCTCCTCGGCTCGTGTCGACCGCCGCGTCGGCGGACCCGCCGGCGGCGATCAGCCCCTCGAGGACGGCGGCGTAGGCCGGGTTCGTGACGAGGTCGCCGGGCTCGGGCGGGCGCCCGTCGACGAGCCAGCGGTCGGCCGAGGTGGGCCAGTGCTCGGTGAAGAGCTCGCCGACCGCGCCGATCGTCTCGGTGACGCGGGCGGTGATCGGGTGACCGTCGCGGGCGTAGCCGATGGCGTAGGCGAGCACGTCGCCGAGCTCCCATGTGCCGTGGTCGCGCAGCAGCAGCAGCCACGCGTCGACCGCACCGGGCACGGCCGCGGCGAGCGCCCCCGCTCCCGGCACGAGGTCGAGGCCCTCGGCGCGGTAGTGCTCGACGGTTGCTGCGGCCGGCGCGGGCCCCTGACCCATCAGCACGGTCGGGGCGCCCGGGGCGTCGGCGGTGGCGAAGACGGCCGTCAGGTCGCCGCCCGGTCCGTTGAGATGGGGTTCGACGACGTGCAGCACGAAGGCGCCGGCGACGGCGGCGTCGAACGCGTTGCCGCCGCGTTCGAGCACGGCCTGGGCCGAGGCGGTCGCGAGCCAGTGGGTGCTGGCCGTCATGCCGAAGGTGCCGACCAGATCGGGGCGGGTGGTGAACGCCGGAGGCGCGGTGTAGGTCACTGGGGTCAGTTCCGTTCGCTGGAGGTCGGGTCGAGCGCATCGCGCAGCGCGTCGCCGAAGAGGTTGAAGCCGAGGCAGATCGCGGCGATCGCGAGACCGGGCACCACGGCGGCGGTGGGCGCCCGCCCGAGGTACTGCTGCGCGTCGCTGAGCATGATGCCCAGACTGGCCGTCGGCGGCTGGATGCCGAGTCCGAGGAACGACAGCAGCGCCTCGCCGATGACCGCGACCGGCATGATGACCGTGGCCTGCACGATGATCGCCGAGACGCAGTTCGGCAGCACGTGGGTGAAGATCACCCGGAGGCCGGTGGCGTCCATCGTGCGGGCGCCGAGCACGAAGTCGGTCGACGCGATGCGCATCGTCTCGCCGCGCACCACGCGGATCATCGTCGGGATCTGCGCGATGCCGAGGGCGACGACCGCGTTGCCGAGACTCGGGCCGCTGATCGCGGCGAGCGCCACCGCGATGATCAGGAACGGGAACGCGAGCATGACGTCGGTCAGGCGCCCGATGACGCCGTCGAGCCAGCGCCAGTAGCCGGCGAGCAGCCCGAGGGGCGTGCCGACGACCACGGCGAGCAGCACGCTGAGGACGCCGACGACGAGCGAGACCCGGATGCCGTAGAGCATGCGCGAGAGGATGTCGCGGCCGAGGTCGTCGGTGCCGAGCAGGTAGCCGACCGTGCCGGGCTGCTGGAACGGCGCGGCGAAGTTGACCTCGGTGGGGCCGTGCGGGGCGATCAGCGGCGCGAGGACGCCGAGGAGGAGCACCACGAGCAGCATGACGCCGCCGGCGACGCCGAGACGGTTGCGTCTCAGCTGACCCCAGACGCGGCCTCGGGCGGAGCCCAGCTCGGCCTGGATCGGGATGACGGTCATCAGGAGGCTCCTCCGACTCGGATGCGCGGGTTCAGGACGCTGTACAGCACGTCGACGACGAGGTTGATCACGATGTAGCCGAGGGTGATGACGAGCACGACGGCCTGGACGACGGGGTAGTCGCGGGTGAAGACCGAGTCGAGGGTGAGCTTGCCGAAGCCCGGCAGCGCGAAGATGCACTCGGTGACGACAGCCCCCGAGATGAGACCGCCGAGCTGCAGCCCGACGATGGTGACGACCACGATCATCGAGTTGCGGAGGCCGTAGCGCATCAGCACGCGCCCCCGGCCGAGGCCCTTCGCCCGGGCGGTGCGGACGTAGTCGGTCTTCATCGTCTCGATCATCGAGGCCCGGGTCTGCCGCATGATCACCGCGGCGAGCGACGTGCCGAGGATGAGGGCCGGCAGGGTCAGATGGACGAGGGCCTGGAACGGATCGACCGACACGGGCACGTAGCCGGAGGCGGGGAACAGCCCCAGCCCGACCGCGAGCCAGAGGATGGCGAGGATGCCGAGCCAGAAGTTCGGCACGCTGAGACCGACCAGGGCGGCCGCGTTGGCCATCCACTCGGGCCAGCGGCCGCGGTACCGCTCGGCGATCACGCCGAGCGCCACCCCGACGATCACGGCGACGACGATCGCGTAGAGCGAGAGCCAGAGCGTGACCGGCAGGGTCGCGGCGATCAGCTCGGTCACCGGCGTGCCGGTGCGGGTCGACTCGCCGAAGTCGCCGGTGAGGAAGTTGCCGACGAATCGGAGGTACTGGACCACGAGCGAGTCGTCGAGTCCGAGGTCGGTGCGGATGGCCGCGACGCGCTCGGGCGATGCCTCCTCACCCGCCAGGGCGAGGGCCGGGTCGCCCGGCAGCTGCCGGACGCCGACGAACACGACGATCGAGGCGAGCACCAGGGTCAGCACGGACTGCCACAGGCGGGTGAGGAGGTAGCGGGCCATCGGGTCAGTCCGCCTCGACGAAGGCGGCGTTGCTGAGGCGGACCACGCCGTCGGCGAAGGTGGAGACGCCGGCGATCTCGTTCGACAGCGCGGTCAGGCTGCGGACCCGGTAGAGGTAGATGATCGGGTCGTCCTCCTGCACCTGGGCGACGGCCTGACCGTAGAGGTCGGCGCGCTCGTCGACGTCGTTGGTCGCGGCGGCACGGGTCAGCAGGTCGTCGACCTCCTCCGAGCTGTAGCCGCTGTAGTTGTTGCCGCCACCCGTCGACAGGAAGTTGTACGTGTTGCCGTGCGGGTCGACGCGGCCCGACCAGCCGAGCTGCAGCGCCTCGAAGTCGCCTCGGGTCTGCACGTCGAGCAGGGTCGAGTACTCGACCGGCGTGATCGTCAGCTCGAAGCCGCCCTCGGCCACCTGGGCCTGCAGCGCCTGGGCGAACCGCACGGTGTCGGCGTTGTTGCTCACCTGCATGTCAATCGCGTACGGCGTCTCGACGCCGGCGTCCTCCAGCATCTGACGGGCGGCCTCCGGGTCGTACTCGGGGCAGGCGTCGCTGGCGTCGGTGGCGAACGGGCTGTCGGGCGAGATCGGCGAGCAGGCGGGGTCGTAGAGACCGCCGAAGATCGACGAGACGAGCGACTCGCGGTCGATCGACATCGACAGGGCCTGCCGCACCGTCGCGTCGGAGGCGAGCGGGGTGTCGATCTGCGCGGGGTCGGTGCCGACGCCGTCCTGGTTGCCGATGTTAACCGTCAGCCCCTGGTAGCCCAGCGAGCCGACCTCGAGCACGGTGAGCGCGTCGTCCGCCTTGAGCGACTCGACGTCCTGGGTCGACATCGAGTCGGCGACCTGCACGTCGCCGGACTGCAGATTGGCCGCCCGGATGCTCGCGTCGGTGATGATGCGGTAGGTGATGGAGTCGAAGTGGACGTTCTCGGCGTCGTAGTAGAGCGGGTCGCGCTCGACCGTGATCGAGGTCTGCGGCACCCGGTCGGCGAACTTGAACGGACCGACGCAGACCGGGGCGTCGCCGAAGTCGTCGCCCTGCGCCTCGAGGGCCGTGGGCGACATGATCATGCCGGCGCGGTCGGCCAGCGCGGCGGTCAGGGGCGCGAAGGGCTCGGAGTACTCGATCTCGACCTCGTCGTCGCCGACAGCCGTGATGCCCGTGATCGGCCCGAGCTCGCTGCGGCGCGACGAGTCCTCCTTGTCGAGGGCGCGCTGCAGCGTCGTCACGACGGCGTCGGCGTCGAGGGGCGTGCCGTCGGCGAAGACGGCGTCGGTGCGGACGGGGAAGCTCACCGTCAGTCCGTCGTCGGAGACCGTGGGCAGCTCGGTGGCGAGCATGGGCACGATCTGACCCTCGGCGTCGATGTCGTAGAGCTTCTGGCACATCGTCTCCATGACGTACCGGGTGTAGAGGGACGACGAGGTCGTCGGGTCGAGCCGGTCGGGCTCGGCCGAGAGGGCCATCACGAGGTCGCCGCCCTCGACGATCGTCTGGTCGCCGATGGCCGCGGTCGAGACGTCGTCGCGGGTCTCGTCGGAGCTGTCGGTGGTCTGGACGGCCTGGCAGCCGGTCACGGCGAGGGCCAGACCGAGGGCGGCCGCGGGCAGCGCGAGCACCCGGCGGCGGGAGTACGGGGAGCGGGACATGCGTGATCCAATGCTCGGGGTCGGGGCGGAGTGGATTGAATACAATCAGCCCCGATGACGCCCCTTCGTATACATCTTGTTACGACCGTGTAAAACGTCTCGGACCCGAGGAGGCGCGGGCTGACACCCCGAGACCCGCCAAGCTGGGATCGATAACAGGCCAACAACCCGTCGCATCCGCTTGCATTAAAGGCGTGTGGTCTTCCCCGAACCAGACAGGTCGTGCTAGAACTGGGAGCGCACACAGTCATGTGCGCTCATCGTCAAGGAGGACGACCGATGTCTCGATCCCATCGACCCACCCATCCGCTCCCGATCTCGCGGAGGCGGCTCGGCGTCGCCACCGGGGCGTTCGTGCTGACGGCGGCGCTCTGCGGAGGGCTCGCGCCGGCCGTCCCGGCATCGGCGGCCTCGGCGGACGACTCGACCCGCGCCTCCCGGGTCGCGGTCGCGAACCCCGGCTTCGAGTCCGGCCTGTCGGGCTGGGTCTCGAAGGGGAAGGGCACGGCCGCGCTCGAGACCGGCGGCCACGACTCCCCCACGCGCCTGACCCACCACCTGCCCTCGGCCGGTCAGGCGACGACGACCCAGAAGGTCAAGAAGGTCGCCCGCGGCTGGTGGACGTTCTCGGCCTGGGTGAAGAGCGGTGGCACGGCCGGGTCGAGCACGCTCTCGCTGACCGGCTGCGGCCAGGGCTCGAGCAAGGACGCCGCGGGCACGACGGTCGTCCCCTCGACCGAGTCCGACGACGGCTGGCTGCACCTCTCGGTGTCAGCCGAGGTCACCCACAGCCAGTGCACGCTGACCCTCACGACGGCGGGCGACGCCGGCTCGTGGGCGAGCATCGACGACGTCACGTTCACGCCGGGCCGGGTCACGCGGGAGATCCGCGGAGCCGACCTGTCGGGTCTGCCCCGCAACGAGGACAAGGGCGCGGTCTACCTCGACGCGCAGGGCCGACCGACCGACGCCGTCGAGCAGATCTCGGCGGCCGGGGCCAACATGGCGCGGCTGAAGGTCTGGGTCGACCCGACCGACGGCTACAACGACCAGGACGACGTGGTCGCCATGGCGAAGCGCATCGAGGCCTCGGGCATGGAGCTGCTCGTCGACTTCCACTACTCGGACCGCTGGACGGATCCGGGTGCGCAGACGATGCCGAAGGCCTGGGTCGGGCTGTCCGCACCCGAGGTCGCGACGCGGATCCACGACCACACGCGCAGCGTGCTCGACGCGCTGGCGGCCGAGGGCATCACGGCCGACGCCGTGCAGGTCGGCAACGAGATCAACCCCGGCATGGTGTGGCCGCTCGGCCAGACCTGGGACGTCGACCCGAGCGACGGGGTGAGCGGGGCCCAGTGGGACAACCTCGCGATGTTCCTCTCCGCAGGGTCCGCCGCCGTGCGCGAGGTGTCGCCCGACACCGACGTCGTGCTGCACCTCACGAACATCAACAACGGCATCGACGGGCTGACCTGGTGGTTCGACCAGGCCACCGCGCGCGGCGTCGACTTCGACGTGATCGGCCTGTCGTACTACTCGTACTGGCACGGCAGCCTCAGCGACCTGCAGCAGGCCGTGACGGTGCTGACCGCGCGGTACGACCGCGACGCCCTCGTCGTCGAGACCTCGTACCCCTGGACCCTCGCCGACGACCCCGACCACACCTGGGAGAACGTCGTCGCGCAGGCCTCGATGCTGACGGCCGGCTACCCCGCGACCCCCGCCGGTCAGGCCGCGAACTTCCGTGCCGTGCAGGACGTCGTGGCCTCCGCCCCCGGCGGGCGCGGCACCGGCGTCGTCGCGTGGGAGCCCGCGTGGACGGCCGTCGACGGCGCCGGCTGGGACCCGGACGACCCGACCTCGGGCAACGCCTGGGAGAACCAGGCCATGTGGGACTTCGACGGACGCCCGCTGCCGGCCCTCGACGAGTACGCCGCCGACTGACGTCGGCCGCCGACGGCCTCGAGGAGGCGCGGTGCGCGATCGCGTGCACCGCGCCTCCTCGGCCGCTCCCGGCGGCGACCCTCTCGGGCGGTCGTCGTCCGCTTCGCGAGAGCCCGGGTCGCCCGCCCCGTGGCTGACAGCGTCCCCGGCGTGCGTGGGGCATGATCGAGAGACCCTGAGACTCGATTGGACCAGTTGTGACCACCAGCGACGAAGTCGACCTGATCATCGACGCGTGGGCGCGGGTGCGACCCGACATCGACTTCGCCCCGCTCGACGTGTTCTCGCGGCTGCGGCGCATCTCGCGGCGGCTCGACCGTCTGCGCGCCGAGGCGTTCCGGCACGCCGACCTCGAGATCTGGGAGTTCGACGTGCTGTCCACGCTGCGACGAGCGGGCGATCCGTTCCAGCTGTCGCCGAAGGACCTCGTCGCGGCGACGATGGTCACGAGCGGCACGATGACGAACCGGCTCGACCGCCTGATGGAGCGAGAGCTCGTCGAGCGGCACTCCGACCCGCGCGACGGCCGCGCCGCGCTGATCCGCATCACACCCGCCGGCGTCGAGCGCGTCGACGCGGCGATGAGCCTGCTGGTCCAGGTCGAGCGGGCCCCGCTGGACTCCCTCTCGGCGCATCAGCAGGCCGAGCTCGCCGAGCTGCTGCGCGTGCTCGGGGCCGAGTTCGCCTGAGGCGCTCAGGCGCGTCTCCCGGGTGCGCGGCGCTTCGGCACCGCGTCGCGTGCATCGCACCGCGTCACGCCGAGGTGCGATGCTCACGGCGCGGTGCGGCGAGGTGTGGCGCCGTGCGGCCAGGTCAGTCGCGGGCGGGCGTGAACGCCGAGCTGGGGAGGTCCTTCTCGCCGTCGACGATGGCGCGGACGATGCGCGCGGCGACGTCGTCGGGCTCGAGCGCCGCACCGAAGGCGGGCGCGGTGCCGTCGACGGCGCGGGTCGCGAGCCCCGTGTCGGTGTGACCGGGTCGCGCGTCGAGCACGCGGACGCCCCGGCGGCGGTACTCGCGGGAGGCGGCGGAGACGAACGCCGCCAGCCCCGCCTTCGAGGCGGAGTACGCCGCCATGCCGGCTGTCGGCGACTCGCTGACCACGCCGCTGATCGTGACGACGAAGGGCTCGCGCCCGGCGGCGGCCGACTCGGCGAGCGCCTGCGACGCGTCGCGCAGCGCCCGGATCGGGCCGAGCATGTTGGTCTCCACGAGCTCGGCGAGCGTGTCGTCGGACACCTCGTCGGCCGGCCCGAAGGCGACGACGCCGGCTGCGACGACGACGCCGTCGAGACGACCGTGCGCCTGGAGCGCGGCGGCGACCAGCGACGCGGCGCCCTGCTCGGTGCGGAGATCGGCGAGGTAGGCGTCCGGGCCCGACAGCGAGTCGGGGCGGCGTGCGGCGCGAACCACGCGCGCTCCCTCGTCCTCCAGCATGGCGGCGATCCGCGAGCCGAGCCCGCCGGAGGCGCCGAGGACGAGCACGACGGCGTCGTTCAGATCGGTCATGGCCGGAGCCTACGCCGGGGTGACACCATGGAGGCGCGGGTCGACACCGGCCCTGCCGTCGCCGCCGAGAGGAGTCCCGTGACGAACGATCCGACGCGGATGCGCGACCAGCCCGCGCTCCGCACCTCGACCGGCACCGAGTGGCTCGTGATCGGGCTCGTGCTCGCCGGCATCAGCGTCGCCGTCCTGCTCTTCCAGGATCATGCGACGTCCGACGTGGTGGCCGCCGTCGTCGTCGCGCTCTACGTGGCCATGCTGGTCGTCCGCGTCACCGTGAGGCCGCGGCGCCCGCGCGTCACCGCGCTCGCCGTGCTGCTGGCGCTCATCCCGGTCGTCACCATCGCCGAGCTGCTCGCTCTGATCGTGCTCTGATCCGGTCTCTCCCGGTGCTGCGGCGGGTTCCCGTCCTCCGCGGCGGGTCAGCGCCGACCCGCCGTCGATGACGGGAACCCGCCGAAGCAGTAGCGGAGGCTCGAGCGTCACGCCGGGCGGCTCAGCGCTGACCCGCCGCCAGTGACGGGAACCCGCCGAAGCAGCAGCGGAGGCCCGAGCGGCACGCCGGGCGGGTACGTAGCATCGAGTGATGACCCCCGCAGCGCATCACGAGAACCAGTTCATCGCCGTCCTGCAGGGCGGCCCCTTCGACGGTCAGGAGCACGAGATCGACGTGGTCGACGGATCGATCCAGGACACCCTCTCGCTGCCGCAGACCGACACCGAGGTGCTGGCGAACTACAGCCGGGAGGACTCCCGGGTCGACGACGACGGTGTGGAGCGCATCGACTTCCGGTTCATCGAGGACACCTACAGCTGAGCCGAGCCCGCCGCGGGTCGCGTGGCCCTCAGACGGCGCTGAGCGCGAGCTCTCCGCGGCTCGCACCTTCGGCGCCGAAGACGAGTCGGCGGTTCGCGACCTTCTCGCTGAAGAACCGGTCGTGACTGACGACGACCACCGCCCCCGGGAAGTGGACGAGCGCGCGCTCCATCACCTGGGTGCTCGCCATGTCGAGGTGGTTGGTCGGCTCGTCGAGCAGCAGCACGGACGCCCCCGACAGCAGGCACTGGGCCATGGCGACGCGGGCCCGCTGGCCGCCCGACAGCGCGCCGATGCGCTGCTGCAGGTCGGCGTCCGAGAACTGGAACATCGCGAGGAACCGACCCACCGACTTCTTGGTGGCTCGCAGGGCGAGGCTGTCGGGCATCGCGTTCACCGAGTGGGTGACCGTGTCGGCGTCGTCGAGGTCGGCGAGCACCTGGTTGTACGAGACGACCTTCGCGCCGCCGGCCCAGTCGATGCGCCCGTGGTCGGCCTTCTCCTCGCCGGTCAGCACGCGCAGCAGCGTGCTCTTCCCGCTGCCGTTCGCGCCCACGACGACGAGCCGATGCCCGCGGCGGATCTCGAGATCGAGATCGTCGAACAGGACCTTGTCTCCGTAGGACTTCCCGAGACCGTCGATGCGGCAGAGGACGTCCTTGACGTGCAGACCGCCGTAGATCTCGGTGATGATCTGGTCGACGGGGCGCGGGGTGCGCTGCTTCTTGATCTTCGCCAGGTCTTTCGTGAGCCCGCCCGCGCCTCCGGACTTGGCGTTCTTCGCCGCCTTCGCGGCCTCGCGGCGGTCGCTGATGCCCTCCGACTCGAATGCGAGCAGCTCGGACTCGTGCGCGAACTGCTGCTCGAGGTTCTTCAAGCGGAACTGCTTCTGCACGACGTACTCGCCGAAGTCGCCGGGGTACTCGTGCAGGTGGAAGTTCTCGACCTCGACGATGCGGGTGACCACCTGGTCGAGGAACCGCCGATCGTGCGACACGACGATCGCGGCCCCGCGGAAGTCGCGGAACCACTGCTCGAGCCACTCGACCCCCGCGACGTCGAGGAAGTTCGTGGGCTCGTCGAGCAGCAGCACGTCGGGCTGCTGCAGCAGGATCTTGGCCAGGGCCGCCCGGTTGCGCCAGCCGCCGCTCAACGAGTCGATCGGCGTGGTGCGGTGCGCCGGGTCGAAGCCGAGCACCGTGAGCGCGGTGTCGATGCGCCGGGGGTACTCCCACCCGTCGAGGCGGTCCATCTCGGCGAAGAGCTCGGACTGCCGATCGATCAGCCGGGTCAGCTCGTCACCCTGCGCAGGGTCCATCGCGGCGACGGCGATGGCCGAGTCGATGTCGGCCAGCTCGGTCTCCATCGCGCGGATGTCGTCGAAGAGCCCCTCGAGCACCTCGGTGACCGTCGCGGTGCCGTCGAGCTCGCTGAACTGCGAGAAGTAGCCGAGCCTGGTGCCGTCGTCGACGACGACGGTGCCCTCGTCGGGCTGCACCTGATCGAGCACGAGCTTCAGCAGCGTCGACTTGCCCGACCCGTTGCGCCCGATCAGCCCCACCCGGTCGCCCGTCTCGAGACGGAAGAACGCCTCGCGCAGCACGGGTCGGTTCTCGAAGCGGACGGTGACGTCGTTCAGACGGATCAAGCTCATGCCCACCAGTCTCGCAGCCGCCGTCGGAACACCCGCGCCCCGACCGGTGTTGACCCCTCTGGAGTCACGCCCACCTCACCTGTGGAGGGACGGCTCCGAACAGGAGGCATGATGTCGAACGACTACCGGAAAGACCCCGACGCCCTCGCCCGGCTCACCCCGACGCAGCGTCGCGTCACGCAGGACGGCGGCACCGAGCCCGCGTTCCGCAACGAGTTCTGGGACTCCACCGACGCGGGCATCTACGTCGATCTCGTCTCGGGCGAACCCCTCTTCGTCTCGGGCGAACCCCTCTTCGCCTCGGTCGACAAGTTCGACAGCCGGAGCGGCTGGCCGAGCTTCACCCGCCCGATCGACGCCGAGAACGTCGTCGAGAAGCGCGAGGGGATGTTCTTCCTGCGGCGCACCGAGGTACGGTCGGCAGCGGGCGACAGCCACCTCGGTCACGTCTTCGCCGACGGCCCCACGGCGACCGGCGGCCTCCGTTACTGCATCAACTCGGCGGCTCTCCGCTTCGTCCCATACAGCTCTCTCGAAACCGAAGGATACGGTGCCTACATGACGCTCTTCTCCCCCGAATCCACTCCCGCGCCCAGCGGCACCACCGAGACGGCGATCCTCGCCGGCGGCTGCTTCTGGGGCGCCCAGCAGCTGCTCCGCCGTCGGCCCGGCATCGTCTCGACCCGCGTCGGCTACTCGGGCGGCAGCGTGAAGAACGCGACGTACCGCAACCACGCCGGTCACGCCGAGGCCGTCGAGATCGTCTTCGACCCGGGTCTGACCTCGTACCGCGAGATCCTCGAGTTCTTCTTCCAGATCCACGACCCGTCGACGAAGGACCGCCAGGGCAACGACGTGGGCGACAGCTACCGTTCGGCGATCTTCTTCACGACCGACGAGCAGCGCGCCACGGCCCTCGACACCATCGCCGACGTCGACGCCTCGGGCATCTGGCCCGGCAAGGTCGTCACCGAGGTCGCCCCGGCCGGCGACTTCTGGGAGGCCGAGGAAGAGCACCAGGACTACCTCGAGAAGGACCCGTTCGGCTACACCTGCCACTTCATCCGTCCGGGCTGGGTGCTGCCGAAGCGCGACCAGGCGGTCGCCGCGGGCTGACCCGTGACCTGCAGGAGGCGCGGTGCCGGTCGATCCGGCAC
>NZ_CEEDMT010000001.1:0-167884 GCF_979256015.1 Frigoribacterium sp. AC759 | reverse complement strand
CCCCCCCCCCCCCCCCCCCCCGCCTCCTGCCTGTCCGCCCGCTCTCAGCCCCAGATGCGCGTGACGATCGAGCCCATCAGATCGTCGGTCGGCACGTTCGCCTGGACGACCGTGACGACGACGCCGTCACGGACCAGCACGGTGTCGCTCATCTCGACGCCGTACATCTCGTCCTCCGTCGTGTACTGGCAGAACGACCCGCCGTAGCCGTCGGAGCAGTCGTAGGCGACGCCGTCGAGCCAGAACACCGTGCTGGGCTCGCGGAACTCCGCCAACCACGCCGGGTAGGCCTCGGCGGTCGCGGCGTCGACGACCGACACGGTGACGCGCAGACCGGTGATGTCGGCCCGAGGGTCGCGCCATCCGCAGCGGAGCACGCCGGCGGCGTCGACCTTCTCGCGGAGATCGGCATCGGCAGCCGGCGTCGTGGGGGTCACCTGACCCATCGGGCCCTGGTACTGCACCGGGTCGTTCAGGGGCGCGTCGCCCATCGTGGCGGCGTAGGTCTCGGCGTCGACCACGTCGGTGCAGTCGGTCGGGATCGAAGCGGATGCCGGCTCGACCGCGTCGGTCGGAGCCGGGCTCGCAGGGGGCGTGGCGGTCGGCGCCGTCGCGACCTCCGTCGCGACCGGCGACGGCGACGACGACGTCGTCGCGTCCATCGACGGGTCGGGGTCGACGGGCGACGAGGTGCAGCCCGCCAGCAGTGCCGCGCCTGCAGTGGCGACCGCCAGGCCCGTCAGGATGCGCTTCATGTTCTACCTCCGTGGTACCGCAGACCGGCGGTGTCGGGACGACCCCCGGCCGCTGCCCCGAGACTATTGGCGGAGCGGGTCGTCGCTCCTCGCCCGTCAGGATGACACGTGTCGTCCTGAAGGCTCGACGTCCAAGCCCGCTGGCACGGCCCCGTCGTGGCCGCGCCCGGTCTCCACCGCGCAGGATGGTCGCATGCTCCCCGCCTTCGACGCCGTCCTGCTCGCCGGCGGGCGCGCCTCCCGCGTGGGCGGGGTCGACAAGACGGCGTTCACGACCCGGGGCGTGACCCTGCTGTCGGAGGCCGTGGAGGCCGCGTCGGGTGCGGCGACCCTGGTGGTCGTCGGCGCCCGCGACGGGGCCGCCCTCCCCGCCGACGCGATATCGACCCGCGAGGATCCACCGTGGTCGGGCCCGGTGGCCGCCCTCGCCGCCGGACTCGCCGCCGTCGACGATCCGTCGCCGTCGACCCTCGTGCTGGCCTGCGATCTGCCCCGCGCCTCCGCCGCCGTCCGCGCCCTCCGAGAGGGGCGGAGCGGGGCGGACGACACCGGCGACGGCCTGATCGCCCTCGACGGCGACGGACGTCGGCAGCCGCTGCTCGCGCTCTACCGCACGGCCGCCCTGCACGATCGGCTCGACGCGCTCCTCGCCGACGGGCCGCTGGCCGGGCTCTCGATGCGACGACTGCTCGACGGACTCGACCTCGACGACGTCGCGCTCGACGACGCGCTCTGCGCCGACGTCGACACGCCCGCCGACGCCGAGCGGCTGGGCGTGCGACCCGCGTCGACCCCGATGTCACCGGCTGCTGGTTGAGTGTGCACATGACCGACACCCCCTCCGAACTCGACGACTGGGCCGCTCGACTGACGACCGCCCTGGGTCTGCCCGCCGACACCGTGATCGACGTCGCGACCGTGCTCGATCTGGCCCGAGACGCCGCGCACAACGTGGCCCGACCGGCCGCACCCCTCACCACGTACCTGGTCGGCTACGCCGCGGGTCTGGCCGGCGGCACCGAAGCCGACGTCGCGCGGGCCGTGGCGATCGCCACCGAGCTCGCGACCGGGGCGACCGCGGGCGACCCGAACCCGGGCGATCCGACCGCGTGACGCTCGTCCGCGCCGACTGGCAGGCCGCTCGCACCGCCGCGCACGAGGCCGGTCTCTCCCTCCGCGGTGCCGCCGAACGGGTCGGTCTCGATCAGGCGGTCGACCGCACCCTCGCCGAAGACCTCCGTGCGCTGGCGTCCGTGCCCGGCTTCGACGCCTCCGCGATGGACGGCTGGGCTGTCCGCGGCGGTGGGCCGTGGCGGCTCGGTCCGACGATCGTCGCGGGGCCGGTCGACCCCGGCGAGCCTGGTCTGGACACCGGCACCGCCCGGCCGATCACGACGGGCGCCGTCATCCCCGTCGGCACCGACCGCGTGCTGCGCTCGGAGTCCGGGCTGATCGTCGACGGCCTGCTCACGGCCGTCGATGAACCGGCGGCTCCTCCGCAGCACATCCGCCGTGCCGGCGAAGAGGCCCGACCCGGCGACCTGCTCTTCGTCGGCGGCACCCGTCTCACCCCTCCGCGCGTGGCGGTGGCGGCCGTCTCCGGGCTCGACGACGTCGCCGTCGTCGCGAGACCCCGGGTGGCCGTCGCCGTGCTCGGCGACGAGATCGTGCCGTCGGGTGTGCCGCGACCGGGCAGCGTGCGCGACGTCTTCTCAGTGCCGGTGCCGCGCCTCCTGCAGTCCCTCGGGGCGGGCGAGGTGTCGAGCGAGCGGGTCGCCGACGATCTCGAGGCCACGATCGCAGCCCTCGATCGCCCCGACGCCGCTCTCGTCGTCACGACGGGCGGCACGGCGCACAGCAGCACCGACCACGTCCGGGCGGCGCTCGACCGTCTCGGCGCCGAGCTGGTCGTCGACGGGATGGCGATGCGCCCCGGGCAGCCGCTGCTCGTCGCTCGGCGCGGCAGCACACTCCACCTCTGCCTGCCCGGCAATCCGATGGCCGCGTTCGTCGGGCTCGTCGTGGTCGGGGCGCCTCTGATCGGGGGGCTGCTCGGGCGGCGACCCGCGCCTCCTCGGCAGGTGACCCTCGCCGTCGACGTGCCGCACCCGCGCTCGGGCGTGCTCGTGCAGGCGTACCGCGACACGGTCGACGGTGCGCTGCCGACCGTGCGGCAGTCGTCGGCAATGCTGCGCGGTCTGGCCGACGCCGACGGTCTGCTGATCGTGCCCGCGGGCGGCGCCCGGGCCGGCGAGACCGTGCCGGCGCTGGCGCTCCCATGGTGATCTGCGGCGAACGGGGGTAGACCTGACCCATGGCACGAATAACGTCACGGAAACCCGTGACCCGGTTGACCGTCGACGACGACGGGTCGACCGGAGTCCGGCGCACGATCGACACCCTGGCCGTCGAAGAGCCCCTCGAGATCCGCGTGGGCGGGCGCTCGCTCGCCATCACCATGCGGACGCCTGGCCACGACTTCGATCTCGCGGCCGGCTTCATGGTCTCCGAGGGCGTCATCTCGACCGGTGACGAGTTCGCCGCCGCGAGGTACTGCGCCGGCGCGACGGCCGAGGGGCTCAACACCTACAACGTGCTCGACGTCGCACTCGCCCCCGGGGTGCCCGCCCCCGACCCGAGCCTCGAGCGCGCCTTCTACACGACGAGCTCGTGCGGCCTCTGCGGCAAGGCCTCCATCGACGCGGTGCGCACGAAGTCGCAGCACTCGGTGCTGCACGATCCGCTCGTGCTCGACCCGGCCCTGCTGGCGACGTTCCCCGATCGGCTTCGCGAGGGCCAAGACGTCTTCGACAAGACCGGCGGGCTGCATGCCGCCGCCCTCTTCGACGGCGCGACGGGCGAGCTGCTCGTGCTGCGTGAAGACGTCGGTCGGCACAACGCCGTCGACAAGGTCGTCGGCTGGGCCGTGAAGGAGGGGCGGCTCCCCCTGAGAGGCACCGTCCTGATGGTCTCGGGTCGCGCCTCCTTCGAGCTCACCCAGAAGGCGTCGATGGCCGGCATCCCGATGCTCGCCGCCGTGTCCGCGCCGTCGTCGCTCGCCGTCGACCTGGCGACCGAGCTCGGCGTGACCATCGTGGGGTTCCTCCGCGGCCGCTCGATGGTCGTGTACTCGCGACCCGACCGGCTGGGGGCTCCCGACGAGACGGCGCGCGCCTCCTCCGGCGACGCGAGCAGCGCCTCCTCGACCTCCTCCGGCGACGCGACCAGCGCCTCCTCGACCTCCCCTTCGGGCGCGACCCGCGCCTCCTCCCCCGTGCCCCTGACGATCGGATCGAGACCGTGACCGAGAAGCCCCCCGTCGACGACGTGAACGACGACGACATCGAGGTCGGCCCCCCGCGCGAGTGGGCGGCCGGCGTGCCCGGCGTGCTGCACTCCATGGAGCCCGCCATCAAGCAGCTCGGTCTCGCCCGCACCGTGAAGCTGATGACCTCGCTGAACCAGAAGGACGGCTTCGACTGCATGAGCTGCGCCTGGCCCGACCCGAACCACCGCAAGGTCGCGGAGTTCTGCGAGAACGGCGCCAAGGCGGTCACCTGGGAGGCCAACCCGGTGCTCGTGCCCGACTCGTTCTGGGCCGAGCACTCGATCGACGACCTGCTCGAGAAGTCCGAGTACTGGCTCGGCATGCAGGGCCGCCTGACGACGCCGGTGCACAAGCCCGTCGGCAGCGACCACTACGAGCCGGTCAGCTGGGAGCGCGCGTTCGAGATCATCGGCGACAGGCTGAACTCGCTCGACAGCCCCGACGAGGCGTCGTTCTACACCTCGGGTCGCACCTCGAACGAGGCGGCGTTCGAGTACCAGCTGTTCGTGCGGGCCTTCGGCACCAACAACCTGCCCGACTGCTCGAACATGTGCCACGAGTCGACGGGTGCGGCCATGGGCGAGACCGTCGGCGTCGGCAAGTCGACGATTGCCTACGACGACTTCGAGCAGGCCGACCTCATCATCGTGCTGGGGCAGAACCCCGGCACCAACCACCCCCGCATGCTCACGGCGCTCGAAGACGCGAAAGGCAACGGAGCGGCGATCGTGGCCGTGAACCCGCTGCCCGAGGCCGGTCTCCGCAGGTACAAGAACCCGCAGCTGCCGCGCGGCATCGTGGGTCGCGGCACGAACATCGCCGACCAGTTCGTGCAGATCAGGCTGGGCGGCGACATGGCCCTGCTGCAGGCGGTCGCGAAGCGCGTGCTCGCCGCAGAGGACGCCGCGCCCGGCACCGTGCTCGACCACGGGTTCCTGGCCGAGCACACCGTGGGGCTCGACGCCTTCCGCGAGCACATCGCCAAGGTCGACGACGACGAGGTGCTGCTCGCCACGGGCATCACGAGCGCCGAGATCGACGAGCTCGCCGAGCGCTACATCTCGGCCGAACGCGTGATCATCACCTGGGCGATGGGCATCACGCAGCACCGCAAGGCCGTCGACACCATCAAGGAGATCATCAACCTGCTGCTGCTGCGCGGCAACATCGGCCGACCCGGCGCCGGCGCCTCGCCGATCCGCGGGCACAGCAACGTGCAGGGCGACCGCACGATGGGCATCTGGGAGCAGATGTCCGACCAGTTCCTCGACGCGCTGCAGCGGGAGTTCCGCTTCGACCCGCCGCGGGAGCACGGCGTCGACGCGCTCAAGGGCATCAAGGCCATGCAGGAGGGGCGGATCAAGTTCTGGATGGGCATGGGCGGCAACCTCGTGGCCGCGATCTCGGACACCCAGCTGGCCGAGGCCGCCATGCGCGGCACGGAGATGACCGTCCAGGTGTCGACCAAGCTGAACCGGTCGCACGCCGTCGTGGGTGCCGAGGCGCTCATCCTGCCGACCCTCGGTCGCACCGAGATCGACGTGCAGAAGTCGGGTCCGCAGTTCGTCTCCGTCGAAGACACCGTCTGCTCGGTGCACGGCAGCCACGGCCAGGTGCCGCCGGTCGCGCCCGACCTGCTGTCCGAGGTCGCCATCGTCAGCAGACTCGCCCGAGTGACACTCCGTGATCGAGCCGATCTCGAGATCGACTGGCAGGCGTTCGAAGACGACTACGACACGCTGCGCGACCACATCAGCCGGGTCGTGCCGGGTTTCGAGCGGTACAGCGAGCGGGTGCGCAGTCGTGACGGCTTCGTGCTGCCCAACGGGCCCCGCGACTCGCGGACGTTCGACACAGCGGCGGGCAAGGCGATGATCACGGTCAACGAGCTCGAGCACGTCGAGCGGCCGGCGGGGCGCCTCCTGCTGCAGACCCTGCGGTCGCACGACCAGTACAACACCACGATCTACAGCCTGAACGACCGCTACCGCGGCATCAAGAAGGGGCGCGAGGTCGTCTTCATCAACCCCGACGACCTCGCCGAGCTGGGCCTCGTCGACGGCCAGCGGGTCGACGTCTTCACCGAGTGGACGGACGACGTCGAGCGCGTGCTGCGCGACTACCGGGTCGTGGCGTATCCGACGGCGCGGGGCTGCGCGGCCGCGTACTTCCCCGAGGCGAACGTGCTCGTCCCGCTCGACAGCGCGTCGATCGGCAGCAACACGCCGGTGTCGAAGGCCGTGCTGGTGCGCGTGGTGCCGGCGGCGGTGCCCGCGACGGTCTAGCAGCAGCGGGCGGCGGCGCGAACCGCCTCGACGGCGGTGGCGACCCCGCCGCTCCAGGGGGCGCCGTGACCGGGCAGGACCCAGGTCGCACCGGTCTCGACGAGCGCCGAGAGCGAGTCGAGGGCCTGCTCCGGCTCGTCCGTGAACGGCGCCGGTGCAGGCCCGACCGCACCGGTCAGCACGTGCCGCGTCGTCAGGGCGTCGCCCACGAACACGGCGTCGACGCCGGGCACGAACACGGCGATGCTGCCCTCGGAGTGCCCGGGCATCGGGATGATCTGCGGCGAACCCGGCAGATCGAGGGTCTCGCCGCCCTGCAGCTCGACGACCTCGGTGAGCCAGGTCGTCTTCGCGCCGCCCTTGCGCAGCGTGTAGGCGACGAACCCGAGCAGGGCCCCGAGTCGCATCTGCTGCTTGGCGTTCTTCGGCTTGGCGCCGCCCTTCGCTCGGGCGGCGTCGCCCGCGTGGATGAACACGGGCACGCCGTGCTCGCGACGCAGTCGCTCGGCGAAGCCGATGTGATCGCCGTCGCCGTGCGTGAGGATCAGCCCCTTCACGTCCGCGAGCGAGCGGCCGATCAGAGCCAGCTCGGCGACGAGTTCGGTGTGGAGACCGGGCAGCCCGGCGTCGATGACGGTGACACCGGCGGGGGTGACGACGAAGTAGGCGGCGACCACGTCGTTGCCGATGCGGTGGAGGGAGGGGGTGAGTTCCATGATGGCTACTCTAATTAGCCTTCATGGCTACTGTCAATAGCTATACTCGACGGATGCCGTCTCCTGAGCGCACCTCCCTCGAAGCCATCGTCCTCGCCGCCCGCGAGCTGCTCGAGACCGACGGCCCCGCCGGTCTCACGATGGCCGCCGTCGCGGCCCGCGTCGGCGTGCGCGCCCCCTCGCTCTACAAACGCGTGGACAGCAGGGAGGCGCTGGTCCAGCTGGTCGCGGAGGCCACCCTCTCGGATCTGGCCGTCCACCTCGACGGGGCGGCGAGCGCCCGGCAGGTGCTCGACGGCTTCCGCTCGTTCGCGCACGAGCGACCGGCCGCGTTCCAGCTCGTCATGACCCCGGGCCCCGGCATGCCGCGAGCGCGAGCGGAGTTCGGGGCCGAGGCAAGCCGGGCGGCCCTCCGGGTCGGCGCGGAGCTCGCCGGCGGCGAGAACGCCCTCGCAGCGGCCCGCACGCTCACGGCCTGGGTGGCCGGCTTCGTGGTGATGGAGCTGAACGGCGGGTTCCAGCTCGGCGGCGACGTCGACGACGCGTGGGAGTTCGGGACGGAACGGGTCGTCGCGGCCCTAGCCGCGCCTCCTCGGTCCTGATCTCGTACTGTCCGCCGCCCGCCGCTTGCCGCCGCCCGCGCGCCGCCCGGGTCAGGCGTCGAGAGCCAGGTGCGGGTACTCGGGCGACCGGCCCTGGAAGGTGAGGATCGCGTCGTTCTCGACCCGCCCCTCCTCGATCTCGATGGCACGGCGGATCGTGTCGGACTCGCGCCACGAGGCGGGGCCCTCCATCACGGTGCGGAGGAACGGCATGAGCGCCTCGCTGATCTCCCATGTGGTCGAGTTCCACAGCAGTGACGGGCTGTGGTCGACGGCGTAGTAGTTCGTCGTCTCGCCGACGGTGATCATCGGCTCGGCGAAGGTCGTCGCGCGGGCCCACTCGAAGCCCATGCCCTCGTCGACCGAGACGTCGACGATGAGGCTGCCGGGGCGGAACGTCGCGAGGTCGCTCGTCCGCAGGTAGGTCAGGGGCGCGTTGGGGTCTTGAAGGGTGCAGTTCACGACGATGTCGTTCGCGGCCAGGAACGGGGCGAGGGCGACCGGACCATCGGGCGTGTTCACCGTGCTGGCGCCGGGGGTCTCGGGGTCGTGCTCGAACTGATGCATGTCGACCGAGGGGATGGGCGAGCCGACGGCCGCGATGTTGCGGTTGGTCAGCACGCGCACGTCGTGGATGCCGTGCGCGTTCAGGGCGGTGACGGCCCCGCGGGCGGTGGCGCCGAAGCCGATCACGACGGCGCTCAGGCGGCGGCCGTAGTCGCCGGTCGAGCCGCAGAGCTGGAGGCCGTGCAGCACCGAGCAGTAGCCGGCGAGCTCGTTGTTCTTGTGGAAGACGTGCAGGGCGTAGCCGCCGTCGGGCTGCCAGTGGTTCATGGCCTCCCACGCGATGAGGGTGAGCTTCTTGTCGATGGCGAGCTGGGTGATCTCGCGGTCCTGCACGCAGTGCGGCCAGCCCCAGAGGGTCTGCCCGTCGCGCAGCCCGGCGAGGTCGTCAGCCTGGGGCTTCGGCAACAGGACGACGTCGCTGTCGGCGATGATCTGCCCACGGTCGGCGAGGGCCACGAGCGGCTCGAGGTCGGAGTCGGGGATGCCGAAGCGCAGGCCGTAGCCGCGCTCGAGGGTCATGCTCGCACGCAGATCGGCGTCGATCCGCTCGAGGTGGGCGGGGTGGATCGGGAGGCGCCGCTCGTCGGGTTTGCGGGATGTCGCGAGGACGCCGAGGCGCAGCAGTGCGGGGGCGGGCGTGATTCGGCTCATGCCTGACCTTAGACGAGGCAGACTCACGCCCGGGACCGGTGGCGCCGTGCGTGCTCGTGCCACCATCGAGGCATGAGCCGAGAGACCGAGAGACCGGTGGCCGTCCGAGCCGTGGCGTTCAAGGCTCGATCATGGTGGGGCGGCCGGCCGCACCGCCGCGTCTCGTTCGACGCCTGGTGGCCCGACGGTCGCCTCGAGGACGGCGTCAGTCTGGCCTCGGTGCTGGACCTCCATCACCCGGCCGACATCGCCGACGCCGAGACGGCCGTCCATGGCCGGTGCCCTGAGATCGGGCCGGGCGAGTGGTGCGACAGGTGGGGACGCGTGGTCGACGGGCCCGTCGACGGTTCGACGGGGGTCTCGTCTTCGCGGAGCCAGCGGCGACCGCGTCGCCTGAGGAGCCAGCGGCGCGAGTTCGGCGTGCCCCGGTACGACCCGACGAAGAAGCCGAGCCGGACGGGCCGCCTGGTCGCAGGCCTCGTCGCTCTCGTCGTGGGAGTGGTACTGCTCGTCGCGACCTCGGGTGACGGGCCGCTCGCGCTCGTCGGCGTCGTGTGCCTCTTCGCCTGCGTGGGACTGCTGGCCGGTCTCGTGCCGCGTGAGCGTCGGTGGTGGTGACGGCGCACCCCCGTCGATGGTGGTGACGGCGCACCCCCGTTCTGGGGCGCGCCGAGCCCCCATCGAGCGCCCCGTGATCTCCGAACAACCCTCAGGTCCGACGGATTCGTGACGTTTCCGTCTCGCGGAACGTCTCAATGACGTACCCGGGCGTCCACCACGCGCCTCGGCACCGGACCGCATCGGACCAGGAGGATTAATGACGAGCGCCTACGCACCCCCGCAGGAGGGCGACACCCGCCCGATCGCCGTGCAGGTCGACCCGGCCTTCCGCCGCTCCGAAGAGGGAACCGACGATCTCCTCGACGCCTGCGCGCGCCTCCAGGATCTGTATCGCGGTCGTCACTTCCGCGCCCGCCGCTCCGACGAGCCGTTCGTGTTCCGTTACGCCAGCGCCGGCGACGAGCGCATGAGCCTCCGCACCGCGACCTTCACCGGTCATCTGCAGGGCGACGTCCCCTACTCGAAGGACTACGTCGTGTCGTGGCTGCGCTCGGGTACGGCCACGATCGAGCACCACGGCGGGCAGTTGACGAGTCTCGGCGGGCAGCCGTTCCTGATCCCGTCCGAGACGTCGTTCTCGTTCATGATGACGCCGCACCGCAACAACATGGTGCACGCCGACGCGACGTTCCTCGAAGACCTGGCGACCGAGCGCCACGGCGGCCCCTCGCAGCGCATCGTCTTCGACCACACCGCCGCCCCCACGCCGGAGGCGCTGGTCGCCTGGCGAGCCGCCATCAGCGCCACCACGCCCGCCATCGTCACCGAGAAGGCGTCGCCGTTGCTCCGCCACGAGGCGCAGGTCACGTTGGTGCGCGCGATGCTCGACCTCTTCCCCTGGCAGGCGGTCGACGTGCCGAGCAGCCTGCGGACCGAGCGGACGGCGCGCCTCCGCGTCGCGGTCGAGTACGTGCACGCGTACGCCGATCAGCCCATCACGCCGGCTGACATCGCGCGGGCCGCCGGCATGCACACGCGCACGCTGCAGCAGGCGATGAACGACCACCTGGGTGCGAGCCCGATGAACTACCTGCGGCAGGTGCGTCTCGACAAGGCGCACGACGAGCTGGTCGCCTCGTCGCGCGACGAGGCCCTCGTCTCGGAGATCGCCCGCCGCTGGGGCTTCGGCAACCTCGGCCGCTTCTCCGCCGCCTACGTCAAGCGCTTCGGCGAGTACCCCCGCGACACCCTGCTGCGCTGACGCTCGCCGGGCTGTCACGCGCGGCCCCGCCCGGGCCGGTCGCGAGGCCGAGCCGGACCGAGGAGGCGCGGTGTCAGAGAGGCGCGACGCCCGGTTCCGTCTGCGGCAGCACCTCGGCCGTGTCGATGTCGAGGTCGTCCTCGAAGCAGGTGCTCGTGGCGATGAAGCTCGTCTTGGCGTCGGTGATTCGTCACGAGCACCAGGAACCCGTCGTCGCGGGCGAGCAGGAGCTCGACGCTGCCGTCGGGGCGATCGGTCCGGACGACGTCGTCGCCGTAGGGTGCGAGCGCCGAGCGCACTCCGCGCTCCGATGCCGTGCGGTCGCGGGCCGGCTGCTGCTCGAAGTAGCCGGCGAACTGCTCGCCCTCGGGGCACGATCCGAGGTTCGGATCCCAGCCGCCCAGCCACTCGCCACCGACCGCTTCGCGATCGGCGGCCACGGCCCCGACGATCTCGTCGGCGGCCGCCGGAGGGTCGACGGCTGCGGTGGCCGGGCGGTCGCGCGGCGCGCAGCCGGTGAGCAGGGCGGCCATCGCGAGGGCGGTGACGCCGACGGCCAGGGTGCTTCGTGAGGCGGACACTCAGAGTGCCGTGACATCGGGCTCGGTCGCCGGCAGGTAGTCGGTCGGGTTCGGGTCGACGTCGTCGGCGAAGCAGGCGCTCGTCGTGGTGAGACTGGTCTTCGCATCGGTGACCGTGAGGAGCACCAGGAATCCGTCGTCACGCGCGAGCAGGACCTCGACGCTGCCGTCGGGGCGTTCGGTGCGGGTCATGTCGCGACCGTCGGCCCCCAAGGAGGCGCGGATCGCCGCCTCGGACTCTCCGCGGTCTCGCGCGGGCTGCTGCTCGAAATACCCCGCGAACTGGTCGCCGCCCTCCGGGCAGGGCCGGGTCGCGAGATCCCAGCCGCCTAGCCAGTCCCCACCGATGGCCTCGCGCCCCGACGCGAGTTCCGCGACGACCTCGTCTGCGACGGTCCGAGGACCGGCCATCTCGGCATCCGCGCTCTCGGCGCGACTGCAACCGCCCGAGGCCAGGAGCGCCGTGATCACCACGACGCCGCCGACTGCCCGTCCCGCGGAGCGCCTCCGAAGTCCGACGTCTCGCCTGCTCATGCCCCCCCCCCCCGATCACTGCGCCGTCGACGGACGCAGACATCCCCGACGCTATCCCGCGCGTCTCACCCGTCGACGAGACACAGAAGACTGGTCACTTGTTAAAGCGGAACTTCTCTATGTGTCAGGTCAGCTAGACAAATGGCCGGAACGCTTGGACCAACGCCGCGAGCGCATGGGGCGGACCCACTGCGGGCTCAGGCACTGAGCAGTGGGTTCCGGGTACAGGCGGGTGTGCCCCTACCCGTCATCTACGGGGAAATGGGTCACAGCGCTACGAGCTTTATCCTTCAGAGCTACGGTCATGTGCTTGACGACGTTCTCAGAGCCGTGTTGTTCGAATCCTTATGGTCGAGAGCCCTCCTAGCCGTTTTCCTCTACAACCTTTTCAGTTCTAATGGGCTTGCCCGGGACACCATTCGACTGGGCAACCTTGTAAAGATCACCGCTGTAGGTTCGTGCGTACCAGGCCGCGAGCCCATGCTGCTTCAGCTGGAAGTCGAGAGCGATCGACTGTGGTGATACTCCCCTGTCCTGCTCAAGCTTGCGTAGGAAGTCGCGCGGCATTGCTTTTCTGACAGTCATGCCACGCGCACGCCGAACGAACCAGCGCGCCGACTTATCGGGCGACTGAACAAACCAACCATGGTTGCCCGGCAACGGAGGATCGGCGACCTTGGGCCTCCACTCCAGCCTGTCGAAATCAAGGTCTGCGCCTTTCACCTTGAGTAATTCAATAGCCTCAGCTTCATAGGCTGGCTTCTGGCGCTCGTCGGTAGGCTCGTCGTCACGAGCTTCGGGATCGTAGTCCTCGGCAGAATCCCGCTCAGTCATCCTGCGGATAAGCGGCTCAACTCCCTCGAGAAGATCCTTGACTCGGCCGACCGTGACCTGAATTTCCCCGACTGCCCCGTTGACTCTTTCGACCACACACGCAAGCTCTGTTGACTCCCGCCCCTGCCTTCGAGCGATGATGTATGTCAAGCCGATGGCCAAGCCAGTAGCCACCGCTCCGAGCATCGTCGCCCAAGAACTAGGCAGCAAGAAGGCCGTCACACCCGCCGCCACGGCGGCCGCTGACCCAATTATGGCCAAGAGCCCCGGCCACCCAAATGACGTTTTTGATGTCCCCACGGGCCGACCATAGCGCATATTTGCACTACCAGGCGAACGCCGGTGCCACTCGACTCGGTGTTGCTGCCGGTCAATAACGCACGCCACGCGCGCAACACAGGCCGCACAAGCGAGCAAACTCAGCGCGACTGACGACCGCTCGTGTCAGCGGTCGGCTGTATCGTTATATCAAACCGACTACCAAAAGAAGGTACTCCCTAAAGATGGTCATTTACAATGCTCCAAAAAAGCGTGTTCATCGTGGATTTGTTTACCTCGATGACGCGACTGTCATCAACAGCCTTTCGGCAATAGAGTCGGGAAAAATAGACGAAGTCGTAGCGAAGATCGCACAAGCTCGCGACGGTGGCATCAACGGAGGCATAAGCGCCGGACTTGCCGGCGTGGGGGCCAAGGTTGAAGGTGCCAAGAAGGCGTCGAGTTCGTTTGAAGAAGAGGTCGTCCGGACGCGGACACGCTTTTCAATCTTCGAGTTGTGGTATCAGCAACTTACTCAAGAAGCCGCTCTTGGTAAGTTTGACGGTTGGGATGAATCAGCACTCGAGGGTGTAGCGCCAGGGGACACGGTCGAAATAACCGGAGGTCTTCAGATCGTTCCGCTGCAAACAGTGCTGAGGTTATACCGATGGTTTGCTGGTAAAGCTCAGGACCAGTCATCTCCTTTCGCGCAAAAAGGCGAGGAGTTAAAGGCGACAAAGAGTGGGCTTCGAAATCTTGAAGCCCTGCTCGGCGGAACCGACGAGGTGCTGGCCATGCTTCGACCAGACGGCGGCGACGGACCCGAAGTGGCCGTAATTCTGGATGGGAGCTGGCTGATTAGCGGACTTGGGCGTCTCGATGGCATTTATACGGTCGTGGCGCAGGTCGAGATGGTCCTTGGCGATGAGGACAAGTGGCCGACGGTACGACTGACCTCGGACGCGCCCGTGACGAAGATGGAACGAGACACGCTTACGTCGGTGGTGGGTAACTTTAAGGAAGGAGCCGCTGGACTTGGCGTGGTCATCGAGGACAACGCATCGGAGCTCAAAGGTCCGGCGCTTCTCCTACGGGCGATTGCGGTCTATCGCTGATGCTGCGCCTAAGAGGCGGTCGCGTCTTAGACACGCGATCAGTAACCAACAAAGCCGGCGTGAGGGACTAGCCGATTCCCGACATTGTTCCAGAACTCTTCAGAACGAATGGGCGCACCTCCTAACCGAGCAGACTCAGCCCCGGGACGATGGCCGCGACCGGCACGAGGCGCTTTCCGGAACATGGCAGCCGAGCGTAGAGCGGAACGACAAACATCGTCGGGTGTTTACGAGGCTGGGCTTTCGCACTGGCCCGCTCTCTAACTGCTCACCAGGCAATCCAGGGCTCGAAGGACTTACCCGCCTCTGAGAGCCCGAGCCATCGAATAATGGCGGAGCGAGATACGCCTGGGTTGATGCGCGAACTGGAACTTCAGGACGTCGCGACACCAACTACTCCCAGCGTGCCGCTCGAGGCGTTCTCTCGGTCTCCGTGATGCTGGAGATTAACCCAGCTGCTAATTGGTAGGCCGCCAGCTGCAAGCGAGCCGCACATAAACCCGAGCGCTCGCGCCAGAGCCAACTGACTTGTTGCATCAACACCGACTGGTGTGATGAGATCTCACCATGAGCGATTACCGTGACGACAGCCATCGTGTGAAGTATTTCGGCCCGCGTGATCTGGCCAATGGCTGGCAACTCGACCGAATTCAGCAACTGCTTAATCAGGATCCGTCCGATCTCGCAACAACTGTTAATGACGCACTTGAAATAGTAAACGTATGTTGTTTCATCGAGTCCGGAATCCTTCCCCAGACTTACGGAAGCGGCGAACGTGAGGCCGCATCAGAGTGGAAATTTCAAGGCAAGGCTGCCGTTGCACAATTCTTTAATCTTCTCGTTAATGTCGAACCGCCGTCAGCCGGCTGGAACTTACACGTTGAGTACAGAGCTGAGCTTCTGATCGAACTTGAGAAGGCGCGTGCTTATGAGACGATACCGGCAGAGAAGCTCCTTCCGTCACTTGAAGCGACGGGTTTGTCACTACGCGATTTTCTGGGCTCCAAGCCGCTCGTTAAGAAGTACCAAACGCGCATTCGCGACATGTTATTAGGTGATCCACAACATGCCGAGCTGCTTATCGACAAGATTAGAGGCCAGGAACGACACAGGGCATTGTATATCCCCGCTAACATAACCACGAGCGAAAAACGTGCACTTTTAGACTCATATATTCGACACGAGCGAGCACATCCCAATTATGTAGCTCTGATCGCACGAACTTCGACAGGTAAAGAACTTGGGATAGACCCGAAGCTGAAGCTGCTTGCGAAAAGAAGGCAGAAACAGCTTATCAATGATCTTTTCGCAAAAGGTGGCGCA
Source organism: Frigoribacterium sp. AC759 (assembly GCF_979256015.1). Classification (NCBI taxonomy): domain Bacteria; kingdom Bacillati; phylum Actinomycetota; class Actinomycetes; order Micrococcales; family Microbacteriaceae; genus Frigoribacterium; species Frigoribacterium sp. AC759. The sequence goes on along the minus strand of NZ_CEEDMT010000001.1, from coordinate 152,513 downwards.
ATTACATCTGGAGCGGAGGTCTCGCTATCCCGTGACCAATCCTCGCCAGTTGAGACTGAGATGAATGGAGCAGTCGCACGTTATTCGTATGGAGAGGGTTGGCTCAACTCATCGGTAGACCGCCCCAGCATCCTCAACAATTTTCAGTACCTTTTCGAATATGCTGACGATAACTCTATTCTGTACGCACCCTCCTATCCGAATGATTTAGGAGTTATCGAGCGACTCATAGGAGTTGTTGGCAAACGTGATTATCCAACTGGAATCGTTTTCGGAGCAAAGGAGGCGAGCGCCTCGCTCCAGTGCCAGGTCTACGCGAGGTACCTCGAGACGCAAGGGACTGACCTCGAAACCGTCATCGAGTGGTTCTTTACTGAGTACCTTGCTGAAGAGTTTAAGGCAACTGACTTCACATTCGAGCCCAGCTCCCCGAGTGCTTCGCACCTCACACGCGTGCGCCACCTCTTCGCCGAGATGGAGGGTGTAATCAATCAATTTAGACTGTTCGTGGAGGATGGGAAAGTTGACTTCGAACTGCTGGCTGTCTCCGCCGAGGCCGTGAGTTTCGCCCAGGTGCCAAGCCTGGTAGAAAGAAAATATCTTTACGCCATCGAGGGCGAACCGATACAAATCAGCGCGGATCTGCTTTTCTCCGACCAATCTCGAATCAATTACATCAGCGAGGACCGACAGGCGTCAAGTTTTGCGCAGCTACTCCTACGAGAGCGACTAGTAGCCGCGAATTTTCGCGACGATCAACAGAGCACTATTGCGTTTCTCATCGACCATCGGATTATCGAAGAGAAAAATGGTCGTCTTCAGTTCGCCAGCTTGGGCAGTTTAAAGCTCTTGCGCCAGCTGTTCACTCGTGAAGCCGCTTCGTATTACTGGCTCTCCGAAGACAGCAAAGTGAGCGCGGATAGATGGATTCAAGCGGGCTGGCTGAATCAAGAACAGACACTGCTCACTAATGCAGAGGCGAGTTATTTTAACTACCTGCTAAATCGCGCCCAGTTTGACAATGGGCCAGAGCTGCGTAACAAGTACGTTCACGGTTCCCAGGTGAGAAATAATGAACCTTCAGAGCATTACTCCGCATACCTAACCGCCCTGCGACTAATTATTCTGATCGTCATAAAAATTAACGATGAATTTCGTCAGGTGGACGGTTGACAATCCGACAAGCGAGCTGTTGGTGAATCAGTTGTTGAAGCGGAACTCCACCACGTCGCCGTCCTGCATGACGTACTCCTTGCCCTCGATGCGGGCCTTGCCGGCCGAGCGCGCCTCCGCGATGGAGCCGGTCTCGACGAGGTCGTCGTACGAGATGACCTCGGCCTTGATGAAGCCCTTCTCGAAGTCGGTGTGGATCACGCCGGCGGCCTGCGGGGCCTTCCAGCCCTTGCCGATCGTCCAGGCGCGAGTCTCCTTCGGGCCGGCCGTCAGGTAGGTCTGCAGCCCCAGCGTCTCGAACCCGATGCGGGCGAGCTGGTCGAGACCCGATTCGTCTTGCCCGAGCGACGCGAGCAGCTCGGCCGCGTCATCGTCGTCCAGGCCGATCAGCTCGGATTCGACCTGTGCGTCGAGGAAGATCGCCTCCGCCGGAGACACGAGCGCCTGCAGCTCGGCCTTGCGGGCCTCGTCGGTCAAGACGGCCTCGTCGACGTTGAAGACGTAGATGAAGGGCTTGGCGGTGAGCAGCCCCAGCTCGCGGATCGGCTCGAGGTCGATGCTCGTCGACGACAGCGCCTCGCCGCGCTGCAGGGCGTCGCGGGCGGCCACGGCGGTCTCGTGCACGATCGGCTCGACGCGCTTGAGGCGGAGCTCCTTCTCGTAGCGCACGAGCGCCTTCTCGACGGTCTCGAGGTCGGCCAGGATCAGCTCGGTGTTGATCGTGCCCATGTCGCTCTCGGGGTCGACCTTGCCGTCGACGTGCACGACGTCGGGGTCGTCGAAGCCGCGCACGACCTCGGCGATGGCGTCGGCCTCGCGGATGTTCGCCAGGAACTTGTTGCCGAGCCCCTCGCCCTCGCTCGCGCCCTTGACGATGCCGGCGATGTCGACGAACGACACCGGCGCGGGCAGGATCTTCTCGCTGCCGAAGACGCCGGCGAGCACCTTGAGGCGCGGGTCGGGCAGGTTGACGATGCCGACGTTCGGCTCGATGGTCGCGAACGGGTAGTTCGCCGCCAGCACCTGGTTCTTGGTCAGGGCGTTGAACAGGGTGGACTTGCCGACATTGGGCAGTCCGACGATCGCGATAGTGAGAGCCACGAGGGTCAAGCGTACCGGCCATGCCGTGTCACCGGGGCGGGGCGGACCCGAGGAGGCGCAGCTCGCCCTCCGACCGGTCCTGTGGAGGGACTGTCGGAGGCGCGTGAGACCATGACCCAATGCCCATCGACTTCACCGCGATCGACTTCGAGACCGCGAACTCGAGCAGCGCCAGCGCCTGCTCCGTCGGCCTCGTCAAGGTCCGCGACGGCGTCGTCGTCGACAAGGCGGGCTGGTTGATCCAGCCGCCCGCGGGGCACGACGAGTTCTCCGAGTGGAACACGCGCATCCACGGGATCGTCGCCTCCGACGTCGTCGGCGCGTTCGGCTGGGCCGAGCAGTTCGACCTGATCGCCGACTTCGCCGGCGACGACGTCTTCGTCGCTCACAACGCCGGCTTCGACATGGGCGTCATCAAGGCCGCCTGCGCCGCGACCGGGCTCACTCCCCCGGCGTGGTCGTATCTCTGCAGCCTCCAGGTCGCCCGCAAGACGTACACGCTCGACTCGTACCGCCTCCCCCTCGCGGCCGCGGCTGCCGGATTCACCGGCTTCTCGCACCACGACGCGCTGGCCGACGCCGAGGCCTGCGCGGCGATCGTCACGCACGCATCGGCGTTCCACGGCGCCGACGACCTCGTCGAGCTCGCGTCGCTCGCCGCCGTCAAGGTGAAGGTGCTGAAGCCGGCAGCTCTGCCCGAGCCCGAGGGCGCCGAGCCGACCAGGCGGCGACTCAAGGTCTTCTTCAGCTGACCCTCTGAGCCACTACCCTCCGAGTCACGCTCGTCAGCGAGCGATGTCGGTGGCCGCTGCCACACTGCTCGACATGGTCTCCTCGCTCGTCGCCTTCCTCCTCGCTCTCGTCGCCCTCGTCGTCGGGGCCCTCGTCGGCGCTCTGGCCGGCCGCTCCCGCAGCGCCGCGACCGCCGCGCAGCTGGCCGCCGACGCCGCAGCGGCGCGGGCGACCGCCGAGTCGTACCAAGAGCGGCTCCACGAGCAAGACCAGCAGTACCGTCGGCAGATCGCGGGGCAGGAGGCACGGCTCGCCGAATTCCAAGACCGTCTCCGAGACATCCGCATCACCGAGGCCGAGCGCACCCGCTCCGAGGGGCACGTTCTGACCGCCCTCAGCCCGGTCGCGCAGAGTCTCGCCGCCGTGCAGCAGAAGGTCGCCGAGCTCGAAGAGCAGCGCACCCACCAGTACGGCGCGCTCAGCGAGCAGCTGCGCAGCGCGGCGGAGTCCGAAGAGCGCCTGCGAAGCACCGCCGAGAGTCTCGCGTCGGCGCTCAAGTCGAACAGCACCCGAGGGGTCTGGGGCGAGACCCAGCTGCGCAACGTGGTGCAGGCCGCCGGCCTGGTCGAGCGCGTCGACTTCGACGTCCAGACGAGCATCCACTCCGACGCGGGCACGGGACGCCCCGACATGGTGGTGCACCTGCCGGGGGGCAAGAACATCGCCGTCGACGCCAAGGTGCCGTTCACCTCGTACCTCGAGGCCAGTGCCATCCCCGCGACGGCCGGCGGCGAAGAAGGGGCCCGACGCGAGGCCCTGCTCAACCAGCACGTCAAGGCGCTGCGCGCCCACGTCGACGCCCTCGCCTCGAAGAGCTACTGGTCGGGGCTCGAGTCGTCACCCGAGCTGGTCATCGCCTTCATCCCGAGCGAGTCCCTCGTCGCCTCGGCGCTCGAGGCCGACCCCTCGATCATGGATTACGCGTTCCAGAAGCGGGTGGCGCTGGCGTCCCCCGTCACCCTCTGGTCGGTGCTGAAGACCATCGCCTTCAGCTGGCAGCAGGACGTCGTTACCGCCGAGGCCAAGACGCTCTTCGATCTCAGCAGAGAGCTGTACGGCCGCCTATCGACGATGGCCGGTCACGTCGACAAGCTCGGCAGATCGCTCCGCGGGTCGGTCTCCGACTACAACCGCTTCGTCGGCTCGCTAGAACGCACCGTCCTGCCGTCCGCCCGTCGCCTCAGCATGCTCGACGAGACGAAGGTGCTCGCCGCACCGACGCCCATCGAAGAGACCCCGCGCGACCTCACGGCCGCCGAACTGACGTCCGCCCTCGACGCCGATCGAGAACGATACGGCGCGAGGGCGGACGACGAATAGCCTGAGGGGCTAGGCGGTCTCTCCGTACCACTTCGAGACGAGGTGGTCGGCCTCGACGCGGCGGATCGTGCCCGAGTGCGAGCGCAGCACGATGCTCGAGGTGCGGATCATGCCCTGCTTGCGCGTGACACCGGCGACCAGCGCGCCGTCGGTGACACCGGTGGCGACGAAGTAGGCGTTGTCGCCGGTCACGAGGTCGTCCTGGTCGAGCACGCGGTCGAGGTCGTGACCGGCGTCGATGGCCTTCTGGCGCTCGGCGTCGTCCTTCGGGGCGAGACGCGTGAGGATGAGACCGCCGAGGGCCTTCACGGCGCAGGCCGTGATGATGCCCTCAGGGGTGCCGCCGACGCCGACGCACATGTCGATGCGCGAGTCGGGGCGGGCGGCGTTGATGCCCCCGGCGACGTCGCCGTCGAGCAGCAGACGGGTCGACGCGCCGACGGCGCGGATCTGGGCGATCAGGTCGGCGTGACGGGGGCGGTCGAGCACCGCGATCTGCATGTCCTCGACGGCGATGCCCTTGGCCGAGGCGAGCGCCACGATGTTCTCGCCGATCGGACGATCGAGATCGATGATGCCGACGCCCTCGGGCCCGGTGACGATCTTGTCCATGTAGAAGACGGCGCTGGGGTCGAACATGCTGCCGCGGTCGCTGACCGCGATGACCGACAGGGCGTTCATGCGACCGGCGGCGGTGAGGCTCGTGCCGTCGATGGGGTCGACGGCGATGTCGCAGGCGGGGCCGAAGCCGTTACCGACGTGCTCGCCGTTGAAGAGCATCGGCGCTTCGTCCTTCTCGCCCTCGCCGATGACGACGACGCCGTCGAAGGCGACGGTGCCGAGGAACTTCCGCATCGCGTCGACGGCGGCCTTGTCGGCGGCGTTCTTGTCGCCCTTGCCGATGAAGGGGGCGGAACGGATCGCGGCCGCTTCGGTCGCCCGGACCAGCTCCATTCCGAGGTTTCGATCGGGGTGCGAGTACAGGGTTCCGGAGGGTGAGTCAGCCATTCCTGAAGCATAGTCCGGCGTCGTCGACGTTCGACAACGTGCGATATGTTTGCAGATCGCATCCAGAACTCGTGTTCCACCGAAAGGCGCCCATGAAGCTCACCTCCCGTCGATCCGCGAGGGTGCTGACCGCCGCCGTGGCCGCGATCGTCGTCATCCTCGGCGACCCGTCCATCGCCACCGCCACGTCCACGCCGAACTCCAACGACGTCGAGATCGCCGTCCGCGTGACGAGCGACGGTCTCGGCCGATTCACGGCGGACGACCGCCCCGGGGGCGACAGCGGCCCCGCGAACGGCATCGTGCGCACGGGTGACGCGGTGGTCTACGGCGTGACCGTGGGCACGACCGAGGGCACGGCGTCGGGTGGCGAGTTCTCCCTCACCGCGCCTCCCGGGCTCGGCTGGTCGCGGCTGCCCGACGACTGCGCCCGCGAGGGGTCCGCCATCGAGGGCGACGTCCTCCGCTGCCGACTGGGCACGCTGACGAGCGGCGCCCGCACGGTGAGCGTGGCCGCCTCGGTCGCCGTCGCCCTCCCTCACGCGACGTCTCTGACGGTCACCGCAGAGGCCCGCGCCGATGCCAACGATCCCGTCCGCGCCGTCGCCCCCTCGCTCGTCGTATCGGCGGCGCCCCGCTACGACGTATCCATGAACCGCGCCCTGCCCACGCTCGCCGAGGCCGTGGGTCCCGACGGCGTCACTCCCGGCTTCCGCCTCGTCTACCCGCTCCTCGTCCACTGGAACGGTCTCGTCGAGGGCGGCGGGCTCCTCGGGGTCGAGCCCCTCGGCGAGCGCATGACCCTCGTCGACGACGTCTCGCGCATGTACGGCGGCGACGCCAGCCCGGCGGTGCTCTCCCCCCTCGACGGCGCTCCGGCCTGCGGCCCGAACACGGGCCAGGTCGAGTCGATGCCGGGCGGCGTCGGCGGCGGGTCGACCAACGTCGTCGACTCGGGCACGATCGTCTGCAGCCAGGCGGCACCGGGCGAACCGGTGTCGATCTCGATCACCGGGGCCGACACCTCGATGTCGTCGCTCCCTACCAAGAACGTGCTCGGCAGCGACATCCTCGGAGGCGCGCTGCCGTACGTCGTGTCGGCCTACGTCTCCCTGTGGGTCCCCGAGCTCACCGAGCAGGGGACGTTCCGGGCGACGAACACCTACCGGGACTTCGTCGCCGACTCCGTGAGCGGTCGAGCCAACTACGACGGGGAGGGCGAGCCCGTCGCGAACAACTCCGTGGCCCGCGACGTCAGCAAGGGCTCAGGTGCCGGCGGCTCGCTGCGCTATCTCGGCATCGACGTCGAGACGGGTGCCTCGTTCAACCTCTCCGGCAAGAACAACCTCCCCTACGTCACGCCGGCACAGCCGGTCATGAGCATGCTCGGAGTCCGCAACTCCGGCACGGCTCCGTGGCAGGAGGCCGTCTCGTGCATCGTCTTCGACAACTCGGTGCAGACGCTGCGCGAGCAGCGCGCCGGCGTCTGGGCGACGTCGACGCTCCCCGCGGTGACGGGCCGACCCGAGTTCGCGGCCTTCGACGGCTCGGACCCCACCACGGCTCGCGACGCGACCTGCGGCGACGACGATCTGGAGTGGCACGCCGATCCGCGATCCGTGCCGGGCGGCGCCGAGTCCGTCGGTGCGGTGCGCTGGACGTACGACCACCCGGGCACCGCCTCCATCAGCTTCGGCGCTCATCTCCGCATCGAGCCGCGCCTCGACGACGAGACGCGCCCGCGCACCTTCGCCGCCATCCGCACATCCCCGACCGCCGGGTGGACGAACGACCGGAGCGACGCCGAGGCCGCCAACGGAGGGTGGGCCGACTTCCTCACGGTGACGAGCAACATGGCCCGCATCCGGAGCGCCGTCGTCGACCCCGGTCACGACGCCGACAGCACACCTGACGAGACGACCTACGTCACCGCCGGCGGGACGACGACCTACGCCCTGTACCCGAGCCTGACGAACGCCTCCCGCGACCGGGTCGACGAGGCCGTCACGGTCGAGGCCCATCTGCCGGCCGGCACGTCGTTCGTGCCGGGGAGCGCCTCCCCGACCCCCGAGGTCGATCGCATCGAGATCGACGGGGTAGTCCGCCAGCGCCTCACCTGGTCGATCGCCCCGGTCACGGTCAACGACACGATCGACCCGCTGACCTTCGACGTCCGCTTCGACAGCGTCCCCGTGGGCGGCGAGGCCCGGCTGGAGGCGGTGGTGGCGTCGACCCGTGACGTCTCGGCGCTCTGGGCCCGAGTCGCCCACCGCACGGTGACCGTCCTCGAGGGCGGCGGCTTCGACGCGGAGGAGACCGTCGACCGGCCCGTCCGCGTGGTCGGCGACGATGCGACCTTCACCCTGTCGTATGTCAACACGGGCACGACCATCCTGCCGAACAGCTCGTTGATCACGATCCTCCCCCACGACGCCGACGGGCGAGGCACCACCGGCGAGCGGGCCGAGCTGGGCGGGCCGCTCTCCTCCGCCGCTCCGACGGATGTGATCCGGTACACGACGACCCCCTCCGACGAGCTCTCGCACGACCCCGTCCACCCGTCCAACCTCGACGGCGGTGAGACGACCTGGTGCCTGGCGGATGACTTCGGGATCGACGACTGCCCGGCCTCGTTCGCGGCGGTCACGGGCGTCCGGGTCGAGAGGAGCGAGCCCATCGCCGCCGGCGCGGAGGTGCATCACGACCTGGTCGTCGACGGCGCATCCGCCGGTCTCGAGACCTGGGCCTCGACCTTCGGCCTCAGGGTCGGCGGCATCGACTGGACCTCGACGTCGACGGTGGCCTCGACACGCGCCGTGGCCGGATCGATCGGCAGCAGGGTCTGGATCGACTCGGATGCCGACGGGGTCCGCGCCGATGACGAACCCGCGGTCGCCGGGCACGCTGTGTCCCTGCGCGGGACGGACGACCGGGGCGACGACGTGACGGCCGAGACCGAGACCGACGCCGAGGGCCGCTACGAGTTCACCGCTCTGCGCCCGGGCGACTACGTCGTCGACTTCGGGGCTGCGCCCCATGGCTGGACACTCCAGCACGTGGGCGACGACGAGTTCGACTCGGACGTCGACGAGCGGGGAGCGGCCGAGACCCGACTCGACGAGATCGTCGTCGACGGCAGTCTGACCGGAGTGACCCGACACGATCGGGTCGATGCGGGGATGCTCCCGGCGCCGGTGAACGGCGGCGACGGGACTCCCCTGCCGCCCGACCGGGGTTCCGCTTCCGGCACCGGTCCCGGCCCCGGCCCCGGTGACTACACGGCGTCACGGACGCCCGGCGACACGGACGCCCCGAGGCTGGCCTTCACGGGTGCGGACGCCGCGGGCCCGGCCCTCGTCGGCGCGGCTCTGGCCCTCGCGGGGCTCGTTCTGCTCGCCCTCCGTCGCCGACGCCCGTCGAGGCACGACCCCCGGTGAGGCCTCCGGGCGTCACCCGATCGTCGCTGACTAGGGTGGTGGCTGCAGCCACCACCCGCAATCGAAGGAGATGCAATGCCCGTCGCAACCCCTGAGCAGTACGCCGAGATGCTCGACAAGGCCAAGACCAAGGGCTTCGCCTACCCGGCCGTGAACGTCTCGTCGTCGCAGACGATCAACTCCGTTCTGCAGGGTCTCACCGAGGCGGGCAGCGACGGCATCATCCAGGTCACGACCGGCGGTGCCGACTACTTCGCCGGGCACACCGTCAAGAACCGCGCGGCCGGGGCGATCGCCTTCGCGAAGTTCGCGACCGAGGTCGCGAAGAACTACCCGATCACCGTGGCCCTCCACACCGACCACTGCCCGAAGGACGCCCTCGACGGCTTCGTGCTGCCGCTCATCGCAGCCAGCGAGGAGGAGGTGCGAGCGGGTCGCAACCCGCTCTTCCAGTCGCACATGTGGGACGGCTCCGCGGTGCCCCTCGACGAGAACATCTCCATCGCCGAAGACATGCTGAAGCGCACCCGGGCGATCAACGCAATCCTCGAGGTCGAGATCGGCGTCGTCGGCGGCGAAGAGGACGGCGTCGAGCACGAGGGCACGAACGACGCCCTCTACACGACGGTCGGCGACGTCACCCGGGTCGTCGAGGCCCTGGGCCTCGGCGAGAACGGCCGGTACATCGCCGCCCTGACCTTCGGCAACGTGCACGGGGTCTACAAGCCGGGCAACGTGAAGCTGCGTCCCGAGCTGCTCGGCGAGATCCAGCAGGGCATCCGCGAGCGCTTCGACACGGCCGAGAAGCCCCTCGAGCTCGTGTTCCACGGCGGATCCGGCTCGTCCGACGCCGAGATCCGCGAGGCCGTCTCGAACGGCGTCGTCAAGATGAACCTCGACACCGACACGCAGTACGCCTTCAGCCGCTCGATCGCCGACACGGTGCTGAAGAACTACGACGGCTTCATCAAGGCCGACGGCGAGGTCGGCAACAAGAAGCAGTACGACCCCCGCGCCTGGGGCAAGGTCGCCGAGTCCGCCATGGCGGCCCGAGTCGTCGAGGCGACCAGGCAGCTCGGCTCGTTCGGTCAGTCGGGGAGCTGACCCGCGCCTCCTCGGCGCTCCTCGCCGTAGACGACGAACGGGCCCGCAGCATGCGCTGCGGGCCCGTTCTCGTCGTGTCAGAGCGTTAGAGCGAGGGGCCCGAACCGTCGAGGATCGACTGGACGAAGGCCGCGTCGCCGAACAGGACGCCGAGCACGAGCACCATCTGCACGATCGACATCAGCACGCCGGCCGACAACGGCACCCAAAAGGTCACCTTGCGGGCGGCGAGTCGACGGATGCTCCACATGAGGGTGATCGCGAAGACCGCCACGGTCAGCACGGCGATGATCACGCCGGAGCGCTGCAGGGCCTCCTGGCCGGTGAAGGCGTCGGTCGAGTAGCCCGCGCCGCTGAGGGCGGAGAGCAGCGTCGACGAGAACGTCGAGGCCATCACCACGTTCGAGATGACGCTGTACAGACCGATGCCCAGCAGGACTAACGTGGCGACCCGGTCGAAGCGGCGGGCTCCCGAGAGATCACCGGCACCGGGACGAGGAGGCGCGCCCCACGCACCGGGGGTCGACGCGTCTCGAGGTCCCGCCTGCGGAGTGGGCGCAGTGCCGTCGCTCCTGCCCGGGGGCGGGGTCTGCGTCTCGACCGGGGCGACGGGGTTGACCCACCCCTCCGGTGCGTACTCGCCGTACCGCGGGCGGGGACGCTCGTCGCGCTGCGCCACGGGCTGCTGCTGACGATCGTCGGTCATCGGGTCCGACCGCCGAGGCCGCGCGCGTCGACCTGACCGCTCGCGTCCTTGCGGAGCTCCTTCGGCAGCGAGAACATGAGGTCCTCCTCGGCCGTGACGACCTCCGCGACGTCGAGGTAGCCGGCGTCGGCGAGATCGTCGAGCACCTCCTTGACGAGGATCTCGGGAACCGAGGCGCCCGAGGTGACGCCGACGGTCTCGACACCGTCGAGCCACTCCTGGCGGATCTCGGACGAGAAGTCGACGCGGTAGGCGGCCTTGGCCCCGTGCTCGAGGGCGACCTCGACCAGACGGACGCTGTTCGAGCTGTTGGCCGACCCGACCACGATCACGAGATCGGCCTCGGGCGCGACCTTCTTGATCGCGACCTGGCGGTTCTGCGTGGCGTAGCAGATGTCGTCGCTCGGAGGGTTCTGGATGGTCGGGAACCGCTCGCGCAGGCGGCGCACGGTCTCCATGGTCTCGTCGACGCTCAGCGTGGTCTGCGAGAGCCACACGAGGTTCTCGGGGTCGTCGATGACGAGGTCGTCGACCTCCTCCGGGTTCTGCACGAGGGTGGTGCGATCGAGCGCATGACCCATCGTGCCCTCGACCTCTTCGTGTCCGGCGTGACCGATGAGGATGATGTGCCGACCCTGGCTGCCGAAGCGCACGGCCTCGCGGTGCACCTTCGTGACGAGCGGGCAGGTGGCGTCGATGGCCTGCAGCTGGCGATCGGCCGCGCCCTGCACGACGGCCGGCGAGACCCCGTGCGCGCTGAAGACGATGTGCGACCCCTCGGGGACCTCGTCGACCTCGTCGACGAAGATCGCGCCCTGGCTCTCGAGCGTCGACACGACGTGGACGTTGTGCACGATCTGCTTGCGCACGTAGACGGGCGAACCGTAGTGCTCCAGCGCCTTCTCGACGGCGATCACCGCTCGGTCCACGCCCGCGCAGTAGCCGCGTGGGGCCGCGAGCAGCACACGCTTGTGTCCAGTGACAGGGGTATCCCTTAGCCTGTTACGCACCGCAGGAACACGCGGTGTCGGCAGGTCGATGGCAAGGGCGCCGTTGGTGATATGGCTCACCAGTCGATTGTAGGTGCGACGACTGGTCGCGTACTGAGAGCGGCGGGTCGAGTCGTGTCGATGCGGCCGATGCCGACCCTGCCCACCCTCACCGAGCATCCTCGACATCGGTCGACGACAGGAGACGAATGACGATCGTGCCCCCGCCGCCCACGGTGGACGCCCCCTGGCCCGTCGGCCTGCTCGCGACCAAGCTGCGCGACTGGATCGACCGACTGGGCACGGCCTGGGTCGAGGGCGAGATCACGCAGTGGAACGTGTCGGGGGGCAACGTCTACGGCAAGCTCCGAGACCTCGAACAAGACGCCACGGTGTCGTTCTCGATCTGGTCGAGCGTCAAGTCGCGGGTGCCCGCCGATCTCAAGCAGGGCGACCGGGTCGTCGCCGCCGTCAAGCCGAACTACTGGGTCAAGGGCGGCTCGCTGACCATGCAGGTGTTCGACATGAGGCACGTCGGGCTCGGCGACCTCCTCGAGCGACTCGAGCGACTCCGGGTCGAGCTCACGGGCGAAGGGCTGTTCGCGCCCGAGCGCAAGAGACGTCTGCCGTTCCTGCCCCAGTGCATCGGGCTCGTCACCGGCAGAGACAGCGACGCCGAGAAGGACGTGCTCCGCAACGCGCAGCTGCGGTGGCCGTCCGTCGAGTTCCGGGTGGTGCATGCCGCGGTGCAGGGCGACCGGATGGTCTCCGAGGTGACCGCGGCCGTGCAGCGGCTCGACGCCGATCCCGAGGTCGACGTCATCATCGTGGCCCGAGGCGGGGGCGACTTCCAGAACCTCCTGGGCTTCAGCGACGAGACGCTCATCAGGGCGGTCGCCGGCTGCACGACCCCCGTCGTCAGCGCCATCGGTCACGAGGCCGACCGTCCGCTGCTCGACGAGGTGGCCGATCTGCGCGCCTCGACGCCCACCGACGCCGCCAAACGGGTCGTGCCCGACGTCACCGAAGAGCTCTCTCGGGTGCAGCAGGCCCGCGCTCGCATCGGGCAGCGGCTGACGGCGCTCGTCGCCACCGAGGTCGACCGGCTCGAGCAGATCCGCAGCCGTCCGGTGCTCGCGTCGCCGCAGACCCTCGTCGACGTCCGAGCCGACGAGATCGTCCGGGCCGTCGCGCGGGGCCGAGAACTCGTCGTCCGGGGCGTCGAGCGGGGCGAGACCCGGGTCGCCGAGCTGACCGCTGGTCTCCGGGCGCTGTCCCCGCAGGGCACGCTCCGCCGCGGGTACGCGATCGTGCAGCTGCCGGGCGGGTCCGTCCTGCACGACCCCTCCGATGCGCCTCGCGACACCGAGCTGCTGCTCACGCTCTCCGGCGGCGGTCTGACGGCGGTCTCGACCGGCGAGTCGAGCGGACCGATCGACGACCACCCCTCCCCAGGAGGCACGGAGCAGTCACGCGCATCGGGCGCCGGTCGCTCTCACCCCGCCTCGCACACCCCTCGTTAGGATCGACATCGTGGACAACGCCCCCTCCGACGCCTCGAACGCGAACAGCTCGTCGCCCGACGTCTCGTCGGCCGACGGCACCGCGGTCGCTCTCCCCGCCGACATCGCCTCCCTCAGCTACGAGCAGGCGCGCGACGAGCTCGTCTCGGTCGTGTCCGAGCTCGAGCAGGGTGCGTCCACGCTCGAGCGGTCCCTCGCACTCTGGGAGCGCGGCGAGGCGCTGGCCCGCCGCTGCGAAGAATGGCTGATGGGTGCTCGTGAGCGCCTCGAGGCCGCCAGACGACAGGCCCCCGCGTCGTGAGCACCCCGAGACGGGGCCGCGGTCGACGCGATCAGGGCCCGCGGATCGTCGCCGAGCTGGGCCGACCCGAGACACCGGCCGAGACGGCCGCGCGCAAGGCCGAGAACACCCGCAAGCACTACGCGAACCAGACGGCGATCAACCTGACGCTGTCGATCGTCGCGTCGCTCGGCATCGTCCTGTTCCTCATCCTGGTCGTCGTGCGCCCCGACGGGACCGTCAACCGACAGGACATCGACTACGCCACCGTGGCCTCCCAGGCTCAGGCCAGTGTCGACGTGCCGCTCGCCGCCCCCGTCCTGCCCGACTCCTGGAGTTCGAACCGGGCCGACATCGACACGTCCACACCCGACGACGTCGACGTCTGGTACATCGGGTTCATCACCCCGGGCGAGCAGTTCATCGCGCTCGAGCAGGGCATCGACGCCAACGACACCTGGCTCGCCGCCGCCGTCGACAACCGCGCCGCGACCTCCGCCCGCCAGATCGACGGCGTCGACTGGACGGTCTACGACCGACGCGACGACGACGACGCCGGCAACTACGCTTATTCGTTGACGACGACCGTCGGCCGCAGCTCGTACGTGCTGCACGGAACGGCCGACGACGCCGACTTCGAGGCCCTGGCGACGGCGCTGGCCGCCGACATCGCCGACGAGACGGACGACTGAACATGACATCGCAGCCCATCACCCAGACTCCCCCGCAGACCCCCGGCGACTCGTGGCGTCGCATGACTGACGGCAACGAGCGCTTCGTGGCCGGTACGCCCGACCACCCGCACCAAGACAGTGACCACCGGTCGAGCCTGGCCGGTGGCCAGAAGCCCGTCGCCGCCCTCTTCGGCTGCGCCGACTCGCGACTGGCCGCCGAGATCATCTTCGACGTCGGTCTCGGCGACCTGTTCGTCGTCCGCAACGCGGGGCAGGTCGTCGGCGACACCGTCATCGCGTCGCTCGAGTACGCCGTCTCCGTGCTCAACGTCCCCCTGATCGTCGTCCTCGGGCACGACAGCTGCGGCGCCGTGGCCACTGCCATCGACTCGCTGACGTCGGAGGCGCCTCCCGGGTCGAGGTTCCTCGGCGGGCTGATCGACATGATCGTCCCCTCCGTCCGGCGGGCCACGATCGATCTCGAACCCGGGGCCGCCCTCGATCCCCGCAGCGTGGGCAAGCTGCACATCGAGGCGTCCGTCCAGTCGCTCGTCGGCTCGTCCGCCCTCATCGCCACCGCCATCGCCGAGGGCCGACTCGCCGTCGTCGGGGCCAACTACGCACTCGCCAACGGCCGCGTCGACCCGTCGGTCGTCGTGGGCCGTCTCTGAGAACCATCCCGGGGCGGCCGCCCCGGGTCGACAGCGCCCCCTGAGGGCCGAAGAAGGGACCACGACGACGTGACCACATCCGAGTACCGCATCGAGCACGACACGATGGGCGAGGTGCGGGTGCCCGCATCGGCCCTGTACCGGGCTCAGACCCAGCGTGCGGTCGAGAACTTCCCGATCTCGGGCACCGGTCTCGAGCCGGCGCAGATCATCGCTCTCGCCCGCATCAAGAGGGCCGCAGCGCTGGTCAACGGCGAGATGGGCATCGTGGCCCCCGCGGTCTCGGCCGCGATCGTCTCCGCCGCCGACGAGGTCATCGGCGGCCGGCACCACGACCAGTTCCCCGTCGACGTCTACCAGACCGGCAGCGGGACCTCGTCGAACATGAACATGAACGAGGTGCTCGCGACGCTCGCGGGCACGGTCGACGGCACCGCGGTCCACCCCAACGACCACGTGAACGCGTCGCAGTCGTCGAACGACGTGTTCCCGACGTCCGTGCACGTGGCCGTCACCGGTGCGCTGCTGCACGACCTCGTCCCGGCGCTGACGCATCTCGCCGAGGCGCTCGAGCGCAAGGCCTCCGCCTGGTCCGACGTGGTCAAGGCGGGGCGCACCCACCTGATGGACGCCACGCCCGTCACCCTCGGGCAGGAGTTCGGCGGCTACGCACGACAGATCCGCCTGGCGATCGAGCGGGTCGAGGCCACGCTGCCCCGCGTGGCGGAGGTCCCCCTCGGCGGCACCGCCACGGGCACGGGCATCAACACGCCGATCGGGTTCCCCCAGCGCGTGATCGCGGCTCTCGCGTCCGACAGCGGGCTCCCCGTCACCGAGGCGCTCGACCACTTCGAGGCCCAGGGTGCGCGCGACGCCCTCGTCGAGGCCTCGGGAGCCCTGCGGGTTCTCGCCGTCAGCCTCACGAAGATCAACAACGACATCCGCTGGATGGGCTCCGGCCCCAACGCCGGGCTGGGCGAGCTGCACATCCCCGATCTGCAGCCCGGATCGTCGATCATGCCGGGCAAGGTGAACCCCGTCATCCCCGAGGCCGTGCTCATGGTCTCCGCCCGAGTGATCGGCAACGACGCCACCATCGCCTGGGCGGGTGCGTCGGGTGCGTTCGAACTCAACGTCGCCATCCCGGTCATGGGCACAGCGCTGCTCGAGTCCATCCGTCTGCTCTCGAACGCCGGTCGAGCTCTCGCCGACAAGACGATCGACGGGCTCGAGGCCAACGTCGAGCACGCGCGGGCCCTCGCCGAATCGTCGCCCTCGATCGTCACGCCGCTCAACCGCGTCATCGGCTACGAGGCCGCGGCCAAGGTCGCCAAGCACGCCGTCGTCCAGAAGATGACGGTGCGCGAGGCCGTCGTCGACCTCGGTTTCGTCGAGCGCGGCGAGGTCACCGAAGACCAGCTCGACAAGGCTCTCGACGTCTTGAGCATGACCCACCCGGGCTGATCCGATCGCCCCTGCAGGAGGCGCGGTGGCGGTCTGACCGGCGCCGCGCCTCCTCGGCTGGTCCGGCCACGGGCCTGGCCCCGCCTCCGCGTCGCGGCCTCCCGTCCGTCGAAGTCGGGTTCCTGTCGTGCAGCCGTTCACAGCAGCGGACCGCCGAACACCGACAGGGCCCAGAACGAAGCCAGCAGGCACGGACCGAACGGGACTCCACGGCTCCGGCTCCCCCTGGCACGCAGCGCGGTCGCGGCGACGACGATCAGGCCGACTACTCCTGCGCCGGCGACGAGCGCCCCCACGGCGATGCCTCCCCACGGAGCGACGATGCCGACGAGCGCCGCACCGAGCTTGACGTCGCCCATGCCGAACGCGCCACCCACGGCGAGCGCGAACGCGACGGCGAACCAGAGTGCGGCCCAGCCGAAGGGGATCGACGCCGAGAGCAGACCGGAGTCGACCCCTCGCAGGGTGCTGCCGACGACGAAGGCGGTTGCGAGCAACCCCACCAGAGGATTCGGTAGACGCCGGACGGCCAGATCGTGACGCACCAGGGCGGGGGTCACCGCCGCCACCGCCAGGAAAGAGATCTGCGCACCGACGTCGGGGGCCACCGTGACCGCGAGTCCGCCGAGCAGCACGACGGCCCCGAGTTCGAGCACGCGATCGGCGGGCGGCATCGGCGTCGGCGTCGGCGTCGTCTCGAGGATCGACATCACGACCGAGTCGCCCGAGACGACCGGGGTGGGGAGTCTGCCCGTGCGACGCCAGCGGTTGAGGCCGACCGTGGCCGGTGAGGTCGAGGAGCCCTCGACGCGCCGACACGCCAGGGCTCGGCACCGAGGCAGGCCTGATGGTGCGAGTCGCGGCATCGCCTCGACGCCGTGCTCACAGCACGCGAACGTCGGATGATCGCGTGGACCGCCTCGACGAGCAGGCCCCGCTCGTCTCGGACCATGCCGTACCCGCAGCGGAGCGCGACCCTCCCCGCGATCGTCACGGTGATGTCCTTGTGCCGGTCGGCGTCGAACGTGTCGGCGTGGAAGGCCCGGCCGTCGAGTTCGAGAGCCACCACCTCGTCGACGACGATGTCGATGCGTCGGGCGTCGCGCGGACCCACGGGGACCTGCACGCGGACGTCATGCCCGAGTGAGACGAAGGTGGCTCTGATCAGGCTCTCGATGAAGCTCTCGCTCCGCCGGTCCGCCCAGTCGACGATCGAGGCGCGATTCTCCGGCAGGTGGGCGAACGCCTCCGCCAACTCGACCCGCGTGAACCGCCCGCTGGCGAGCGCCCAGTCGAGCAGGGCGACCGCCTCGTCGAGCGGGAGGCCGAGGACGGCCGTGACCAGCGCCTCCTCGAGGGGCACCGCCCACGGTGGCGTCGGCCGATCGCGAACAGGGCCGGACGGAAGCACGCGCGGACGCCAGAGGACCGTCGCCCCGTGACGCGCTCGGAGCCGAGAGGCATTCGCCGAGACGGCCACCGTGACGGGCGGCGTCGTCCACAACCACGCATCGTGCAGGGCCAGGAGAGAGGCGCCCGTGAGGCGGCCGCCGATGCGCACCGCCTCGTGCCGGGGGTCGCCGGGAGGGAAGACCGTGTACCAGCCGCGCCGGGCCCGATGCAGCGACCCGAACCGGACACTGGCCGTGAGCAGACGATCGGTGGCGCCGTGCGCCACGAGCTGCCGTTTGTGCGCGACACCACCCAGGTCGGTGACGAGTGCTGCGAGTTGCTCCATGCCGGCAGACTGCTCGATGGCCGGGCCCGGCACCTGGCCAAGGAGAGGCCCCTGGGGACGGATCGGGCCGACGAGCATCTGGGGTGGGATCACGCGCAGCGCCTCGGGTCGACCCCGCGCCGCCCCGCGCCGCGCTGTCGCGCCCGCACCCGGTCGGCAACTCAGGCGCACCCGCCCGTTCCAGTGCCGATCAGACACGATCGTGCGGCACAACCTGAGTTGCCGACCGCGCTGCAGGCAGGATCTAGCCGGCGCGGCGGTGCTCGAATCCCGGCCACGCCGCAAGGCCGCCCCCTGACCTGACCGACCTCGCATCCTCTTCGGTCGGCAACTCAGGCGCACCCGCCCGTTCCCGTGCCGATCAGACACGATCGTGCGGCACAACCTGAGTTGCCGACCGCGCTGCAGTGCCGGAGGCGGCAGGGCCGGAGGCGGCGGGGCCTAGGCCAGGTCGGTGGACTCGAGCATCCGGGTGACCAGCGCGGCGATGGCCGACCGCTCCGACCGCATCAGTGTGACGTGGCCGAACAGCGGGTGCCCCTTGAGCGTCTCGATGACCGAGGCCACGCCGTCGTGCCGCCCCACGCGGAGGTTGTCGCGCTGCGCCACGTCGTGGGTGAGGACGACGCGCGAGTTCTGGCCGATGCGCGACAGCACGGTGAGCAGCACGTTCCGCTCGAGCGACTGAGCCTCGTCGACGATGACGAACGCGTCGTGCAGCGACCGCCCGCGGATGTGGGTCAGGGGAAGCACCTCGAGCAGCCCCCGCTCGACGACCTCGTCGAGCACGTTCTGCGAGACGAGGGCGCCCAGGGTGTCGAAGACCGCCTGCCCCCAGGGGTTCATCTTCTCGCCGGCATCGCCCGGCAGGTATCCGAGATCCTGACCGCCGACCGCGTACAGCGGCCGGAACACCATGATCTTGCGGTGCTGCTGCTTCTCGAGCACGGCTTCGAGCCCGGCGCAGAGCGCGAGGGCCGACTTGCCCGTGCCCGCGCTGCCCCCGAGCGACACGATGCCGACCTCGGGGTCGAGCAGCAGATCGATGGCGAGACGCTGCTCGGCCGAGCGCCCGTTCAGCCCGAACACGTCGCGGTCGCCGCGGACGAGCCGCGCCTCGCCCTGCGACACCACGCGCGCCAGGGCCGAGCCCCGGTCGGAGTGCACGACCACGCCCGTGTTCACGGGGACGTCGGCCAGCGCCCGCGAGCTCAGCCTCTCGGTCTCGTAGAACGCGGCCATCTGCTCGCTCGAGACGTCGATGTCGGTCTGCCCGGTGTAGCCGCTGTCGACGACCTGCTCGGCGCGGTACTCCTCCGCCGCGAGGCCGATCGAGGCCGCCTTGACCCGCAGCGGGAGGTCCTTCGAGACCACGGTCACGGCGAGTCCGTCGTTGGCGAGGTTCGAGGCGACGGCGAGGATGCGCGAGTCGTTGTCGTTCAGCTGCAGGCCCGACGGCAGCACCGACATGTTCGAGTGGTTGAGCTCGACGCGGAACGACCCCCCGTCACCGACCTCGACGGGGAAGTCGAGTCGCTCGTGCTTCAGCCGCAGGTCGTCGAGCAGCCGCAGCGCCTGGCGCGCGAAGTAGCCCAGCTCGGGGTCGTGACGCTTGCCCTCGAGCTCGCTGATCACGACGACGGGCAGCACCACGTCGTGTTCGGCGAAGCGGAGGAGAGCCTGGGGATCCGACAGGAGCACCGACGTGTCGAGCACGTAGGTGCGTTGCGCGACCAAGCCGGATCGCGCCTCCCCGGTGCTCGTCGAGGGGCGGGGCTGTTCGGTCTGGGGGTTGTTGAGCGCGGTCACGACCACTCCATCTCCGAGCGCTGATGCGCTCGGTACCTTCGGCGGAGACGGCCGCGGAGCAGTTGCGAGGCGAACTTTCGTGGCCGACTCGATCGGACCCTGTGCCCGATGGGTCGAACCTACGTCGTCGCCCGACGGCCGGCCGAACACGACCCGCCGTGTCGTGTGACGAACACGTGAACAGCTCGCGATCGCACGGAGACGCCGCAGGGCGGGAGGCGCGGGTCGACCGAGGAGGCGCGGCTCAGTAGTAGACGGTCGTCCCGAACGAGGTCAACGCGCCCCGCAGCAGGTCGAACGAGTCGTCGTCGGTCGACAGGTGCACGCTGAGCCGCACGGTGGTGTCGCGCACGGTGGCCGTGACCCCGTGGTTCAGCAGCGCCGCCGTGAGCGTGGTCATCTGCTCGGGAGAGGGTTCGAGCACGACGATGCCGGCGCGCTCGGCCTCGTCTCGGGGCGAGACGACGGGCAGCGCGAACTCGTCGGCGATGTCGATCAGCCGCGAGGCCCGGTCGGCGATCTCTCGCGAGATCGCGGCGACGCCGACCGAGGCGATGCCCTCGAGGGCGGTGGAGAACCGCGCCTGCGCGATCGGGTCGGGGTTCGTGATCTGGAACGCCTCCGCACCCGGCAGGGTCGGCAGCGTCTCGTGGTACGAGCCGCCGAGGCGCAGCTCGGTGCCCGCGACCCCGCTGAAGACAGGGGTCAACGTGGCGGAAGCCCGCTCGCTGAGCGCCAGGAACCCCGTGCCCCAGCCGGCGCGCACCCACTTCTGGCCACCCGAGGCGATCACGTCGGCCACACCGTACGGAGCGTCGACGACACCGAACCCCTGGATGGCGTCGACGATCAGCAGCCGGTCGCCGATCACCTGGCGGATGCCCTCGAGGTCGACGAGGTAGCCGGTGCGGTAGTCGACGAGGCTGACGGCGACCGCCGTCACGCGGTCGGTGAGGTGGCGCTGCACGACGGCAGGGGTCACGACGTCGTGGTCGAGGTCCATCCACACGGGCTCGAGCACGCGCATCGCCGCGGCGGCCCGCGTGGCGGCGACCGGCCCGCTCGGATAGTCGCGCGGGGACATCAGGACCTGCCCCGTCAGGCCGAAGAGGGTGTGGACGAGACCCGAGCTCGTATCCGGCTGGAAGACCACCTGGTCGGCCGGGAACCCGACGACGGCCGAGACGGCCCGCCGGACCCGCCCGGCCTGCTCGGTCAGCGCCACCTCCGAGCCGAATCGGGCACGAGCCTGGACGTCGACGAGAGCGCGCTCCTCTTCGACGACGGGCCGTGAGATCGGGCCCCACTTGGCGAAGTCGAAGTACCCGGGTTCGTCGGTGTACCCCGAGATCAGTTCATCGATGGTGGTCACGCTGGTCTCCTCGGGCGGTGTCGCTGGCTGTCAACCGTATCGCCGACCGCCGACCGCCGATCGCCGATCGCCGATCGCCGACGTCGGGCGTCGCGGCGGTCGATCGAGGTGCGGGGTCAGCTGCCGTAGCGACGGTGCCGCAGGGCGAAGTCGCGGACGGCCCGGAGGAAGTCGACCTCGCGGAGGTCGGGGTAGAAGGCCTCGACGAAGTAGAACTCGCTGTGCGCGCTCTGCCAGAGCATGAAGTCGCTCAGTCGCTGCTCGCCCGAGGTGCGGATGACGAGGTCGGGGTCGGGCTGACCGCCCGTGTAGAGGTGCTCGGCGATCAGCTCGGGTGTCAGCACCTCGGCGAGCGCGTCGAGGGTGCCCCCCATGGCGTCGTGCTGGCGGACGATGCTGCGCATCGCGTCGGCGATCTCGCGCCGCCCGCCGTACCCGACGGCGAGGTTGACGTGCAGGCCCTTCTTGCCGGCCGTGCGCTCGGCGGCGCCGGTCAACGAGTCGCGGAGCCCCTGCGGCAGGTCGTCGCTGGCGCCCACGTGCTGCACGCGCCAGTCGCGCTGCTGCGAGAGCTCGTCGGCGACGTCGCCGATGATGCCGAACAGCTCGGTGAGCTCGTCGGAGGCGCGGTTGCCGAGGTTGTCGGCCGAGAGCAGGTACAGGGTGACGACGCGGATGCCCAGATCGTCGCACCAGGTGAGGAACTCGCTGATCTTGGCGGCGCCGGCGCGGTGGCCGTG
The DNA here is from genome assembly GCF_979256015.1 of Frigoribacterium sp. AC759. NCBI lineage: Bacteria > Bacillati > Actinomycetota > Actinomycetes > Micrococcales > Microbacteriaceae > Frigoribacterium > Frigoribacterium sp. AC759. Next base: position 130,612 of record NZ_CEEDMT010000001.1, on the reverse strand, counting down.
GGCGGCGGTCTCGAGCATGCGCTGCTTGGCCCAGCGCCGGTTGCCGTCGACGATCATGGCGACGTGGTGGGGAAGATCGGCTCCGTCGAGCTCGCGTCGCAGCCGGCTCTGGTAGAGCTCGTAGAGCACACCGCGGGCCAGCGGCGACCTCCGACGACTCTTCACACCGCTACGGTAGCCCACCGGTGGGCCCCCGCTCGCCGAGTCGATTCCCAGGCCCGCGCCTCCTGCCCTCCCCTACGCTCGGATCATGACCCGACCCGTGAGCGACGGCGTCGGCGGTGCCGACATCCCGAACCTGCCTCTGCTCGACGACAGCCTCGAATACGCCTCGATCGAACGCAAGCCGTCGTGGCGCGGCTGGATCCACGCCGCGACCTTCCCGATCGCCATCGCGACGGGCGTCATCCTCGTGGTGGTCTCCGACGGGACGTCCTCGACCTGGGCCTCCGCGGTCTTCATGACGACCTCGCTCCTGCTGTTCGGCATCTCCGCGACCTATCACCGGTTCCCGTGGAGCCCGGGGGCCAAGAGGTTCTTGAAGCGACTCGACCACGCGAACATCTTCCTGCTGATCGCGGGCACGTACACCCCGATCGCGGTCATCGCGCTGCCTCCCGCGACGTCGACCCTGCTGCTCACCCTCGTCTGGACGGGTGCGGGTCTCGGGATCCTCTTCCGGATCTTCTTCCTGGGGGCGCCCCGCTGGCTGTACGTGCCGCTGTACATCCTGCTGGGGGTCGGCGCCCTCGGCTTCACCGGCGACCTGCTGGCGGCGAGCGTCCCGATGACCGTGCTCGTCCTGACCGGCGGCCTGATGTACATCGTCGGCGCCGTGTTCTACGCCCTCAAGCGGCCCAACCCCGCACCGGGGCGCTTCGGGTTCCACGAGCTGTTCCACGCGCTGACGGTGCTCGCCTACCTCTGCCACTGGACGGGCATCCTGGTGCTCGCTCTGAACCCGCCGACCTTCTAGGCCGCCCGTCGAGCACCGGTCGCGCCACCGGCCTCTCTCGAGCCGAGGAGGCGCGCGCAGGTCGGTCGCGGAGGGTCGGCCCCGCAGACGGATCGCCTCGGGGCCGCTCCGGTCAGTCGCGGACGGAGGGCCCCGCGGACGCGTCGCCGTCGGATGCGTCGTCGACGGCGCGGGTGGTGCCGTCGCCGGAGGCCACGCCATCGCCCGACGTGACGCCGTCGCCGGAGGCAGCGGTCTCGCCGGAGGCGACCCCGTCGCGCTCCGCCTGGATGCGCTCGCGGACCTCGCCGCGGTAGCGCGTGCGACGGACCCGGCGGGTCATGTCGACGATGATCAGCACCGTCGCGACCGCGACGAATGCGATCGCCACGAAGCCCCAGACGCCCGGGGTCACGTCGACGTCGGGCACGGTCGACGCCGGCAGCGTCGCATCGGGCGTCGACGGCTGGGCGAGGAGGCGCACCGAGGCCGAGAGGGTGGCGTCGCCGAGGGCGCTCATCGGATCGCCCCGATCAGGCCGGTGTCGTCGTCGGTCACACCGGCGAACAGGTCGTTCTCGGGCATGGTCGTCTCGACTCTCGATTCGATGAGCTGGAAGTCCTCCGTCGGCCACGCCGCGACCTGCAGCTCGTGGGGCCAGAAGAAGAACGCGCTGTCGAGGGGCACCTGGCTGGCGTGCGCGCGGAGCGCCTCGTCGCGGACCGGGAAGAAGTCGGACGCCGGAACGTGCGTGGTCGCCAGATCGGGTCGGGCGCCCATCCACTCGAGCATCTCGGTGAGACGCTCGATGAGGGGCGACTCGGCGTCGGCCTGCTGCAGGTGGGTCAGCATCGACTTCAGGCGGGCGGTGTTCATGATGCGGTCGTAGTAGACCTTGTCGATCTGCCAGGGTTCGCCCGCGGTCGGGTAGCGATCGGCGTCGGAGGCGGCCCGATACGCGGCCATCGAGATCTCGTGGCTGCGGATGTGGTCGGGGTGCGGGTACCCGCCGTTCTCGTCGTACGTGACGAGCACCTGCGGCCGGAACCGGCGGATGACGGCGACGAGCGGCTCGGTGCTGATCTCGAGCGGGATCGTCGCGAAGCTGTTGACCGCGACGGGCTCACCCTCGGGAGGGAGCCCCGAGTCGGCGTAGCCGAGCCACAGGTGGTCGACGCCGAGGGCCTGCTGCGCCCGCCGCATCTCGAGCACCCGGAGACCGGCGATGTCGCGTTCGGCGTGGTGCCGCGCCTCGATCTGCTCGTTCAGGATCGAGCCCTGCTCGCCGCCGGTGCAGCTGACGACGAGCACCTCGACTCCGAGACTGCGGTAGAGGGCGTACGTCGCCGAGCCCTTGCTCGACTCGTCGTCCGGGTGGGCGTGTACCGCCAGGAGGCGCAGGGTCACATGTTCCTCGCAATTCGTGCAGAGCAGACGTTGCTACCCTCCCCCTAAGGATAATCGGACGGAGATCAGAGTGGCGTCCACGCCCCCCGCACCCCCGTCGACCGAGGCCGATCCGGCCCAGCCCGTCGACGGTCATCTCGACGCGCGCTACGGGCGCACTCCCGCCGCCACGCGTCGACGCCGACTGATCGCGATCGTCGTCGCCGCGGCCTTCGTCGTGGTCTTCGGCGCGTGGGTCGTCTTCGCCGCATTCGACGGCAACGGCTCGAAGCTCGAGACCCGCGACCTCGGCTACACGGTCGGCGGCGACGACAGCATCGACGTGCAGTACACGATCAGCGTCGAGGCCGGCACCCGGGTCAGCTGCGCGGTGCAGGCGCAGAGCGACAAGTTCGCGATCGTCGGCTGGAAGGTCGTCGACCTGCCCCCCGCGCCGCAGTTCACGTCGACCTACACGACCACGCTCGCGACCTCCGAACGGGCCGTCACGGGCTTGATCTACCAGTGCTGGCTTCCCTAGACTGCTCTGAATGACGAGACCGGCCAGTCGGCCGGTCTCCTTTTTTCGGTGGGCGCGCCTCCCGGTCGCCGTGCCGAACGGTCCGATCCTCAGCGCATCGGAAGATCCGCCGTACGAACGGAGAACACCATGACGAACGACAACGCCACCACGTGGCTCACCCCCGACGCCCGCGACCGCCTCGAGGCCGAGCTGGCGACTCTGAGCAACGAAGGCCGCCACGAGATCACCAGCCGCATCGAGGCCGCCCGCGAAGAGGGCGACCTGAAGGAGAACGGCGGCTACCACGCCGCCAAAGACGAGCAGGGCAAGATGGAGGCACGCATCCGCACGCTGACCAACCTGCTGAAGAACGCCACGGTGGGCGAGTCGACGGCCGCCGCCGGCATCGTCGGGCCGGGCACCGTCGTCACCGCGACGATCGCCGGCGACCCGAGCACGTTCCTCCTCGGCAACCGCGAGATCATCGCCGCCGGCAGCGACCTCTCGGTCTACAGCGAGACCAGCCCGCTCGGCCAGGCCATCAACGGCCTCGCCGTCGGCACGACCACCAGCTACACCGCGCCGAACGGCAAGGAGATCACCGTCGAGATCACCGCCGTCGACACCTACACGCCGTAGCCGACGGCCCGACGTCGACCTCGATCAGAAGTCGACGTCGGGCGTGTAGCCCGCGTCGCGGAGACGCCGGATGACCTCTTCGACGTGGTCGGGCCCGCGTGTCTCGATGCTCAGCTCGAGTTCGACCTCGCTGATCTGGAGCCCGCGGCCGTGTCGGGTGTGCAGCACCTCGACGACGTTCGCGTTCGCGTCGGCCAGGATCTCGGACACCCGCGCCAGCTGCCCGGGGCGATCGGGCAGGCCGATCCGCATCTTCAGGTACCGTTCGGCGGCGGCGAGGCCTCGTCCGATCACGCGCTCCATCATGAGCGGATCGATGTTGCCGCCGCTCAGCACGATGACCGTCGTGCCGAGATCGCGCACCTGCTCGGTCATGACGGCCGCGACGCCCACCGCGCCGGCCGCCTCGACCACGAGCTTGGCGCGCTCGAGCATGACCAGGATCGCCCGGGCGGTGTCGTCGTCGCCGACGGTGACGACCTCGTCGACCGTCTCGCGGACGATCTCGAAGTTCAGGACCCCCGGTCGCGCCACGGCGATCCCGTCGGCGATGGTGGGCTGCGTCTCGATGTCGGTGCGGACGCCGCGCTTCATCGAGACCGCGTAGGGGGCGGCGTTGACCGCCTGCACCCCGATGATGCGGATCTTCTTACCGGTCTCGGCGCTGGTCTGGGCGAGTGCGCTCGCGATCCCCGAGATGAGCCCGCCGCCGCCGATCGGGACGATGACGGTGTCGACGTCGGGCACCTGCTCGAGGATCTCGAGCCCCACCGTGCCCTGCCCGGCGATCACGTCGGGGTGATCGAAGGGCGGGATGAAGACGGCGCCCGTCGAGTCCGAGAACTCCTGCGCCGCCCTCAGCGCCTGCTCGACGGAGTGCCCGCTCAGCACGACGTCGGCTCCGTAGTCTTTCGTGGCCTGCAGCTTGGGCAGCGCCACGCCCACCGGCATGAAGATGGTCGCGCGGACACCCATCTCACGTGCCGCGAAGGCGACGCCCTGGGCGTGGTTGCCGGCCGACGCCGCGACCACTCCCCGCGCGCGCTCCGCGTCGGTCAGCTGCGTCAGCCGGTTGTACGCGCCGCGGATCTTGTACGAGCCGGTGCGCTGCAGGTTCTCGCACTTGAGGTACACCGGCGAGCCGAGCACCTCGGCGAGGAACCTCGAGCTCTCCATCGGGGTGACGCGGGCGACCTGCGAGACCCGGACCCGCGCCTCCTTCATCTCGGCCAGGGTGGGGCCCGCGAGGGTGAGGTCAGACATCGGCTGCACGGCTTTCTGTGACGACGTCGAGGGAGGCCTGCGGCGACTCGCGCCACGCCCCCCTGGCGACGTAGGTGATCATGACGTTGAGGACGGCGACGACCGGCACGGCGAAGAGGGCTCCCGGGATGCCCGCGAGGAGGGTGCCCGCGGCGACCGCGAAGACCACCGCGAGCGGGTGCACCTTGACGGCGCTGCCCATCACGAAGGGCTGCAGGAGGTGCCCCTCGATCTGCTGCACGAGGATGACGACGGCGAGCATCAGCAGCGCCACCACCCAGCCGTTGTAGACGAGCGCGATCACGACGGCGACGGCTCCCGTGGCCACCGCGCCCACCACGGGGACGAACGACCCCAGGAAGACCGCGATCGCGATCGGGACGACGAGGGGCAGACCGAGGAAGAAGGCGCCCAGCCCGATGCCGACGGCGTCGACGAAGGCGACGAAGATCTGCACCTTGACGAAGTTCGTCAGCGTCAGCCACCCGGCACGCCCGGCGCCGTCGATGGCGCGACGGGACTTCGACGGGAAGATGCGGACCAGCCAGCGCCAGATGTCGGACCCGCCCACCAGGATGAAGATCGTCGCGAAGAGCATCAGGACGAGCCCGGCCGCGATGTGACCCGCCGTCGAACCGACCGAGAGCGCCCCCTGCAGGAGCGGCTGGGAGTCCTGCTGCAGCGCGGCGAGGGCGTCGCTCAGGTAGCCGTTGATCTGCCCCTCGGTGAGATGGAGCGGGGAGGTCAGCAGGAAGTCGCGGAACTGGCCGTAGGAGGCGATGGACCGGTCGCGCAGTTCGGGCGCGCCGTCGATGATCTGGACGACGACGGCGTAGAACAGACCGGCCACGACGACGATCAGACCCACGAGGCTGACGACGACGGCGACCCACTTGGGCCAGCGGCGGCGCTGCAGCCAGCTCGAGATGGGCACGAGCAGCGCCGAGACGAGGAGGGCGACCATGAAGGGGATGACGATGATGCGCAGCTGGATGACGAGCCAGACGAAGACGGCGATGACGCCGACCACGACGAGGATCCGCCACGACCAGGCACCGGCGATGACCATGCTCCGCGACACGGACGGGTCGGCACCCGGAGCGACCGGGGCGGCGCCAGGGGGAGGGGACTCGACCGCGCTGCGCGGGGGCCTGCTTCGCCGCATCATGCGCTCAGTGTAAGACCCTCGCCCTGGTGCCGAGCCACCCGTGATATTCCGCGGTCGGCATACGTGCCGGGCCCTGGATGGGGAGGGACGGTGTCGGAGGCCGACGCTACAGTCGTCGGCGTGCCCCCCGATCAGCTCTCACCCGCCCTCGCGCGTCGAGTGGCGCTCGCCGCCCAGGGTCTCGGCTCGGGTTCGACGGCTCCGGCGGGCACCCGTCGCCTGAACGCGACGATCGACCGACTCGGGCTGCTGCAGATCGACTCGGTAAATGTCTTCGAGCGCAGCCACTACCTCCCGCTCTTCGCCCGACTCGGGGCTTACGACCGGGCGAACCTCGATCGCCTCACGCTCGACGGCCCCGGTCGCTACGTCGAGTACTGGGCGCACGAGGCGGCCCTCGTCCCCGTGGCGACCTGGCCCCTCTTCCGGTGGCGGATGGCCGACTACCGGCGCCGCTGGCTGGCCGACGACGACTCGTGGCTGTCGGCCAACCCCCGCCTCGCCCGCTGGCTGCTCGATCTGGTGCGGGAGGGCGGCCCCGTGCCCGCCAGCCTCGTCGAGCACGAGTCGAACGTCCGCACGGGCCCCTGGTGGGGTTGGGGCTCGGTCAAGCAGGGTCTCGAGTCGCTCTTCCGGGTCGGCGAGCTGGTGAGCGCGGGGCGGAGACGCTTCGAACGCGTCTACGCCCTCCCCGAGCAGGTGATCCCACAGGAGCTGCTCGACACGGACATCTCCCGGCACGAGGCGCACAGGCGCCTCGTCGCGCATGCGGCCTCCGCACAGGGCGTCGGAACGACGGCGGATCTCGCCGACTACTTCCGGCTCAAGACGGCCGACGTCGTGCCGGCCCTCCGCGAACTCCACGATGAGGGCGTCCTCTCGGCCGTCGAGGTGCCGGGCTGGGGCCGACCCGCCTGGCTGCACCGAGACGCCCGACTCCCCCGCCGCCTCGAGGCCGACGCGCTCCTGTCGCCCTTCGATCCCGTCGTCTGGACGCGCCCTCGCGCCCAACGCGTCTTCGGATTCCACTACCGCATCGAGATCTACACGCCGCTCGAGAAGCGGGTCCACGGGTACTACGTCCTGCCGGTCCTCCAAGACGACCGCCTCGTCGCCCGGGTCGATCTGAAGAGCGACCGCCAGGCGGGCGTCCTGCGGGTGCAGGCCGCCTGGCGCGAGCGGGATCTCGACGTCGACTGCGATCGCCTGGCGTCGCTCCTCCGGCGCGCGGCGCACTGGCAGGGTCTCGAGTCGGTCGAGGTCATGCCACGCGGCGACCTCGCAGCGGAGCTGGGCCGCCGGTTCGGCTGAGTCGATGCGCGGGCGTCGGCGACCGCGCCTCAGAAGGTGCCGGCGCTCTGGCGGAGACGCGCGACGCGGTCGGCCAGGGGCGGGTGGGAGCTGAAGAGGCGGTCCATCGCGCCCGGCTTCATCGGGTCGCTGATCCACAGATGCGACATCGACGTGTTCTGCGTCGCCATCGGGCGGCCGTAGGCGCCGAGCTTCTCGAGGGCTCGCGCGAGACCCTCGGGGTACCGGGTGGTGAGCGCCCCCGTGGCGTCGGCGAGGTACTCCCGCTGACGAGAGACCGCCGCCTGCACACCGGCCGCCGCGATCGGAGCGATGATCATGGCGACCAGTCCGAGCACCAGGAAGACGGGGTTGCCGCCGCCCCCTCCGCCGTTGCCGTTGTTCGAATTGCGGTTGCCGCCGGTCAACGCACCGAAGAACGACATGCGCAGCAGGATGTCGGCCAGGAACCCGACGGCGACGACAAGGCCGAAGACCATCATCGACACACGGATGTCGTAGTTCTTGACGTGTCCGAGCTCGTGGGCCATCACGCCCTCCAGCTCGGTGTCGTCCATGATCTCGAGCAGCCCGGTGGTCGCGGCGACGACGGCGTGCTCGGGGTCGCGGCCGGTCGCGAAGGCGTTCGGGGCGGGGTCGACGACGACGTAGACCTGGGGCATCGGCATGCCCATGGTGATGCTGAGGTTCTCGACCGTGCGGTACAGCCGCGGGGCCGTCGTACCGTCGACCCGCTGCGCGTGACTGAGGGACAGCGCCTGACCGCTGGCGGCGAAGTACTGGATCAGAGCGTAGATCGACGCCGCGGCGAGGACGACGAACCCGATCGAGTAGTTGCCGTACAGGGCACCCGCCCCGAAGCCGAGTGCGCCGATGATGACCAGGAAGATCAGGACGATCAGGACGGTGTTGCGTTTGTTGCGCGAGACGGCTGAGTACATGGGCCGATGTCCGTTCGGGGCGCGGCGTCGAGGTGGGGCGGGCTCAGAACTGGACGCGAGGGGGTTCGGCGATCGCCGACGGCTCGGCGACCTCGAAGAAGTCCCGCTCGGTGAAGCCGAGGCGCTTCGCGAAGACCGTGTTCGGGAACACCCGCGTCTTCGTGTTGAATTCGCGGACACCGCCGTTGAAGAACCGCCTCGCGGCCTGGATCTTGTCTTCGGTGTCGACGAGCTCGGACTGCAGCTGCAGGAAGTTCTGACTCGCCTGAAGCTGCGGGTAGGCCTCGGACACGGCGAAGATGCTCTTCAGGGCCGTCTGCATGTGACCTTCGGCCGCCGACGCCTCGGCAGGCGTCTGAGCCCCCAGGGTCTCGGCCCTGGCCTCGGTCACGTTCTGGAACACCTTCGACTCGTGGGTCGCGTAGCCCTTGACCGCCTCGATGATGTTCGGGATCAGATCAGCCCGCCGCTTGAGCTGGACCGTGATGTCGCTCCAGGCCTCGTCGACGCGGACCTTGAGGGTCACGAGGGAGTTGTAGGTCGCCCAGAGGTAGATGCCGGCGATGATCGCGAGCAGGACGATGATGCCGACGGCTACCAGGATGCCGATCGTGGCCGGTTGCATGACGTGTCACTCCTTGGGGTACGACGCGAAAGACGCGAGAGATGTCGGTCGTCTCGGACGGTATTCGGGCCGTCGCAGTCAGATCTTCACTATAAATGCGCCGGATGCCGCCTCGACGTCGTCTGAGCGTCTTCGGAGCGAACTCACGACGAGCGCACCCGACCTCCCCCTCTCAGCGGATTGACTTGCCGCCCGCGAACGTGCTGAATGGTGGGCAGTGCCCGTTTCCCCGACCCCGATCCCGTCGCGTCCCTCGGCTGCCAGCGCCGGACGCCCTCTTCTGCGTGCCGTCGGAGCCCTCCTCATCGCCCTCCCGCTGCTCGCGGGCACCGCCCTGGCCGTCGTGCCCGCCCCGTCGGCGCAGGCGGCGGGTGCGCCGACGTCGGCACCCGCGGCGCCCGAGCCCGACCGGCAGTCGGGCGCCCCCTCGCCCGGCCTCGGCGCGCCCACGGAGCCGGCCCCCGGCCCGACCGCGCCGGCCGATCCCCCCGCACCGACCATCGACGACGTCGGCGGACGCACGGTGAACACCTTCGCGATCGGGGGCACGGCCGCCTCGGGTTCGTCGGTGAGGGTCCTCGACCCCGAGGTCCCCTCCCGCTCGCTCTGCGAGACGACCGTGCCTTCCTCCGCCGCCGCCCCGTCGGGTCGGTGGTCGTGCACCGTGACCGTCGCGAACGGTGCCGACATCGTCCTGACGGCTCGGGACACGACCCATGCCGATCTGCCCGACGTGAGCAGCGCCTCCTTCGCGATCCTCGGGGCTCCCACCGTTCGCGGCGGCCTGCTGCTCGGTGCCAAGGTGACCGGTTCCGCCGAACCGGGCGCGGTGGTCACGGTGACGACGGCCGCAGGGGCGAGCGCATCCGGCACGGCCGACACCGCGGGCGAGTGGAGCGCCGTGCTCGACGCCGGCTCCTTCCCGTCCGGTCGATACTCGCTGACCGCGACGCAGCGGAGCGACGCCATCCCGATCCCCCGATCCGGCGCGTCGGCCGCGGTCGTCGCCACGATCGACCGCGAGGCGCCCGGAGCCCCGGTCATCACCTCTCCGGGCTCGGGAAGCCGTGTCGACGCCCAGCCCGTGGTCATCAGGGGCTCGGGCGAGAGCGGTGCGACGGTGACGGTCTACGTCGACGGCTCGCCCGTGTGCCAGGCGACCATCGCCGGCGCATCCTGGAGCTGCGACTCGACGGGCTCCGCCCTCCCCGACGGCTCGCGGACCATCACGGCGGCTCAGGTCGATGCGGCGGGCAACTACGGTCCCGTGTCGCGGAGCGTGACCGTCGTCGTCGGCGCGAGAGGCCCGACGGACGTGCCCAGCGCCTCCCCCGGGGCTCCCGGCGTCACCCCCACCCCCTCGCGCAGCCCCGACGGCACCACGGCGACGCCGGCACCCGTCCCGGCCGACGACGACCCCTCCGCGACGCCGGTGCCCGGCTCCGTCACGCCAGGAGACGGCGGCGGGGGCGGGGCGGCGGTGCCTCCAGGAGGCGCAGCGGGCGGCCCCGGGCCGGTCCAGAACCCGACGACGGGCACCTGGGCGACCGCGACCTCGTTCGGTCGCGATCTGCCGGGCCTCACCCAGACCCTGGGCGGCCCCGTGTGGCCGTCGGCGCTCGCTCTGGGTCTGCTGTTCCTGGTCGTGGTCGCCGGGCCGATCCGGATGGTCGCGCGGACCCTCGGCGCACGCGTGCATCGCCCCGCTCCTCGACTGACGGGCCGCAACAGGGCCGCCGAGCTGCCGACCTCGTTCAGCGGAGGGAGCATCGACCCTCGGGTCAGCGTCGGGGTCGCCCTCGCCGTCGGCAGCGTCGCCATCGCCGTCGCGGCCGGGGTGGACGGCCAGGTGCAGTACGCACGTCTCCTGCTCGGGGTCGTCGTCGGCGTCCTGGCTCTGAACGCTCTCGCCGTGGTCCTCCCCGCGGTGCTGGTCGGTCGACGGGCCGGCCTCGGCGTGCGCATCCGCATGTCGCCGGCCCTCCTCACGGCGGCCCTCGTCGCCTGCGCCGTCACCCGCGTGCTGTCGCTCGACCCGCCCCTCGTCCTCGGGGTGCTCGTGACGGGCGCTGTCGTCGCACGGACGGCCGCGTCGACGACTGAACACCCCGCGCCCGCACGGGAGCCGTCGACGGCGGCGCGGGGCATGGTCGCCGCGGCTCAGATCGGCGCCCTGCTCGTCGTCTCGTTCGCCGCCTGGGCGGCCCATGGCTGGGGAGGCTTCGGCGACGGGTTCCTCTCGCAACTGCTGCTGGAGATCGCGACGACGATGTGCCTCGCCGGGATCGGATCGCTCGTGCTGTCGATCCTCCCGTTGGGCACGCTGCCCGGGCAGGCGCTGTGGGCGTGGTCGAAGGTCGCCTACAGCGGCGTCGCGATGATCGGGGCGACGACTGCCGCACTCGTCCTCGTCGGCACCCCCGTCGCACCCGGCGTCTGGACGACGGTCGCCGTCGCCACCCTCGCGGCATTCGCGCTCGCCTCGGTGATCATGCTCCGGCGCCGCCGCCGACCCCTCCGAGTGCCCCCACAGGGACTCGAACCCTGACTGAGGCGATTTTAAGTCGCCTGCCTCTGCCGATTGGGCTATGGGGGCCCGGTTCTCAGACTACAAAGCCCTGACGGACGACGACGCCCGCCTCGCGGGGATCCGCGGGCGGGCGCCGTCTGAGTCGTCGGGCTGGGCTCACTACTTGGCGCTGGTCTCGACCGTCTCGGTCTCGGCGGCGGCGCCCTTCTCGGCGGCGCCCTTCTCGTCGGCGGGGTTCGCGTAGGCCGGACCGGGCTCGCCCGCGGGCGTCCCGACCTCGGGCGCCGGCGCGGCGGCAGGGGCCGATTCGGCTGCCGGCTTGGGGCGCGAGGCGAACTCCTCGAAGGCGGCGCGCGGACGCTCGCGGTTGTCGAGCGAGACGATGTCGCGACCGAGCCAGAGGTTGTTCCACCAACCGCCCACGACGCGGAACTTGCGCTCGAACGAGGGCATCGCCATGCCGTGGTAGCCGCGGTGGGCGATCCAGGCCGGGAACCCCTTGACGGCGATCTTGCCGCTCTGGAACACGCCGACGTTGAGCCCGAGACCTGCGACGGCGCCGAGGTTGTCGTGCCGGTAGTCGGTGACGGACTCGCCGCGCAGCGAGGCGACGAGGTTCTTGGCGAGCTGCTTGCCCATCCGGACGGCGTGCTGGGCGTTCGGGACGCAGAAGCCGCCGACGCCCTTGCCGGTCAGGTCGGGGGTCGCCGCGACGTCGCCGCACGCCCAGGCGTCGGGGACGATCGTCTCGCCGTCGACGATGCGGAGGTCGGGCTTGACGGTGATGCGGCCACGCTGCTCGAGCGGGAAGTCGGTGTTGCGGACCATCGGGTTCGCCATGACCCCGGCGGTCCAGACGATGAGGTCGGATTCGAACGACTCGCCCGTCGACAGCTCGAGCTTGCCGCCCACCGCGGACTGCAGCTGCGTATCGAGGTGGACCGTGGCCTGCCGCTCGGCGAGGTTCTTGAGCACCCAGTGGCTGGTCTCGAGCGACACCTCGGGCATGATGCGCCCCATGGCCTCGATGAGGTGGAAGTGCGTGTCGTCGACGGTGAGACCGGGGTAGCTCTTGATCAGGTCGCTCGCGAAGCTGCGGAGCTCGGCGAACACCTCGATGCCCGCGAAGCCGCCGCCCACCACGACGACCGTCAGCAGGCGGTCGCGCTCGGGCCCGGCCGGGAGGTTCGCAGCCTTCGCGAAGTTGGTGAGGAGCTTGTCGCGGATCGCCGCGGCCTCCTCGATGGTCTTGAGACCGATGGCCTCGTCGGCCACGCCCGGGATCGGGAACGTGCGGGAGACGGCGCCGGCCGTCATGACGACCTGGTCGTACTCCATCGTCCACTCGTCGCCCACCTCGGGCGTGATCGTGGCGGTCTTCGTCGCGTGGTCGACGCGGGTGACCTTCGCCGTGACGACGTTCGTCTTCTTCAGGTGACGTCGCAGGGCGACGACGGCGTGACGCGGCTCGATCGAGCCGGCCGCCACCTCGGGCAGGAACGGCTGGTAGGTCATGTAGGGCAGCGGGTCGACGATCGTGACCTCGGCCTCACCCTTGCGCAGCCACTTCTCGAGCTTCCAGGCGGTGTAGAAACCGGCGTAGCCGCCGCCGACGATCAGGATTTTGGGCACGGGGGATGATCTCCTTGAGGTGGGGTTGTCCGTAAAGACCTTACTCCTGGTGGCGTCGCCTCCTGTACTGGCGGAGAGCGCCGAGCGCGACGCCGAGCAGGGCCGCCCCGAACAGCCCGAAGACGATCAGCGGGATGCCCGTCGAGCGCATCGACTCGACCGTCGGGATGAGCGCCTGGAGGCGGTCGTCGCGGTCGACGCTCGGGGTGGGGACGGGAGCCGGTGCCGCCTCGGCCGTCGACGACGGGGTGGCGACGGGGACCTCGGCCCGCCGGTGCAGTCGGATCCACTCGGCGAGATCGCCCATGGGATTCGCCTCGACCGGGGCCACCTGATCGCCGACGGCGGCCGAGGCGTCGACGAGTCCGTAGCCGTAGAGCGGATCGGGGGTGGTCGTGCCGCGCGAGTCGGCCGTGGAGATCACCCGGTTGATGACGTCGTCGGCATCGAGCTCGGGGTGCGCACCCCGCACGAGCGCGACGACGCCCGCGACGATGGGGGTCGCGCCGCTCGTGCCGCTCCAGCTGTAGTGGACGTCGCCCGGTCCGACCCCGACGAGCTTCTCGCTCGGCGCCGCGACGCCGATGGTGATGCCCTGACTCGAGGCGTCGAAGCTCGCCTGACCCGACCGGTCGACGCCGGCGACGGTGAGCACCCCCGGCATGGTGGCCGGAGCCCCGACCTCGGTCGTGCCGCTGCCCCTGTTGCCCGCCGCGGCCACGACGACGACGTCGTGCTGCATCGCGTAGAGGAACGCGTCGTCCCAGCTCGTCGGCCAGTCGAGGGTGTTGCGCGTGAGGGACATGTTGATCACGTCGGCCCCGTTGTCGACCGCCCATCGGACGGCCTCGGCGATCTGCGTGTCGGAGTCGACGGCATCCGACCCGAAGCCGACCGAGACGGACAGCAGATCCGCCTCGGGAGCCACGCCGATGACGCCGTCACCGGACGCCGTCCCCCGACCCGCGAGGATCGAGCCGACGAGGGTTCCGTGCGTCGGGTCGTCCGTGCCGACGGGCGTCTGGCCGTCCGCCGAGCCCTGACCCGAGACGTCGGTGCCTCCGACGACCGCGCCCTCGAGCTCGGCGACCGACGAGTCGACGCCGGTGTCGATCACGGCGACGGTCACCCCCGCGCCGCGACTCGACTGCCAGGCCTGCTCGATGCCGTAGTCGGCGAGCCAGTACTGGTCGTCGCGGATGGCGTCGGCTCGCGCCGCGCCCCCCGGGGCGACCACGACGACGGCCGCCAGGGCCAGCGCCGCGATCGTCGCCGAGGTCGTCCGCAGCGTCAGCTCGGGCACGGGTCAGACATCCCCGCCGGAGGCGCGCTCGGCCGAGTCGCCGTCGGCCAGGTAGTCGGGGCACCGGCACACGTCGGGGCTCCACGTCGCTCGGTCGAGCGCGAGATCGCCGAGCGGGTTGACCCCGGGGCCGGCGGCGAGGGAGTGACCCACCACGGCGTGCAGGCACTTGATGCGCTCGGGCATGCCGCCCGCGGTGACGTGAGCGATCTCGCCGACGTGCTCGATGCTCTCGCGGTCGGCGAGGTAGGCCTCGTGGGCCGACCGGTAGCGTGCGGCGAGATCGGCGTCTGCGGCCAGCAGGTCGGTGAACTCTGCCATCACGCCGTTCGCCTCGAGGGTCGAGACGGCCGCCGTCGCGCCCGGGTGGCACAGGTAGTAGAGGGTCGGGAAGGGCGTGCCGTCGCCGAGTCGCGGCTTCGTCGCGACGACGGTGGGGTTGCCGCAGGCGCACCGGGCGGCGATGCCGATGACGTCGCGCGCCGGGCGCCCGAGCTGCGCGGTGACGATCCGCACGTCGAGTTCGGTCACGGGGTCGAACGGAGGGGTGGTCACGGGGTGCCGCCTGTCGGGGTCGAGGTGGGGAGCTCGCTGCCGTCGATGTCGGGGGCGATCAGCTCGGTTGCCGGCTCGTCGCTGAGACCGGCGTCGATCACCGACGAGGTCATGGCGGCGATCCAGTCGACCTGGGGGGTCTGCAGCTCGTCGCTGATGGGTGCCTGCGGCCGTTCGGCGTCGGTCGTCGCGTCGCCCATCACCAGGTAGCTGTACTCGCCCGGGTACACGTAGAGCAGGCGGTCGCGCGCCTGAGCCTCGATGTACGCGGGATCGCTCCACCGCGCGACATCGCCCTGGAGATCCGTCACGTCGGCCTTCTGCCGCTCGACCTCGTCTTGGATGGCCGCGATCTGCTGCTGCTGCTGGACGAGGGTGCGGAGGGACGGCGCGAGGATCACGACGAACAGGACCAGGATGACGAGCATCAGGAGACTGAAGCCCGAGAAGCGGATGTTGCGGAGCCAGCCGCTCGTGGCCGACTCCGTCTCGGGCAGGATGACGGGCAGACGCCTGCTCTTCGACTCTCGGGACATGACTCCGAGGGTAGACGACCGCCCTGTCGAGTCGGTCACGGAACGCCGAGAGGCCCGCCCCGCCGAAGCGGGACGGGCCTCTCGGAGCCGTGCCTAGCCGCGGAAGCGGGGGAAGGCCGAGCGACCGGCGTAGACCGCCGCGTCGCCGAGCTCCTCTTCGATGCGGAGCAGCTGGTTGTACTTCGCGACGCGCTCGGAGCGGGCCGGGGCCCCCGTCTTGATCTGACCGGCGTCGGTGGCGACCGCGAGGTCGGCGATCGTGGTGTCTTCGGTCTCACCCGAGCGGTGCGACAGCACGGTCGTGTAGCCGCTGCGCTGTGCGAGCGCGACGGCGTCGAGGGACTCCGTCAGCGTGCCGATCTGGTTGACCTTGACGAGGATCGAGTTGCCGGCGCCGGCCTCGATGCCCTTCGCGAGGCGCTCGGGGTTCGTGACGAACAGGTCGTCGCCGACGATCTGCGTCTTCGAGCCGATCTCGCTCGTGAGGTGCGCCCAGCCCTCCCAGTCGTCTTCGTCGAGGGGGTCTTCGATGGTGACGAGCGGGTACGAGGCGACCAGGTCGGCGTAGTAGCCGGAGAGGAACGCGGAGTCGCGCTTCTCGCCCTCGAAGGTGTACGCGCCGTCGGCGTAGAACTCGCTCGAGGCGACGTCGAGACCGAGCGCGATGTCCTCACCGGGCGTGAAGCCGGCCTTGGTGATCGCGTCGACGAGCAGGTCGAGCGCGGCCCGGTTGCTGTCGAGGTTCGGCGCGAAGCCGCCCTCGTCGCCGAGACCGGTCGAGAGGCCCTTGGCCTTGAGCTCGCTCTTGAGGGCGTGGTACGTCTCGGCGCCCCATCGGAGCGCCTCGGCGAAGGTCGAAGCGCCGATCGGCAGGATCATGAACTCCTGGATGTCGACGTTGCTGTCGGCGTGCGAACCGCCGTTGATGACGTTGAGCATCGGCACGGGGAGCGTGTGCGCGTTCGGCCCGCCGAGGTAGCGGAAGAGCGGCAGATCGGCCGAGTCGGCGGCCGCACGGGCCACTGCCAGCGAGACGCCGAGGATGGCGTTCGCGCCGAGGCGCTTCTTGTTGTCGGTGCCGTCGAGCTCGATCATCGCCGCGTCGATCAGGCGCTGGTCGGTGGCGTCGAAGCCCTCGACGGCCGGGCCGATCTCGTCGATGACCGCCGAGACGGCCTTGAGCACGCCCTTGCCGAGGTAACGGCTCGCGTCGCCGTCGCGCAGTTCGTAGGCCTCGAAGGCCCCGGTCGATGCGCCCGAGGGGACGGCGGCCCGAGAGACCGTCCCGTCGTCGAGCAGGACCTCGACCTCGACGGTCGGGTTGCCCCGCGAGTCGAGGATTTCGCGGGCGCCTACGGCGTCGATTGCTGCCACGGAGAACTCCTTAGTAGTCGTTGTGTTCGCAGGACCGAGGTCCGCGCCAATCCTAGCGAGGCACCGCGCCGCAGCGGACGGCCCGCTGTCAGCCGAGCGTCTTGATCTGCAGGTCGTCGACGCCTTCTCCGCCCCGCACGACGGCGAAGCGCGTGTAGCCGGACTCGGCGAGGGTGTCGAGCTGGCGCGTGAGGTTCTTGACGCGCCGATCGAGGCGGACCCGCGCCTCCCCCCGGTCGAGCAGCGCCGCCCGCAGGGCCGTGAGCTCGGCCGCGGGCACGCCCGCGTCGTGCACGAGGGCGAGACCGTCGTGATCGGGGTCGCCCTGGTCGACGAGGTCGACGATGCGCTCGAACCCCAACGAGAAGCCGGCGGCGGGGACGTCCGCGCCGAGGAACCGCCCGATCATGCCGTCGTAGCGGCCGCCGCCACCGAGCGAGTAGCCGAACTCGGGGTGCGCGACCTCGAAGATGGTGCCCGTGTAATAGCCCATGCCGCGCACGAGCGTCGGGTCGAAGACGAGACGCGCGCCGGGGAGGGCCTCGCGGAGCGCCACCAGATCGGCGGCGGCGGCGACGTCGAGCCAGGCAGGAGGCTCGGTGCCGGTGATCGTCGACCAGTCGGCCGTCGAGAGCTCGCGCAGCGCATCCTCCAGCCCGCCGTGCTCGACCCCGATCTCGTGGAGACGCGCGACGACGCCCTCGACGCCGATCTTGTCGAGCTTGTCGAGCTCGATCAGCGCCTGCTCCGTGAGGTGGGCGGGCGCACCCCAGTGCGAGAGGACCCCGAGCAGCACCCGGCGGTCGTTGATGCGGATCGACGTGCCCTCGAGGCCGAGCGCCGAGAGGACGGCCGTGGTCGCCGAGATGAGCTCGATCTCGGCGAGCGGGCCGGCCTCGCCGAGGATGTCGATGTCGCACTGGACGAACTGCCGGTAGCGACCCTTCTGCGGACGTTCGGCCCGCCAGACGGGCGCCACCTGCACGGATCGGAAGACCGCCGGCAGCTCGGCGCGGTGCGAAGCGTAGAACCGGGCCAGCGGCACGGTGAGGTCGAATCGGAGCCCCAGGTCGGCGAGCGCCAGCGCGGAGTCGGCCGACTTGAGGTCGTCGACGTCGAGACCGCGCTTCAGCACGGCGAAGACCTGCTTCTCGTTGTCGCCGCCGAGACCCGAGTAGAGGAAGTCGGTCGACTCGACCACGGGCGTCTCGATCTCGTCGAAGCCGTACGAGCGGTATACGTCGCGGATGGTGCTGAGCACGCGCTCCCGGCGACGCTTCTCGGCGGGGAGGAAGTCTCTCATCCCGCGGGGCGGGCTCACGTGTGACGGCATGGGGACATCTTCTCAGAGCCGAGGGCGCGACGAGCCCGCCCCGACCCGACTTGCGCTCCATGTGAGATTCCACGTACAGTATGAGCACCAAGCGGCGTGAATCGGGTTGCATGCCGCCGGGTCACGGCGCCCTACCTTCCCTGCGGTGAGGGCGCCCGAACGGGCCAGGTGCTGAGCACCTGGCCCGTTCTTCGTCTGACGGCGTCGCGACACCTGCTCGGAGACGACCCGCCGAGCGGCGGGTCAGCCGCGGGACGCCGCCCCGGCACTCTCGACGAGCGCGTCGACCCGGTGCACGAACACCGCACCGGGCTCGTCGGCGCCACCGGCGACGACGGCGTCGTAGAGCAGCCCCTCGACCTCGGCGACGAAGGCCCGCGCCTGCACGGTGGCGTCTTCCGACGAGGTGCCCTGGGCGACGAGCCACGTCGACACGGCCTCGCGCCAACGGGCGCCCGCCTGCCGAGCGACACCCGGCTCGTCGCCGGCGACGACCTCGAGCAGCGCCGACTCCATCTCGAGACGCTGGAGGTCGAGACCCCGTTCGCTCGACGCCTCGTCCCAGTACGAGACGAGGTGCCCGCGGAACGCGGCCGCGTCGAGCGACGCGGCGTCGGCGGGGAGGAGGTGATCGTGGCGGCCGACGACCGCTCGGACGATCTCGGCGATCAGCTCGGCACGGTTGCCGAAGTGATAGACGAAGACGTAGGTGCTGACACCGAGAGCCTCGGCGAGGGTGCGGAACGAGACGGTCGCGATGCTCCGCGACCGGAGGTGGTCGATGATCTGGCCGAGCAGCTCGGGCTTGCGTGTCGGATCGGGCTTGCGAGGCATGAATGCCACTCCTTCGTGCGGACGGGTCGGGACGCCCTGCGCGGCCCCGACCGTCGTCTGGCGACCATAACAGACGTGTGCCGACGCCGCACAGGAACCAACCGGTCGGTCGATGGCAGGACATCGAGCGGACAGCCTGGTCTGCGTTCGTGTGTTTCGTCGGATGACCCTTGACATTTTACTGCACGATGCTCTACATTATCTCTATCGCTGCAAGGCCCATGGAGTCTGATCCCTCTCTGGCGTGCCGGCAGCGACGACGTGACACACCAGCCAGACGACTTCCTTCTTCGCGATCGGGGTCGCTCGTGGGGGGTTCACGTGAGGGCGCCCCGCCTATTCGGGTTGGTGGGGCGCCCTACCCTCGGTCTCGACCGCTCGCAGCCGTGCCTCACGCTCTCGTACGGCACGTCGGAGTGCGCGTTCTGCGTCGATGCCCCGACTCGTCGCGACGTCGACCATCCGCGCCAGTTCACGACCGAGCAGGAGCTCGTCGTCCACCGCAACGCCCTCGGTCGGGTCGTCGACCGGGGGCCTGCCGGTCGAGCCTCCGTCCGACCTGGACCCGGCGGCCTCCTCCCCCGGTTCGCACGCCCTCGGCGGCTCGTCGGCGGGCAGACCCGCAGCCCGACGTCGGCCGTCGATCTTCTGAGCCCGGGCCAAGGCCGGCAGACCGCCGGGCACGCCGTCGAAGGCACTCGTCCGCTCGGACTTCTCGCGCGCCTTCGCGGCGGACCAGAGCCGGACGATGTCGTCGACGTCGCGGGCCTCGTCGTCTCCGAAGACGTGCGGATGACGACGCACGGTCTTCGCCGTGACGTCGCGCACGACGTCGGCCAGGTCGAACGCCCCCTGACGCTCAGCCAGAGCGGAGTGCAGGACGACCTGGTACAGCACGTCGCCGAGCTCCTCCCGGCGAT
Organism: Frigoribacterium sp. AC759; assembly: GCF_979256015.1. Taxonomy (NCBI): domain Bacteria; kingdom Bacillati; phylum Actinomycetota; class Actinomycetes; order Micrococcales; family Microbacteriaceae; genus Frigoribacterium; species Frigoribacterium sp. AC759. The sequence continues at coordinate 110,784 of NZ_CEEDMT010000001.1, read as the reverse complement.
CAGCCGTCGTCCCCTCCTCGATCGCCTCGACGAGCTCGGCGGTCTCCTCGACCAGGTAGGTCACGAGACTCCCGTGCGTCTGCCCGCGGTTCCAGTCGCAGCCGCCGTCGTCGGACAGCAGGGCGGCGACCACGCGGACCAGCTCGGCGATCTCGGTCCCGGTGGTGTCGTCGTGGGTCACCCGCGCCTCCTCGGCCTGCTCCGTCGCGTCGTCAGCCGGCGGCCGCCGCGGTGTCCGTGGCGGGACGCGGCGTCTCCGCACCGAAGATCGCCGTCATCAGCTGCTCGACCCAGGTGATCAGCTCGCCGTCGGGCAGGGCCTCGCCGTGAGGACGGGGCAGCGGCACGCTGACCGACTTCGTCTGACCGAACCAGCGCGAGCCCGGGTACATGCGCTGCAACCGCACCTGCATGCTGTCGGGCAGATCGAGACCGGCGACACGGAGGTTGGCGCCCATGACGACGACCTCGCTGAGACCGATCTTCTGCGCGGCACGGCGCAGCCTCGACACCTCGATGAGTGCGAGGACCGACGCCGGCGGCGTGCCGTACCGGTCGGTGAGCTCGTCGAGGACCGAGTCGATCTGATCGTCGGTCGAGGTCGGCGAGCTGGCCGTCGACAGCTTCTGGTAGGCCTCGAGACGGAGTCGCTCGCTCTCGACGTACTCGTCGGGGATGTGCGCGTCGACGGGGAGCTCGAGTCGCAGCTCGGTCTGCCCCTCGGCCACGTCGCCGCGGAACGCCCCCACGGCCTCGCCGATCATGCGGAGGTACAGGTCGAAGCCGACCCCGGCGATGTGCCCCGACTGCTCACCGCCGAGGAGGTTGCCCGCGCCGCGGATCTCGAGGTCTTTCAACGCGACCTGCATGCCCGCGCCCAGCTCGTTAATCGCCGCGATCGTCTCGAGGCGGTCTTGAGCGGTCTCGCTGAGCGGTCGCTCGGCGTCGTACAGGAAGTACGCGTACCCGCGCTCACGGCCCCGGCCGACGCGCCCGCGCAGCTGATGCAGCTGACTGAGCCCGTACTTGTCCGCGCGATCGATGATCAGCGTGTTCGCGTTCGCGATGTCGAGACCGGTCTCGATGATGGTGGTCGAGACGAGCACGTCGAACTTGCGCTCCCAGAAGTCGACCATGACCTGCTCGAGCGACGACTCGGCCATCTGTCCGTGCGCGACCGCCACCCGCGCCTCCGGAACCAGCTCGGCGATCTGCGCCGCGACGCGGTTGATGCTCGACACCCGGTTGTGCACGAAGAACACCTGCCCCTCGCGCAGCAGCTCGCGCCGGATGGCCGCCGCCTTCTGCCGATCGCTCTCGGGACCGACGAAGGTCAGGATGGGGTGGCGGTCTTCGGGAGGCGTCGTCAGGGTGGACATCTCGCGGATGCCCGTGACCGCCATCTCGAGCGAGCGCGGGATGGGCGTGGCCGACATCGCCAGGATGTCGACGTTGGTCTTGAGCTTCTTCAAGGCGTCTTTGTGCTCGACGCCGAAACGCTGCTCTTCGTCGATGATCACGAGACCCACGTCTTTGTACGCGATGCCCTCGCTCAGGAGGCGATGCGTGCCGATCACCATGTCGACCGTGCCGTCGCCGAGGCCCTTGATCGTCTCGCGGGACTCCTTCGCGGTCTGGAACCTGGAGAGACTGCGGAGGTGCACGGGGAACCCGGCGAAGCGGTCGGAGAACGTGTCGAAGTGCTGCTTGACGAGCAGAGTGGTCGGCACGAGCATGACGACCTGCTTGCCGTCCTGGATCGCCTTGAACGCGGCGCGCACGGCGACCTCGGTCTTGCCGTAGCCGACGTCGCCCGAGAGGAGGCGGTCCATCGGGATCGGGCGCTCCATGTCGGCCTTGATCTCGTCGATGGTCGTCAGCTGGTCGGCGGTCTCCGCGAACGGGAAGGCCTCTTCGAGCTCGCGCTGCCACGGGGTGTCGGGCGGGAACGAGTGGCCCTTGCTGGCCATCCGCGCCGAGTACAGCTTGACCAGCTCGACGGCGATGTCACGGACGGCGCGACGCGCCTTGCTCTTGGCCGAGGCCCAGTCGCTGCCGCCCATCTTGCTGAGCGACGGCGCCTCGCCGCCGACGTAGCGGCTGAGCAGATCGAGCTGGTCGGTGGGCACGTAGAGCTTGTCGCCGGGGTACCCGCGCTTCGAAGGCGCGTACTCGAGCACGAGGTACTCGCGGCTGTTCTTGACGGCGTTCTTGCCGCCGGTGCTGACGACACGGCTGGTGAGCTCGATGAACTTGCCGATGCCGTGCGTCTGGTGCACGACGACGTCGCCGGGCTTGAGCTGCAGCGGATCGACCACGTTCTTGCGTCGACTGGCGAGCTTCGTCACCTGTCGCGAGTCGTAGTTCGCCGATCGACCGTAGAAGTCGCTCTCGCCCAGCACGGCGAGCTTCGCGTCGGGGATCTCGAAACCGGCCTCGACGCCGCCGGCGACGAGGTGCGCGACCCCCGCCTCGAGCGACTCGGGCAGCGACTCGTGCAGCCGCGCGGCGACCCCGCGCTCGGCGAGCACGTCGCGCGCCCGCTCGACGAGGCCCACGCCGCGCGAGGTCACGACGATGCTCCAGCCGTCTTTGAGGCGCGACACGACATGGTCGAGGGCGCCCTCGGCATGACCGCTGAAGCTCGGCACGGCGTCTGCCGCCAGACGGACGTAGTCGCCCGCCGACGCGATCGCCTCCTCGTCGGTGAGGACCTCGCCGCTGTCGAAGGTGCTCAGGGAGAACCATGTGCGGTCGCCCGCGGAGTCGCGGAGATCGCGCAGGGAGATGAAGTCGCCCGCGTCGAGGTCGATCGGTGCCTCGGCGCCGGCGGTCGCGGCGCTCCATGCTGCCGAGAGGAACTCGCGGTTCGTCTCGGCCAGGCTGCGGGCCCTCGACACGACGCGCTCGGGAGACAGCACGGCGATGGCGGCCCCCTCCGGGAGGTAGTGGGTCAGCGGCACGAGACCGTGCACGAGGGCCGGAGCGAGGGACTCCATGCCCTCGACGGGGATGCCCTCGCCGATCTTCGCCAGCATCTGCGCGAGACTCGGGAACTCGTGCTGCATCTCGCGGGCACGCTGACGCACCTGCTCGGTGAGGAGCATCTCGCGGCTCGGCGGGAGGTCGACCGTCGTGACCTCGCCGTCGAGGCTCCGCTGGTCGGCGACGGAGAAGCGCCGCACCTGGTCGACCTCGTCGCCGAAGAAGTCGACACGGACGGGGTGCTCGGCCGTCGGCGGGAACACGTCGAGGATGCCGCCGCGCACCGCGAACTCGCCCCGCCGGGTGACCATGTCGACCCGCGCGTAGGCGAGGTCGACGAGTCGCAGGGCGATGGCCGACAGGTCGTGCCCGCGATCGCCGACGGTGAGCACCACCGGCTCGATCGACGCGAGATTGTCGGCCAGGGGCTGCAGGGCCGCCCGCACACCGGCCACGACGACGATCGGCTTCGTCGCCTCAGGCTGGGAAGCCGCCTGCTCGGACCACGCGGCGAGTCGCCGCAGAGCGTGGATGCGCTTCCCGACCGTCTCGGCGCTCGGGCTGAGCCGCTCATGCGGAAGGGTCTCCCACGCGGGGAACTCGATGATCTCGGCCTCGGGCAGGAAGCTCGTCAGCGACCCCCGGACGGCCTCGGATTCACGCCCCGTCGCCGTGACGACGAGCAGAGCCTGAGGGCCCTCGCGCCGCGAGAGCAGACCCGCCAGCAGAGGGACGCGCAACCCGTCGACGACGGAGAAGTCCGTGCTCTTGCCGTGCCGGTCGAGGGCAGCCGAAAAGGTGGAGGCGCGCGAAAGCGCCGGAATCAAGCCCGCGAGTATCACGCGATAGATGGTACCCGTGCCGACCTGGAGCGGGACGCGAGCGTCAGTCTCTCGCGGTATGGAACTTGAGCTGCGCCGCGATGAGCCCGTCGGCCGCGATCATCTCGACCGCGTCGGCGGCGTCGGCGAGGAGGATCGGGAGGTTCTGACGCTCGGAGGCCGCGAAGTCTTTCAGGACGAAGTCGGCGGCGGGTTGCCGCCCGGGCGGGCGGCCGATGCCGACCCGCACCCGGGTGAACTCGTTCGAGCCGGTCGCCGCGATGATGTCGCGCAGACCGTTGTGCCCGCCGTGACCACCGCCGTGCTTCAGCTTGAGGGTGTCGAAGTCGATGTCGAGCTCGTCGTGAACGACGATCAACCGCGACACGTCGAGGTCGTAGAACCGGAGCAGCGCCTGCACGGGGCCGCCCGAGACGTTCATGAACGTGTCGGGCTTGGCCAGCACGAAGCGCGGCCCGCCCGGCACGAGACGACCCTCGGCGACGGTCGCATTGGTGCGGTGGCGCTTGAAGCCGACGGACAGACGGTGGGCCAGCTCGGCCAGCACCATCTGCCCGACGTTGTGCCTGTTGCCGGCGTAGCCGGGCCCGGGGTTCCCGAGCCCGACCACGAGCCACTGATCGTCTGATGCCATCGTCCGTCGATCGTCTCTTCAGTGGTTCTGCGCCGGCAGGGGGTGTTACTCGGAGCGCTCTTCGTCTTCGATCGAGTCGACGTCGCCCTCGGCGGGGGCGGCCTCGCCGTCCTCGTCGGAGACCGCGTCGGTCGTGAGGTCGAGCTGGGGCACCGAGATGGCGAGCACGAGGGTCTCGGGCTCGCTGACCAGGTTCGCGCCCGAGGGCAGCTTCAGGTCGGCCGCGGTGATCTGCGCACCCTCTTCGAGGCCCTCGATCGACACGACGACGTTCTGCGGGATGTGCGTGGCCTCGACCTCGAGCTCGACGGCGTTGAGCTCGAGCACGTGGATGGTGCCGGGGTACGACTCGCCCTCGACGTGCACGGGCACCTCGACGGTGACCTTCTCGCCGCGACGCACGACGATGAGGTCGATGTGCTCGATGGTCTGCTTGACCGGGTCGCGCTGGATGTCCTTGACGAGGGCGAGCTGCTCGGTGCCCTCGATGTCGAGCGTGATGACGGCGTTCGCACGACGCGTGATCAGCATGGTCTCGTGACCGGGGAGGGTGACGTGCTGGGGGTCGGTGCCGTGACCGTAGATGACCGCGGGGATCTGGTCGTTCGCACGGATCTTGCGAGCCGCGCCCTTGCCGAAGCTGGTGCGGACGAGAGCGGACAGGTTGTTGGCGTCAGCCATGTGTGTCTCCTTCTGAGGCCGCCGCGGGGGCGGACCGGATGTGTGGTCGGTTTCAACTCGAACGCGTATCGCGTGAGGAAAGACCCCGCAGCCGTGAGGTGACGGGCCCCGAAGGACCCGCTCGTCCGAGACTGAGCGCCTGCCTACCGCGTCGATAACGGATGCCTGCGCATCCCTCGCCGAAGTTCAGCTTCCGAGGTTACACGGGGCCCGGGCGTGTCGCCAACCCGCGCCTCCTCGGCTCGTGGCCCCCGGGCGGTGCCGCGGCGACGCCCGGAAACCTCTCGGGAACCGGTCGGAGGGCCGGGAGGCGACTGCCGGGACGGGTACGGACACTACCCGTCACACGCTCGGGACGGGGGCATAGTCTGCGGCTACCCAACCCATCGAGAGGAAGTCACCGTGACCGAACAGGGAACAGAAACGTCGACCACCCCGCAGGCGAACATCGGAGTCGTCGGGCTCGCCGTGATGGGCTCGAACCTCGCCCGCAACCTCGCGAGCCGCGAGGGCAACACCGTCGCCGTGTACAACCGCTCCCCCGAACGCACCGACACGCTGATGAGCGAGCACGGCGACGCCGGGTTCATCGCGTCGAAGACCATCGAGGACTTCGCGGCCTCGCTGCAGAAGCCGCGCACCGCGATCATCATGGTCCAGGCCGGACGCGGCACCGACGCCGTCATCGACCAGCTCGCCGACCTGTTCGAGGAGGGCGACATCATCGTCGACGGCGGCAACGCGAACTTCCTCGACACCCGCCGCCGGGAGTCCGCACTGCGCGACCGCGGCCTGAACTTCGTCGGCGCCGGGATCTCGGGCGGCGAGGAAGGCGCGCTCAAGGGGCCGTCGATCATGCCCGGCGGATCGAAGGAGGCGTACGCGACCCTCGGCCCGATCCTCTCGTCGATCGCCGCCGTCGCCGAGGGCGAGCCGTGCGTCACGCACGTCGGGTCGGACGGCGCCGGACACTTCGTCAAGATGATCCACAACGGCATCGAGTACGCCGACATGCAGCTCATCGCCGAGTCGTACGACCTGCTGCGCCGCGTGGGCGGACACGAGCCCGCCGCCATCGCCGCCGTCTTCGACGAGTGGAACAAGGGGGAGCTCGAGTCGTACCTGATCGAGATCACCGCCGAGGTGCTGCGCCAGGTCGACGCCAAGACGGGCGGGCCGCTCGTCGACCAGATCGTCGACGCCGCCGGGTCGAAGGGCACCGGCGTCTGGACTGTGCAGAACAGCGTCGGACTCGGCGTGCCCGTCGGCGGCATCGCCGAAGCCGTCTTCGCGCGCGCCGTGTCGTCGAAGCCCGACCAGCGCGCCGCCGTGCAGGCGACCCTGCAGGGCCGGCCCGAGGTGCAGGAAGCCGGCGACGGCTTCGAGGACGACGTGCAGAAGGCGCTCTACGCGTCGAAGATCGTGGCCTACGCCCAGGGGTTCGACGCGATCATCGCCGGCGCCCTCGAATACGGCTGGGACATCGACAAGGGCGCCATCGCCAAGATCTGGCGCGGCGGCTGCATCATCCGCGCGCAGTTCCTGAACCGCATCGTCGACGCCTACGAGAAGGACGCCACCATCGCGACCCTCCTCGAGGACGACTACTTCGCCGCCGCCGTCCGCGACGGGGAGGACGCCTGGCGCCGCATCGTCGCGAAGGCCGCCCTCTCGGGCATCCCCGTGCCCGGGTTCGCCTCGGCGCTGTCGTACTACGACTCGCTCGCGTCCACCCGACTGCCGGCGTCGCTCATCCAGGGGCAGCGCGACTTCTTCGGCGCCCACACCTACAAGCGGGTCGACGAGGAGGGCGTGTTCCACACGCTGTGGTCGGGCGACCGGTCGGAGATCGAGACGGAGCCGTCGACCCACTGACCTCTCCGGTGATCATGGCGTGATCCGGGTGCTCGGGGATCGGGCCTGACGGGCGTGTTCGTCGCGACCGGACTGCTTCGGCGGGCCGGTCGGACGGACACGCCCGTTCGCGTCGCGAGGCTGGACGGACCCGGTAGGTGGGCCGGGGGCCGGCTCAGCCTCCGCCGGGTCTTTGCGTCGGCGGGACGGCCGGCCCGTCGGCAACTCAGGCGCAGCGGGGCTGCTCGGGGCGTTCTGCACGGAGACACCGCGCTGCGCCTGAGTTGCCGACGCGAGAGCGGGCCGGGCGATCAGTGGAAGCTGGTTCTGACGCACGCGGGCAGCCACCAGGATTCTCTGCCGCGCACCGGCCGGCATGGAGGAGGGAGCAGGCGCGACCGCAGGTCAGGGGCGGGCGGGGACGGCCGCGGCGAGGACCAGCGGGTCTGCGCAGCCGCGGGCGAACCCCTCGATGCGTCGATCGATGTCCCGCTGCAGGATGACGGCGCCGACGCGCTCGGCCAGCGGCGCGAGCCACTTCGGCCGGCAGGTGAAGTTGTAGCGCCAGATCGCGAGCGTGCTGCCGGGGTCGCCCTCGACCGCGCTGAACCGCCACCCGCCGCCCATGCGCTCGAAGAACCACGAGCCCTTCGTCATCTTCATCCCGACGTTGGTGGGCGGCGCGTACGAGACGTACTCGCTCTCCATCCGGAACCCGAACCGCTGCACCGTGAGGGTGCGGACGCCCTTGGCGGGCCCGGTCGCGCCGCCGAGGAGGTGCTGGTGGCGGATGAACGGATCCCAGCGCTTCCGTGCCTCACCCTGCGTCTGCGACACCGCGAAGGCGACCTCGGGGCTCACCGGGACGACCACACGGGATTCGACGACAGGCATGGCCACATCCTGTCACGATGCCTGGCTGACTCGAGAGGGACGCAGAAGGGGGCGCCCTCCACCGGATCTGGTGGTCGGGCGCCCCCTCGGGCGGACGGTCGGAGCCTAAGCCGCGCCGTCGAACATGCTGGTCACGGAGCCGTTGTCGAAGACCTCGTGGATCGCCCGGGCGATCAAGGGCGCGATCGGGAGGATCTCGAGCTTGTCGAACTTCTGGTGCTCGGTGAGCGGCAGGGTGTCGGTGACGACGACGGAGTCGATGAACTCGCTGTTGAGGATCTCGGGTGCCGGGTCGCTGAACACGGCGTGGGTAGCCGCGACGACGACGCCGATGGCGCCGGCGGCCTTGAGAGCCTCGGCGGCCTTCACGATCGTGCGACCCGTGTCGATCAGGTCGTCGACGAGCAGGCAGACGCGGCCGGCCACCTCGCCGACGATCTCGTGCACGGTGACCTGGTTCGGCACGAGCGGGTCGCGGCGCTTGTGGATGATGGCCAGCGGGGCGTCGAGCTTCTCGCTCCAGATGTCGGCGACGCGCACGCGACCCATGTCGGGCGAGACGACGGTCAGCGTCGTGTTGTCGAGCTTGGCGCGGAAGTGCTCGAGCAGCACCGGCATGGCGAAGAGGTGGTCGACGGGGCCGTCGAAGAAGCCCTGGATCTGCGGGGCGTGCAGGTCGACGCTCATGATGCGGTGCGCACCGGCGGCCTTGAAGAGGTCGGCGACGAGGCGGGCCGAGATCGGCTCGCGCCCGCGGCCCTTCTTGTCTTGGCGCGCGTACGGGTAGAACGGCGCCACCACGGTGATGCGCTTGGCCGAGGCGCGCTTGAGGGCGTCGACCATGATCAGCTGTTCCATCAGCCACTCGTTGATCGGCGCCGAGTGCGACTGGATCACGAACGCGTCGGAGCCGCGCACGCTCTCGTCGAACCGCGCGTACAGCTCGCCGTTGGCGAAGGTGCGGGCGTCGGTCGGGATCAACTCGGAGCCCAGCTCGGACGCGATCTGATCGGCGAGTGCGGGGTGCGCACGCCCCGAGATCAGAACGAGTCGATTCTCGCCGGTGATCTTGATTCCGGACACGTCACTCGCTCTCCGGCCCCGAGGGGCCAACCCGACCGGGGTTCAGTCGGTCGTTCGTTCGGCGCGAGCGGCGGCCTCGGCAGCCGCCGAGCCGGGGCGGTTCGCCTCGACCCATCCGCTCGCATTGCGCTGTGGAGCGATGCTCAGCGCCAGGGCACCTGCCGGTACGTCTTTGCGGACGACCGTTCCCGCACCTGAGTACGCTCCGTCGCCAATCCTAACGGGGGCGACGAACACGTTGTGCGACCCGGTCCGCACATGGGACCCCACCTGGGTGCGGTGCTTGTTCACGCCGTCGTAGTTGGCCGTGATCGTGCCGGCCCCGATGTTCGAGTCGCGGCCGACCTCGGTGTCGCCGATGTAGCTGAGGTGCGGCACCTTCGAGCCCTCGCCGATCTCGACGTTCTTGGTCTCGACGAAGGTGCCGATCTTGCCACCGGCTCCGAGCACGCTGCCAGGTCGCAGATACGCGAACGGACCGACGGAGGCGCGGGCGCCGATCACGGCGAGGGTCGCGTCGGTGCGCTTCACGATCGCACCCTCGCCCACCTCGGTGTCGACGAGCGTGGTGTCGGGGCCCACGACGGCGCCGGCCGCGATGTACGTCGCGCCACGCAGCTGGGTGCCGGGCAGCAGCTCGACGTCGGGGCTCAGCGAGACGTCGCGGTCGATCCAGGTGGTCTGCGGGTCGACGATCGAGACGCCTTCACGCTGCCAGTGCTCGACGATGCGGTCGTTCAGGCGACGGGCCGCGGCGGCGAGCTGCACGCGGTCGTTGATGCCCTCGAGACGCCAGGTCTCGTCGACTGCGCGAGCGGCGACGATCTCGCCGGCGGCCGTCAGCAGACCGACCATGTCGGTCACGTACTTCTCGTTCTGGGCGTTCGCCGATCCGATGCGGGGCAGGTGGGTGCGCAGCGCCGAGACGGTGAAGACGTAGGTGCCCGAGTTGATCTCGCGCACGTCCCGCTCGTCGGCCGTGGCGTCTTTGTGCTCGACGATGCGATCGACGTCGCCGGAGGCGCGGCGGACGACGCGCCCGTAGCCCGTGGCGTCGGGCAGCACGGCCGACAGCAGCGTCGCCGACGCGGACGCCTCGCGGTGCTGGTCGAGCAGCGCCTCGAGGGTCGCGTGGTCGAGGAACGGCACATCGGCGCTGACCACCACGACGTCGCCGTCGAACTCGGCCGGCAGGGCCTCGACCGCCTGCTCGACCGCCCGCCCGGTGCCGGGGACGTCGTCTTGATCGACGATGAGGGCCGCGGGCGAGGTGTCGAGCACGCTCGCGACGACGACGTCGCGCTCGTGCCGCACGACCGCGACGAGGTGCTCGGGGTTCAACGCGCCGGCCGACTCGAGCACGTGCTGGATGAGCGGCATGCCCGCCAGGCGGTGGAGCACCTTGGGCGTCGACGACTTCATGCGCGTGCCCTGCCCTGCTGCGAGGACGACGACGGCGAGACTGCGTTCAGACATGGTGCTCCTTGGTGAGGTGGTGCGTGATCTGCGGCGATCCTCCCACGGGTGACCGAGGAGGCGCGAAAGGGCAGGCGGGATCGGTGCGGCGAAGCGGATGATCGGCCCTGGGGAGGACTCAGCGGGAGCGCACCACGGAGAAGGCGCTGGAGACCGTCACGGCGTCTTCGGCGAGCGCGACGACCAGGTCGGGCAGTCCCGTCCGATCGACGACGCTCTTGCGGGCGAGGTAGAACAGCCAGCTCCCTGCGAGCGCCCCGACGGCGCCGACGACCGCGCCCGCGAGGCGAGGCCCGCCGTGACCGGGATCGGCGACGGCGAGTCCGACCACCGCCCCGGCGACGGCCCGCCCGAAGAGCGGCCCCGGCGCGACGCGGCTCGGTGTGGCGGGGAGCTTGTCGCCGACCAGCTCGCCGGCGCCCGCCGCGATGAGCGCCGCGCGACCCGGCCACGATCGGAACAGGCGCCAGCTCTGCCAGGCGCCCCGTGCCTCCTCGGCTCCCTGGTTCAGGGCGAGCACGGCGAGCGGGGTCGCCGAACGGGAGCCGCTGAGGAGGCCGAGCAGGGCGGCACGGGCGAGGGGCGGGAGGGTGCTGGTGGTCGACATCGCGGGGTCCTCGTCGTCGGGGGCGGTGCCGGCACGACCGGCGGGTGAGATCGCAGGCTATCGACGGGAGACCGTCGGTGCCCGGTGCGCGCGGCTACTCGCCGTCGTTCTGCATCTGCACGGCGTCGCCCTCGGCGCAGGCCGACAGCCCGCTGAGGCTGTACATGCGGACGTCGGCGAGGAAGTCGAGCGAGTCGGCTGCAGACCCGACACCGCGTACCCCGAGGATGGGGTCGCTCCCACCGCTCTCGTAGCGCTCCGTCGTCAGGCCCCGATCTCTCCAGAGGCGCTCCACGGCGACCACATCGGCCTCGGGATCCGAACCGCCGGGCCGGAGCGTCGTGATGTACGAGTATGCGGCGCCGTCGCGACCGTCAGATATCGTGCAGCCCTCGACGGCGGGGCCGCTGTAGATGTCCCACTCGCCGCCGATCGCCGCGGTGGTGTCGTCGACGACGGTGACGACGGCGCGCTTCGCATCGCTTGTCGCGAACGTCGCCTCACCAGGGGCGGAGCAACCGGTCAGAACACCAGCCCCGATCAGGATGACCGTGGTCGCGGTGCCGGCGGGACGGACACGCATCAGCCGAGGCTGGACACGTCGTCGACGGCCGAGCAGCTCATTCACCGTCGCGCTGCATCTCGTCGGCGTCCCCATCGACGCAGCTCGAGAGGCTGTCGATGCTGTACCGCCGCGGATCGGCCAGGAAGTCGACGGTCGCGACCGACCCACCTGAGCCGCGGATGCCCGGGACGGGGTCCGATCCCCCGCTCTGATACCGCTCCGTCGTCAGACCTCTCTCGGTCCACAGCCTCTCGAGGGAGGAGATGTCCTGCTCGGGGTCGCCGCCGGGCTGGTCGATGGCGACCAGGTACCCGTACGCCGCGCCCGCGCCGCCGCCGTCCCGGTCGCAGCTCTCGACGGCGGGGCCGCTCGAGACACGCCACTCGCCGCCGAGCGCCGAACTCGACTCGTCGACGAACGCGACGACCGCTCCCCTTGCGTCGTCCACGTCCTGCGGCACCATGTTCCTCCCGTCGTCAGCGCTGCAGCCGGCGAGCGAGAGCGTCGCCGTCATGATCAGGGCTGCAGGGATCGACGACCACGGGTGTCGTCGACTCGGATGACGCTGGTGCATGATCTCGTCTCGGATGGACCCGGTGCGCGCGGCTACTCGCCCTGCTCCTTGAGCTCGACCGGGTCGCCGTCCGCGCAGGGGGACAGGGCGTCGACGCTGTAGCCGCGCTCGTCGGCGAGGAAGTCGATGGACGTCGTCGGACCGCCGGAACCCCGGATACCGAGGATGGGATCGTCGCCGCCGCTCTGATAGCGCTCGGTCGTGATGCCCTGGTCGTTCCAGAGCTTCTCGACGGCGTCGATGTGAGCGGTCGGATCACCCGGAGCGGCGGCCTGCGTCGTGATGTACGAGTACGCGGCGCCGTCTCCCCCGGACTCCTGCGTGCACGCCCGCACGGCGGGGCCGCTGTAGACCTCCCACTCGCCGCCGATCGCCGCGGTCGTGTCGTCGACGACGGTGACCACCTCATCCTTCGCCTGGTCCGTATCCATGATCGTTCCTCCTGTATCTGCGGCTGCGCATCCTGAGACCAGGAGCATCGTCGTGAGGACGATCGACGAGCCCAAGGCCCGACGGCTTCTTCGTGCGGGGTCCGGCATGACGCGGTGCCCTCTCTTCTCGGTGGCCGTCGGCGTCTGGGCCGACGTCACGGTTCTCGGTTCGCGAGCGCGGGTCACCCGGTGACCCTGTCGCCTTGACCCGTGGTGGCGTAGGCCACGTTTCGGAGGGATTCCGTCCCCTTGTCGAGATAACCCGTGTGGTCGTCCGTGTGGACAGCGTGATTGTCGACGGCGACGAGAGGGCCCGAACCGTCGGCGCCGAACGTCGTCGCACCGAAGTCCGCGTCCGTCGGATCCTGGTGGTGGTCGAAGCTGCGGTCACGACCGAACTGCGCCCACTGGTCGCCGGCACCGCCGATGAAGGGTGTGGCGTTCTCCGCCTGGCCGGCGAAGACCTCGCCGGCGTTGATCTTCTCAGCCGCGTCAACGGCATCGGGCAGTCCCGCCGAGGCGATCGTGGTGAAGGTGTCGACTTCGACGCCCTGCTTCGTCAGCGCGAAGGCGGCGGTCGTCGTGCCGTACGAATGCGCCAGCACGTTCGTGGTCGGTCCGTCGTCCCCTCGAACCGCATTCATGCCCTCGATGGACGCGGCCAGCCTGTCGCCCCCGTCTCGGGCCGCACCCGTACCGAGCACGCCGATGTCCAAGTCGAACACACCGGGCTGCGGAGGCGAGTCGTAGCCCATCCAGGCGATCACGGCGCGGTCCTCGTCGCCGTGGACGCGGCCCTGCTCGTCGTAGACGCTCTGTGAGGCATCGGTCCAGTCGGTCATCTTTCGAGTGCTCGACCCCATGCCGGGAACCGCCCACGTGACGTTCGTGGCGGTGTCGAGATCTCCGATGGCGACGGCGGCGAGAGGAGGCTCGTCGGAGGTGAGCGAGATGAGGGTCCGTGCCCCGAGCTCCTCACCCTGCACCAGAGACGCCTTGATGTTCTCGAGGGCGATGATGTTGCGGGCGTTCTGAGCTCGGTCGGGGGCGTTCTGGTAGGCGGGCAGACCCATGTTGTCGAAGAAGTCGTTCGCCTCGGCGATGCGCTGGTCGAGGACCGCGACGTTGGCGGTGCTCCGAACCCAGTAGGGGATGCCCTCGAGGTTGCCGAGCTCGCTGAGGGCCGAGGTCGGCAGGGCGGCCAGCTCGCGCCGGTCGGCGGCCGTGTAACCCATCGTGGCCCAGAGCGCCGCGACCTCGGACGGCGTCAGCGAGTCGTCGAACAGCTCGGTGAACGGTGCCGGCACGGCGTCCGCCACCGCGAGGTCGAGCGTCGCGTCCGAGAGCTCGCCCGTTCCGCCGGCCCGCTCGAACGCGTCGGCGATGCTGTCGAGCCAGGCGGCATCGGCCGCGTTCTCTTCGAGCAGCCGGCGGATCCCGTCGAATACGGTGACCGTTCCGATCTCGGCCCAGGCGCAGGCGCTGACGAAGGCCACCCAGGCGTTCTCGACGCCCGTGACGGAGTCGGACGCGGCGGTGTCGAGGCCGCGGGTCGTCGTGCCGAAGCCGTGGAGGGCCGAAGGATCGGCCGAGCTGCGACCGTCGCCCGTCCCGAGACCGGTGCGCGGACGCCCCTGCGCCGAGAAGGTCGCCTCGATCGGCACGGGCTTGATGGCCACCTCGGACGGTTTCGGATCGAACAACGCCGGGGCTCCGGACCCCGGCGTCAGCAGCCAGGGCACGACCAGCTCGTCGGACTCGGCGGCGGCCTTCGCCTCGGCGATCCGGGTGTCCTCCCGCTGCTGCCACGCGTCGAGATCGGCCAGTCGCTTCTTCTCGGCGGCCGCCTGCTCCGCCACGGCGCGGACCTGCGATGCGAGATCTCCGAGCGCCGTCGCCGCCTTGGGCCGGTCCGCCGCCTCGGCGATCGCCGACTCCGTGAATCGTGCCGCGTACGAGCCCTTGAAGTCTTCGGCGGCCTGATCCGCAGCGGTACGTCGAGAGCCCGCCTGCCCCCGCAGCGTGTCGGCTGCTCCGTCGGCGGCCTTCGCCAAGCGCTCAGCCGCACCGGCGTCGAATTCGATGGTCGTCATGTCATCCCCCCGATGAGCGCGCGACTGCGCACGGAAAGAGACTAGTCAGTCTTGCTTCGCACGAACACCCCTGGCTCCGCCACCAGGATTCGAACCTGGACCTAACAGCTCCAAAGGCTGTCGTGCTGCCGTTACACCATGGCGGACCGCGCTCATGCGCCCGCTCATTCTGCCAGACGGCACGCACGGCACCGGTCGACATAATGGTCGGATGCCCGAGCATGACGAGGTCGACCGGATCGTCGAGGCGTGGCGCCACGAGCGACCCGACCTCGACTTCGCGCCGCTCCATGTGCTCTCGCGCGTGGCCCGCCTCTCGAAGCACCTCGACCGCGCTCGCCGCGAGGCCTTCCAGGCCAGCGACCTCGAATCGTGGGAGTTCGACGTGCTCTCGGCCCTCCGCCGCGCCGGGGCCCCGTACCAGCTGAGCCCGAAGACCCTCCTCCAGCAGACGCTCGTCTCGAGCGGTGCGATGACCAACCGCATCCACCGCCTGGTCGACCGCGGTCTCGTCGAACGCCGCACCGACCCGAACGACGGCCGAGGCATCCTCGTCACGATGACCACCGCCGGCCGCAGCGCGGTCGACGCCGCGATCGAACGCCTCCTCGCCGAGGAGGACGCCCTGCTGAGCGACCTCAACGCCGACGACCGCAGCCGCCTCACCGACCTGCTGCGCACCCTCAGCCTGACCCTGGGCGGGTAACCGCCCGTCGAGGGGTCACGACACGCCGTCAGGAGCCGAGGAGGCGCGGCGTGTCATGACTCATCGACCGGGCTTCCCGAGGGCCAGGCCCCAGGGCCAGGCCCCAGGGCCAGGGCCCAGGGCCAGGCCCCAGGCCCGGGCCCGAGGGCCCCAGCCCTCAGGCCAGCAGCTCGCTCAGCTCGAGCCAGCGCACCTCGAGCTCTGCCGTCTTGTGGTCGAGCGCCGTGAGCTTGGCCTGCAGCGCCGCCAGGCCGTCGAAGTCGGACTGGTCGAACGTCGAGAACTGCGCCAGCAGAGACTCGCGCTCGGTCGCGGCCTTCGCCATCTTGCGGTCGATCGACCCGAGCTCCTTCTCAGCGTTGCGCTTCTCGGCGCCCGAGAGACCCGAGGCGGCGGCGGATGCTGCGACTGATGCCGAGGATCCCTGGACGGCCGTCGGTCGGTCGGTCGCGCCTCCTTGGCCGTCCGTCGCCTGCTTGCGGAGCTGCAGGTACTGGTCGACGCCGCCCGGCAGATGGCGGAAGCGCCCGTCGAGCACCGCGTACTGCTGATCGGTCACGCGCTCGAGCAGGTACCGGTCGTGCGATACGACCAGCAGGGTGCCCGGCCAGCCGTCGAGGAGGTCCTCCATCGCGGCGAGCATGTCGGTGTCGAGGTCGTTTGTGGGCTCGTCGAGGATGAGCACGTTCGGCTCGTTCAGCAGGATGAGCAGGAACTGCAGGCGGCGCTTCTGACCGCCCGACAGGTCTTTGATCGGGGTCTGCAGCTGAGCGCTCGTGAAGCCGAGGCGCTCGAGCAGCTGACCCGGCGTCATCTCCTTGCCGGCGGTGACGTACGAGGTGCGCTGCCGGCCGATGACGTCGTTCACGCGCTCGTGGGCGACCTCGTGCAGATCGGCGAGCTGCTGGTCGAGGATCGCGAACTTGACGGTCTTGCCCTGCTTGACCCGACCCTCGGTGGGGGCGATGACGCCGGTGACGACCTTGAGCAGCGTCGACTTGCCGGCGCCGTTGACCCCGAGCACGCCGGTGCGCTCGCCGGGGGCGATGCGCCACTCGACGCCCTGCAGCACCCGCTTGTCGCCGAACGAGACGCCGACCTCGACGAGGTCGACGACGTCTTTGCCGAGCCGCGCGGTCGCCATCTGCGACAGCTGCACGGCGTCGCGCACGGGCGGCTCGTCGGCGATCAGCTCGTTGGCGGCGTCGATGCGGAACTTCGGCTTGGTCGACCGGGCGGGGGCGCCGCGGCGCAGCCAGGCGAGCTCTTTGCGCATCAGGTTCTGGCGCTTCGACTCGGACGCCGAGGCCATGCGGTCGCGCTCGACGCGCTGCAGCACGTAGGCCGCGTAGCCGCCCTCGAAGGGCTCGACGATGCCGTCGTGCACCTCCCAGGTGTCGGTCGAGACCTCGTCGAGGAACCACCGGTCGTGGGTCACGACGACGAGCGCGCCCGAGTTGGCCGACCAGCGGCGCTTGAGGTGCTGCGCCAGCCAGGCGACGCCCTCGACGTCGAGGTGGTTGGTGGGCTCGTCGAGGAAGAGGACGTCCCAGTCGCCGACCAGCAGGGTCGCCAGGGCCACGCGGCGGCGCTGGCCACCGGAGAGGTCTTCGACCGCGGCCTCCCACGGGATGTCGGTGGCGAGACCCGAGATGACGTCGCGGATGCGCGCGTCACCGGCCCATTCGTGCTCGTCGCGGTCGCCCACGATGAGACTGCCGACCGTGGCGCCCGTTGGCAGCACGTCGCGCTGGTCGAGCATGCCGATGGTGAGACCGCGACGCGTCGTCACGCGACCGTCGTCGGGCTGCAGGCGACCGGCCAGCACCGACATGAGGGTCGACTTGCCGTCGCCGTTGCGGCCGACGACGCCGATGCGGGAGCCCTCGTCGATGCCGAGGGTCACCCCGTCGAGGACGACCTTGGTCGGGAATTCGAGACGGAGGTTTTCTGCGCCGAGTAGATGTGCCACCCGAGAAGCGTAGTCGGCCCAGCCGGACGCTCCGACGGGCACGGGCGGGCGGCGGTCAGCCGAGCGACGCGGTCCACTCGTCGGAGCCGTCGGCGAACTCCTGCCGCTTCCAGATCGGGGTGCGCGCCTTGACCTCGTCGACGAGGGCCGCGCAGGCTGCGAACGCCTCGGCTCGATGGGCCGACGAGACCGCGCAGGCCAGCGCCACGTCGCCGATCGAGAGGTCGCCGTAGCGGTGCTCGACGGCCACCCGCACCTCGGGGTGCGCGATCGCGATCGAGAGGGCGACCTCGCGGATCACCTCGGTCGCGTTCGGATGCGCCTCGTAGTGCAGCGCGGTCACCCCGCGCCCGTCGTCGTGATCGCGGACGACGCCCTCGAAGGTCACGACGGCCCCGGAGGCGCGGCTCGCCACGAGCGCGGAGCAGCCGGCGACCGAGAGGGCCTCGTCGACGACGCGGGCGAGCAGCACGCGATCGTCGGCCGATGCGGGGGCGGGGCCGGCGGCGTCGGCCGCCGCGGCGTCAGTCATGCGACCCTCCATCCAGCTGGTCGACCACGTGGTCGACGATGTCGCCGAGCATCTCGAGCCCGTCGCGGACTCCCCCGCGCGACCCCGGCAGGTTGACGACGAACGTGCGACCGGCGACACCCGCGACGCCCCGCGAGAGCACGGCGGTGGGGGTCGCCGCGACGCCGCGACGACGCAGCTCGTCGGCGACGCCCGGCAGCTCTCTGTCGAGCAGCGGCCGGGTCTGCTCGGGGGTGGCGTCGGTCGGCGAGACGCCGGTGCCGCCGGTCGTGACGATCACGTCCGGCGAGGTCGCGAGCGCCTCGGCGAGCGCGCGACCCACGGCCTCGCCGTCGGCGACGACGACCGGGGCGGGCACGTCGTAGCGACGCGCCTCGAACCACTCGCGGATGACGGGGCCGGTGAGGTCGTCGGCGCGGCCCGCCGCGGCACGGGTCGAGGCGACGATGACGACGGCCCGGCGGACGGGGAGGGTGGTCATCGCGCCCAGTCCCCTGACTTGCCGCCCTGCTTCGCCAGCACCTTGACGTCGTGGATCTCGGCGAGCGGGTCGACGGCCTTGATCATGTCGTAGAGCGTCAGAGCGGCGATGGAGGCGGCGGTCAGCGCCTCCATCTCGACACCCGTCTTGCCGTGGGTCTTGACCCGTGCGAGCACGACGACGTCGGTGTCGCCGGGTTCGAAGTCGACGGTCACCGAGCCGATGGGCAGCGGGTGGCAGAGCGGGATGAGCGACGAGGTCCGCTTGGCGGCCATGATGCCGGCGATGCGGGCCGTGCCGAGCGCCTCGCCTTTCGGCAGGGTGCCCTCGACGAGGCGGGCGACGACGTCGCCGCGGGTGGTCAGCCGCGCCTGGGCGGTCGCGACGCGGGTCGTCTCGGTCTTGTCGGTGACGTCGACCATGTGCGCCGTCCCGTCGTCACGGACGTGGGTGAGCCCGGGAGGCGCGGTGTCGGCGGGCGGTTCGCGATCAGTCATCGAGCGCCCACACTACGACCTCGTCGCCCTCCTCGACCCGGTCGACGCCGACGGGCACGTGCACCAGCACGGTGGCCGCCGCGTGGTTCGACAGGAGGTGCGAGCCGGGGCCGCCGACGAGGGCCACGCGACCGTCGACGTCGAGGCGGCCGCGGCGGAGCTGGTGCTTGCCGACGGGAGAGTCGGCGGACTCGGCCATGGGCGCGGCCCGCTGCGCACGCGGCCTCCCGATGCCGGTCGCGGTCTGCAGCAGAGGGCGGAGGAACACCTCGAACGAGACGAGGGCGCTGACCGGGTTGCCCGGGAAGCAGACGATCGGCAGGGCCCGGTGGCCGACGGTGAGCGTGCCGTGACCCTGCGGGCCGCCGGGCTGCATGGCGACGGAGCCGAAGACGACGCCCGAGGCCTCGAAGGCGTCGCGCACCACCTCGTAGGCACCGGCGCTGACGCCGCCGGTCGTGAGCACGAGATCGACGTCGGCGCCGTGCCGGGCGACGACCGCCAGCAGGGTGGCCGCGTCGTCGGTCACCCGCTCGGTGACGACGTCGACGCCGACCTCGGCCAGGGCCGCGGCGAGCGCCGTGCCGTTCGCGTCGTGGATCGCACCGGGGCCGAGGTCGGCGCCGGGTGCCGCGAGCTCTTCGCCGGTCGAGACCAGCAGGAGGCGCGGGCGGCGTAGGACGACGACCTCGCGCACGCCCGCCGCGGCCAGCACCCCCCAGCGGGCCGGGGTGAGGATCGTGCCGGCGCCGAGCAGCACGCTGCCGGCCCGCACGTCGGAGCCCGCGTCGCGGACGAACGTGCCGGAGGCGACGGGCCCCGTGATCGAGACGCGACTGTCGGCGCCCTCGGCGGGGAACAGCGGTGGATCGACCTGCTCGACGGGCACCACCGCGTCGGCGCCGTCGGGCACCGCCGCACCGGTCATGATCGGCGCCGCCGTGCCGGGTCGGAGCGCCGGACCGACGCGACCCGCGGGGATGCGGTCGACGACGACGAGCGACGTCGCCCGGTCGTCGGTCAGATCGGGTGACGAGACGGCGAAGCCGTCCATCTGGGAGTTGGCGAACGGAGGCAGGTCGATCGGTGCGACGACGTCGACGGCGACCTCGCGCCTCCGGTACCGGTCGGGCTGGGCCGCGAGGAGCGCCGGATCGACCCGCAGACCCTCGTGCGGCCGTGCCGCCAGGGCGGCCTCGACCAGCTCGGCCACGTCGTTCTGGTGCTGTTCGATCGTGCGCACGCGGATCCTCTCGGCTGTCGCCAGTAGCGTAGCGGGGGTGACCGACACCACCCCCGCCTCCTCGTCCCCGCCCCGCGTCGACGTCGCCGTCATCGGCGGCTCCGGCCTCTACTCGCTCTTCGCGCCGGGCACGGCGACCAGCCATGTCGTCGCGACGCCGTACGGCCCGACCTCGAGCGAGGTCTCGATCGGCGAGCTCGGCGGCAAGCGCGTCGCGTTCCTGACCCGTCACGGCAAGGGGCACTCCGTGCCGCCGCACCGCATCGACTTCCGGGCGAACGTCTGGGCGCTCGCGTCGCTGGGCGCCAAGGCCGTCGTGTCGTCGTCGGCCGTCGGCGGGGTCAGCCCGGAGTACCCGCCGGGCACGATGGTCGTGACCGACCAGTTCATCGACCGCACCTGGGGCCGCCCCGACACGTTCTACGACGTCGAGGGCTCGGTGCAGCACCTGATGGCCGCCGACCCGTTCGACCCGGTGCTGCGGGCGGCCGCCGTGTCGGCGCTCGAGCAGCAGGGCGAGCCGTTCGCCGCGACGGGCACCTGCGTCGTCATCCAGGGCCCGCGGTTCTCGACCCGGGCCGAGTCGCTCTGGTTCCGAGCCGCCGGCGCGCACACGATCAACATGACGATGTACCCCGAGGTGCCGTTGACCCTCGAGCTCGGCATGGGCGCCGTCAACATCTCGTTCGTCACCGACAGCGACGCCGGCATCTCGCCGGAGGAGGGTGACGACGACGACGCCGTCAGCCACCAGCTCGTCATGGAGCGCCTCGCCGCCGCCCAGCCGCGCATCGTCGCCGCCATCGAGTCGATCGTCGCCGGGCTGCCGAGCGACTACGAGCCGCGCGAGCTGATTCCCGCCGAGGCGGTCGCCGCCGTGCTCGCCCGCCCCGTGCAGTCGCGCCGGGCCGCGCTGTGACCGACGCTCGCGGCGCCTCGACCGACCCGGGCCCCCTCGGGCGGCTGCTCGTGACGGGCGGCGCCGGGTTCATCGGCTCGGCCGTCGTCGCCCAGGCCCTCGATCGCGGCTGGACGGTGCGCGTGCTCGACTCGCTGCGCTCGGACGTGCACGGCGGCGAGCCCGAGTTCGACCCGCGGGTCGAGTTCGTGCTCGGCGACGTGCGCGACGCCGACGTGGTCGACCGGGCGCTCGAGGGCGTCGACGCGGTCTGCCACCAGGCGGCCAAGGTCGGGCTCGGCGTCGACTTCCAGGACGCCCCCGACTACGTCTCGTCGAACGAGCTCGGCACCGCCGTCGTCCTGGCCGCCCTCGATCGTGCGGGGATCGACCGACTCGTCGTCGCCTCGTCGATGGTCGTCTACGGCGAGGGCAGCTACCGCACCTCGGCCGGCGCCACCGAGCGCCCGGCGCCTCGTCGCATCGCCGACCTCGACGCCGGCGTCTTCGACCCGCGCGACGAGGCCGGCGACCTGCTCGAGCCGCAGCTCATCGCGGAGGACGCCCCGCTCGACCCGCGCAACGTCTACGCCATCACGAAGCTGACGCAGGAGCACCTGGCGACCTCGTGGGCGCGGAGCACCGGGGGCCGCGCGGCGGCCCTGCGCTACCACAACGTCTACGGGCCGGGGATGCCGCAGAACACCCCCTATGCCGGTGTCGCGTCGCTGTTCCGCTCGGCGCTGCAGCGCGGCGAGGCCCCCCGCGTGTTCGAGGACGGCGCCCAGCGCCGCGACTTCGTGCACGTCCGCGACATCGCGTCGGCCAACCTCGCGGCGCTCGACTGGACGGCCGAGCAGGAGCCCGAGACGTTCAGGGCGTTCAACGTCGGCAGCGGCGTCGTGCACACCATCGGCGAGATGGCCTCGGCACTCGCCCGCGAGGCCGGCGGGCCCGAGCCCGTCGTCACCGGCGAGTACCGCGCCGGCGACGTGCGGCACGTGACGGCGTCGTCGGCCCGGCTGCGCGACGAACTGCGCTGGGAGCCCGCCGTCAGCTTCGACGAGGGCATGCGGGAGTTCGCCACCGCACCCCTGCGCGCCGCGGTCACGAACTAGACCGGAGGGCAGGAGGCGCGGGTCGGGTCGTCGGCGACGGCCCGCCCCGCGCTCGGTCGCCTCGACCTGCTCGCCCCTGCATCACGCCGACCAGGGGTCGATGATCTCGAGCCCGACCCCCTCGAAGTCGCGGACGTTGCGGGTCGCGAGGCTCGCACCGGTCGCGAGCGCCGTCGCCGCGATCATGGCGTCCGCCGTCGCGACCGGGCGACCGAGACGCGTCCGGAGACGCACGACCCCCGCGTATTCGAGGGCGGTCGCTGCGCCGAAGGCGAGGACGCGACCCGCGAACTGCGTCTCGAGAGCATCGACGACCCCTCTCTCGACGACATCACGCCGAGGGCCAGGAGTCATGCAGAGGACACCGGCGAGCATCTCGGCTGCGGAGACCACGCTCAGGAAGAGGTCGCCTGCTCGCTGCTCGGCGTACCAGGACAGGACTTCGGGAGCCGGTCGGACTCGTGAGAGCTCGGAGACGACGTTGGTGTCGACGACGATCACTCGAAGTCGACGATCTTCGCTGGAATCTGCTCACGACGGTTGCGTTCGAGGATCTCGATGAAGTCGTCGTCGAGGAGCGCATCGTTCTCAACGAGCCGGCGGCGGAGAGCGACGACCCAGTTCTCCGCAACCCCGGGAGCGCGAGGGGGGCCAGGGGCGCCGTCGAACTCGAGCACGACCTCGGCCGTCGGGAACTCGGCGTCGGCGACGTACCGCCCCAGCACCCAGCGCACCTCGGCCTCCATCGACCGCCCGTGTCTCGCGCTCAGCGCCTTGAGCCCCGAGACCACATCGGGATCGAGCCCGCGAACAGTCACCGTCGACATGGTGATCACCTCCTGGCGGTGATGCTAGCAGAATGACAGCGGATCGGCCGATGTACAGGATGCGGCCCTCTCATCACCTTCATGGCATGTCAGCCGTACAGTCGGGATGATGAGCACCTCACCCGTCGACGTCCCGCTGGTCGACGTCGTGCTGCCCTGTCTCGACGAGGAGGGCGCGCTGCCCTGGGTCCTGGGGCGCATCCCCGACCGCTGGCACGCGATCGTCGTCGACAACGGCTCCACCGACGGGTCGGCGCGCGTCGCCGCCGAGCACGGGGCCACGGTCGTGCAGGAGGCGCGGCGCGGCTTCGGCAGCGCCGCCCACGCCGGTCTCGTCGCGGCCACCGCCCCCTACGTCGCCTTCTGCGACGCCGACGCCTCGATGGACCCCGCCGATCTCGCCGCGCTCGCCGAGCCGGTGATGTCGGGCGACGCCGACCTCGTGCTCGGTCGGCGTCGCCCGACCACCCGCGGGGCGTGGCCGGTGCACGCCCGCATCGCCAATCTCGCCCTGGCGCGGCTGATGCGGCGTGCCAGCGGCGTCGCCCTGCACGACCTCGGCCCCATGCGGGTCGCCCGACGCGACGAGCTCCTCGCCCTCGACCTGAAGGACCGACGGAGCGGCTACCCGCTCGAGATGGTGCTCCGCGCCTCCGAGTCCGGCTGGCGGATCCGCGAACAGGACACCCCCTACTCGCCCCGGGTCGGGCGGAGCAAGGTGACGGGCACCATCAGGGGCACGAGCGTCGCCGTCAGAGACATGTCCCGACTGCTGCGGGAGGCGGGTCGATGACCACCATCGTCGTGATCGCCAAGGAGACGATCCCCGGTCGCGTCAAGACGCGCCTCCACCCGCCCCTGAGCCTCGAGCAGGCCGCCGACGTCGCCGCGGCCGCCATCCAGGACACCCTCGCCGTCGCCTCGGCACTGCCCGCCACCCGACGGGTGCTGCTCTTCGACGGCAACCGAACACCGCCCGGCTCCGAACAGTTCGATGTGATCCCTCAGATCGGTGGCGACCTCGACGCACGGCTCGGAGCCCTCTTCGACGAGGTCGACGGCCCGACCGTGCTGATCGGCATGGACACGCCGCAGGTGACCGTCGAGACGCTGACCCCCGTCTTCGCCGACTGGACGGACGACGTCGACGCCTGGTTCGGCCCGGCCAACGACGGCGGCTTCTGGGCCCTCGGTCTCGCCCGACCCACCGGCGACCTGCTGCGCGGCGTCCCGATGTCGCGCGACGACACCGGCGCCCACCAGCTGCGGCGACTCGCCGAGGCGGGGCTGCGCGTGCGGACCCTCCCCGAGCTCGTCGACGTCGACACGATCGACGACGCCCGCCTCGTCGCCGCCACCGCGCCGCGCAGCCGCTTCGCCGCGGCCCTCCGTCTCGCCGACCCGGGTGGTGCCCCGACGGGCCCGACCCGCGCCTCCTCGGCTTCGACCTCCCCCTCATCCACCGCCGCTGCTCAGACCCCGTCGCCGGCCCGCTCGACTCCCGAGGAGCCCCTCTCGTGACACTCACCGCAGACACGAACACCCACCCCGTCGCGACCTTCGGCTCGGGCGGGGCCGAGCCCTACGCCCGCGCTCTGCGCCGCGAGGGGCGCCTGCAGCTCGTCCGGGCCGACGCGCCCGTCGCACCCGGTTCACCCGCCCCGTCGACGGGCGCCGCCGACGTCGACGGACCGTTCGACGTCGCCCGCTGGAGCTCCGCCGCCGACGCCGCCGATCTCTCGACGCTCGCCGGTGCGCGCTCGGTGCTCGACATCGGCTGCGGGCCGGCCCGCATGGTCCGCGCGGCCGTCGGCCTCGGCATCGAGGCCCTCGGCATAGACGTGTCCGAGACGGCCGTCGCCATGGCCGTCGACGCCGGGCTGCCCGTCGCGGCCGGCTCCGTCTTCGACCCGCTCGACGGCGAGGGCGGCTGGCACGTCGCTCTGCTGCTCGACGGCAACATCGGCATCGGCGGCGACCCGACGGCCCTCCTGACCCGCTGCTCGGAGGTCATCGCCTCGAACGGATCGGTCGTGGTCGAGACGGCGCACGACGACTCCGCCGACGAGTTCTACGACGCCCACGTCGTCGACGACCGCGGTCTCACGAGTGCGACGTTCCCCTGGGCCGAGGTGGGTCGGGCGGCCCTGCCCGGTCACGCCCGCCGCGCCGGCCTCGAGGTCGCTCAGACCTGGTCGGTCGACTCGCGGACCTTCTGCCGCCTGGTCCGCACCAGGTAGATCGCCACGGCGAGGGCCGTCACGACCGCGATCACGACCCACATCGCACCCAGACGCGAGGCGTAGTCGAACGGCAGCACGGTGTCGTTCTTCGGCCCCTTCGCCTTCGCGACGATCTCGGGGACGACGATCATCGACAGGACGACGCCGACCACGACGGCGCTCTGCACCAAGGCGATCACCGCGGCCGGCACGCGGCGACCCGTCCGCCGGACGGCGAGACCGACGCCGACGACGACGGGCGCGATGATCGCGTCGTGCACGATCACCGAGCCGATCAGCCAGACGAGCAGCCCCGAGTAGCGCGTCGGGCTGACGGTCTCGGTCAGCACGTAGCCGCCGAGTCCGATCAGGGCGATCCCGACGACGATCAGCACGCCCCTGGTGACGCGGACGCCGCGGCCCGCGATGGGGGCGGCCCGGCCCGTCCTGGTGGTCTTCACGGTGGTCATCACAGCACCTCGATCGTGGTCAGCCATTTGGTCTGCAGCACACCCGGTCTGCCGGGGGCGATCACCCGGGCGGGGTACCCGTGGTCGATGCTCAGCCGCTCGCCGTTGAGCTCGAGCGCGATCAGCGTCGCGGGGTCGGTGGCGTACTCGGAACCCATCAGCATCACGCGGTAGCCGCCGCGCTCTTCGAGACTCGTGAAGCGGAGACGCCGGTCGGCGGGCGCACCCACCGTCGCCATGAGGTCGACGAGGCGGACCCCGCGCCACCGGCCGGTCTGACTCCAGCCCTCGACGCACGAGATGGGCAGGTCTCCCTCGTCCTGCGTCATGGCCGTCAGGTCGTCGGCGCTGAACGAGCGCGACCGGTCGCCGTTCGAGACCGTCAGTGCCCAGTCGGGCGCCATCGCGCTCTCGAGCACCCGCGCCGCCGCGGCCGTCCGGTTGATCGGCAGGTCGTTCGGGCCGATGCCGCGCTGCCGGGGGGCGAACGCGTTGAAGGGCTCGAAGGCGGTGAACGACTGACCGGCGGTGAGCACCACCGCTCCGCCCGTCGCGACGCCGACGGCGCCGAAGAAGCCGCGTCGCGACACCCGCGCGCGGTGCGGATCGCGGTCGCCCTCGTGCGCGGTGTCGATCCAGTGCACGATCCGACCGACGAACCCGCGGGGCCGAGGAGGCGCGGTGCCGGTCGACGAGGCGCGCCGCGCCTCCTCGGCCTCCCGCCGTCGCGTCAGCTCGCGCGTGGCCGTGAACTCGGCCCGAGCCGGGTCGAGGGCGCCGGCGGGCTCGACGAAGGCGCCGTCGGCGTCGTAGCTGTCGCGGGCCCGCCAGTAGCGCGTGATGAGCGGCAGCTTGACCGCGATGTGGATCGCCAGCGACCCGATGATCACGAACGACAGCGCGAAGTGCACCTGCCTGAACGGGAACGGCCACGGGTAGTACTGGAACGTGTTCAGCAGGCCGGTGACGAGCTGCAGCACCGACGTCGCGATGAACAGGGCGATGGAGGCGCGCTCGAGCACCTGCACCGGGTGCCGCACCGGCGGGTACTGGAACAGCTGGGGGAACACCGCGTGCAGCTTGCCGAGCAGCAGCGGGATGCAGGCGATGCCCGCCGTGATGTGCACGCCCTGGCTGACCTGGTAGAGCCAGACCGGGCGGGTCGGGAAGCGCATCCACTCGGCGGGATCCTGCAGGAAGTGGCTGTAGAGACCGGTCAGCAGGCAGACCAGGAAGGCGATGCCGAGCAGTCGCCCGAGCACCGTCGCCGTCCGGGCGTTCCGCGTCGGCGACGTCGCCGCGAGGCGGAGGGTGAAGAGAAGACTTCTCATGGGTGCGCCTCGGGGTCTGGCCCGACACATCGGACACCCGGGCGGGCGTCCGACAGACTGGGTCTCGTGCGTACTCTATTCGCGGCGGTGGCCGTCGGCGGTTTGGCCGTCGCCGTGGGTTGGGGGCTGCTGACCCTCGGATTCGTCGCGAAGGAGACGCGAGACGACTTCGTCTACTGGACGACGATCTGCTGGCTGCTCTTCGCCGTCGCCCTCGTGCTGCTGCGTCGCGTGCCCGCGCGGGCCGTCACCGCGCTCGTGCTGATCGGCGCGGCGGTCGTCGGCGGCGCGTCGCTGCTGAGCCCGCCCAACACGAGCACCGACCCCGCGCGCTACGCCTGGGACGGCATCGTGCAGGCGGACGGGGTGTCGCCGTACGAGTACACGCCCGAGGCCGGCGAGCTGCGCGACCTCCGCCCCGAGTGGATCTTCCCGCCCGCCGCCGAGTTCACCCGCGACGACGGCACGATCGGGCTCCGCTGCGGACAGGAGACCCGGCAGATCCACCGCGGCTACGACACGGAGACGGGCGACGTCGTCTGCACGGCCATCAACCGACCCGACGTGCCCACGATCTACCCGCCCACCGCCGAGCTGTACTTCTGGGCCGTGCGGGCGGTCGTGGGGCCCGACGCCGAGTTCGCGCCGCTGCAGGTGCTCGGCCTGGTCATGGTGCTGGCCACCACCGCAGCCCTGCTCGTGGCGCTCCGTCGCCGTGGGCTCGACCCCCGGTGGGCCGCCCTCTGGGGCTGGTGTCCGCTCGTGTACAGCGAGGGGGTCACGAACTCGCACGTCGATCTGCTCGGCGGGGTGCTCGTGCTCGCCGCGTCGCTGCTCGTCTCGACGCGGCGTCGATGGCGGGGCGGGATCGCCCTCGGGGCGGCCATCGCCACCAAGCTCATCCCCGTGATCGCGGCGCCGGCGCTGCTCCGCCGCCAGCCGCACAAGGTGATCGTGGGCGCCGTCGTCACCTTCGCGGTGCTCTACGTGCCCTACGTCGTGTCGACCGGCCTGGCCGTTCTCGGCTATCTGCCCGGCTACCTCACGGAGGAGGGCTACGAGGACGGCAGCCGGTTCGCCCTCGTGTCCGCCTGGGTGCCCGACGCCTGGGCCACACCGGTCGTCGCGCTCGTCGTCGGCGTCACCGGTCTGCTCGTCTGGCTCAAGACCGACCCCGACGACCCCTGGCTCGGGCAGCTCGTCATGATCGGGGTCACCCTCGTCGCCGTCAGCCCGCGGTACCCCTGGTACGCCCTGCTGCTCGTGCCGTTCGTGGCCATGACCGGCCGGTGGGAGTGGCTGGCGATCCCCGTGGCGCTGCTCGTGCGGCAGTTCGAACCGGGGCTGGCTCTGCAGCGGTCGTCGCTCGCCACGGCGGTGCTGGTCATCCTCCTCGTGTCGCTCTGGCGCGCCCGGCCGGGGTTCGCCGATCGGCTGCTGGACGGTCTCGCGGACGACGCCCGTCGGGTGCGGAGGCTGCTCCCTGGGCGCGGATCCCGGCGACGGGGCTTAACCTCGACAGATGACCGTCTCACTCGGACTGCCCACGATGCCCGGTCGGGCTCGTGACACCCTCCCCCCGGTGCCCCGGCCGTCCGCCGAGACGGCGCCCTGGCTGCTCGACCGGTTCGGACGCAGCGCCACCGACCTCCGCGTCTCGCTGACCGACAAGTGCAATCTGCGGTGCACGTACTGCATGCCCGCCGACGGCCTGCCGAACCTGCCCCGCGAACAGGCGCTCGATGCGGACGAGATCGTGCGGCTGGTCGACATCGGGGTGCGCCTCCTCGGGATCCGCCAGGTGCGGTTCACCGGCGGCGAGCCGCTGCTGCGTGCCGACCTGATCGACATCGTGCGGCGCGTGGCCGCCCTCGAGCCACGACCCGAGGTCTCGCTGACCACCAACGCCATCGGTCTCGCCCACCGCGCGCAGGCCCTCGCCGACGCCGGTCTCGACCGCGTCAACGTCTCGCTCGACTCGCTGCACGCCGAGACGTTCATGAAGGTCTCGCGCAGGCCGTTCCTCGACAAGGTGCTGGCCGGTGTCGACGCCGCGGCCGCGGCCGGGCTCACCCCGGTCAAGATCAACGCCGTGCTGCTGCCCGGGGTCAACGACCACGAGGCGCCCGAGCTGCTCGCCTGGTCTCTGCGCGGCGGCCACGAGCTGCGCTTCATCGAGCAGATGCCCCTCGACGCCGACCGCAGCTGGGACCGCGCCTCCTTCGTGACCTCGCGCGACATCCACTCGCTCCTCGCGACCCGGTTCGACCTGCGCCCCGCCGACGTCGAGCGCGACGGCGCCCCGGCCGAGCTGTTCGACGCGGTCGGGCGCGACGCCGACGCCGGACTGCACGGCCGGGTGGGCATCATCGCCTCGGTCAGCGAACCGTTCTGCGCCGACTGCCGCCGCACCCGCATGACGGCCGAGGGCGGGATCCGCAGCTGCCTGTTCAGCGAGGGCGAGACCGGACTGCGCGATCTCCTGCGCGCCGGCGGCTCGGACGACGACCTGGCCGACGCCTGGCGGGCCGCGATGTGGGCCAAGCCCAAGGGTCACGGCATCGACGACCCCGACTTCGTGCAACCCGCCCGCACCATGAGCGCCATCGGAGGCTGACATGACGACACTGACCGACGACACGGGACGCTCGGGTTCGTCAGGGCCGGCTGGCGCCCCGGGGCTGGCTGGCGTCTCGGGTGCCGCGGGCGCATCAGGTGCCGCGGATCGGGCTGCCGAGCCGACGACCGCGACGCTGCGGTTCTTCGCTGCGGCGCGCGCCGCCGTCGGACGTGACGAGCAGCGCATCGCCGTGCCGACCGGCGAGCGCCCCACCATCGGTCGACTGCTGACCGAGGTGCGCCCCGTCGAGGGGATGTCGGCGGCGGACTTCCGCGATGTCATGCTGCGCTGCTCGTTCCTGGTCGACGGGATCACCACGCGCGACCGCGAGCAGCTCGTCGTCGACGGTGCCGTGATCGACGTCATGCCGCCCTTCGCCGGAGGCTGACGCCCCTCGGCTCGGCGCGGCTCCGCGCCTCTCGACCCCGCCGTCTCAGCCGGCGGTGGCGCCCTGCTGCGCCAGCTGCCAACCCAGCATGCCGCCGTGCAGCACGGTGACGTCGAACCCGTCGCGCGCGAGCAGCTCGGCGGCGGAGCGTGCCCGGGGGCCGCGGGCGCAGTAGACGACCACCGGCACCGAGCGGTCCAGCTCGGGTCGCTGACGGGTGCGAGTGCCGTACCCGGGGGCCTGCACGTCGCCGTCGATGTGGGCGAAGGCGTGCTCGTCGACCTCGCGCACGTCGAGCAGCGTGAAGTCGGCGCCGCCCGCCTCCCTCGCCTGCAGCATCGTCGACAACTCAGGTGCGGCGACCTCTGAGCGGGCGGGTCTCCGCTCAGCGGCCTCTGCGCCTGAGTTGCCGACGGCGACAGCGGCGGAGTCGGGGGCGGTGCTCGCCTCCGAAGCGGAGTCGGGAACGGACGCGGGGGCCGAGGAGGCGCGGCGCAGCCCGTTCGCCGTGGCCCGCGCCTCGGCCCGATACGGCGCCCGTGCCAGCCTGCTCTCGCGCCAGGTCGCGTCGAGCGCGTCGATGGTCACCACGCGCCCGAGCAGGGGCTCGCCCACGCCCGTGAGCAGCTTGACCGCCTCGGTGGCCATGGCCGTGCCGACGGTGCCGCAGAGCGGGCCGAGGACCCCGACGTCGGCGCACGACTCGTCCCAGCCGGCGGCGGGAGGTGCCGGATGCAGGTCGCGGTAGTCGACCGCGCGGCCATCGGGCGCATCGTCCCAGAAGACGCTGAGCTGCCCGTCGAACCGGTTGACGCTGCCCCACACCACGGGCAGCCCGCGCGCGGCGGCCTCGTCGGCGACGACGTAGCAGGTGTCGAACGAGTCGCTGCCGTCGACGACGAGGTCGTAGTCGTCGAGCAGCGCGGCGCTGTCGGCGCCGAGGCGCACGGGGTGCACGACGACGCGCACGTCGGGTGCCGACGAGCGCACCCACTCGGCCGCCGCACGGGCCTTCGGCACCCCCACCTGGTCGGGGCGGAACAGCACCTGACGTTGTAGGTTCGACAGGTCGACGACGTCGTCGTCGACGATTCCCAGCGTTCCGACACCGGAGGCTGCGAGATACTCGATGACCGGTGCGCCGAGTCCCCCGGCTCCCACCACGAGCACCCGCGCTGCCAGCAGTCGGCTCTGCGCATCGAGGCCGAACCCCGGCAGTCGGACGCTCCGCGAGTAGCGGTCCGACACCTCGAGCGAATCGGACGCAGCCGCTCCGGTCGACGAACCAGGCACCGAGACGAGAGGGGGCAGAGACGACATGGCAGACCTCCAGACACGACGTGCGGACCACGCGTCGTCTACTGTAACCTCGGCGCGGCCCGCCGCCCGGGGCCTCCTCCACCGCCGCCACACCGACGCGGTGCTGATCGGGCTGCTCGGCGCGATCGTCTCGGGGGCGTTCCTCTGGGTGCCGTCGGTCTGGTACGACGAGGCCGCGACGGTCGTCTCGGCGACCCGCACGTGGAGTCAGCTCTGGGCGATGATCCAGACGGTAGACCTGGTGCACGCCGCCTACTACGCCGCCATGCATCTCTGGTTCGACGTGTTCCCGTACTCCCCCGTCGCGCTGCGGGTGCCGAGCGCGATCGTGACGGGCGTCGCCGCGGGGCTCACCGTGGCCCTCACGCGCATCCTCGTCGACCGGCGCACCTCGATCGTCGCCGGCCTGCTGTTCTGCCTGCTGCCCCGAGTCACCTGGATGGGCGGCGAGGGCCGCTCGTACGCCCTGTCGGCGATGCTCGCGGTCGCGCTGACCCTCGTGCTCGTCGTGGCGGCCCGCCGCACCGCCGAATCGGGAGCAGCCCGCACGCACCGCTCCGTCGTCGGCTGGTGGGTGGCCTACGCCGCCCTCGCCGTCGTCTCGGCCGCGTTCTTCCTGTACCTGGCGCTGCTCGTGGTCGGGCACGCGGTGACCATGCTGGTGCGGGTGCTCCGCGACCGGCACGACCAGCGCCTCCGGCGGGACAGGGTCGACGAGTGGGCCCGCACCGGGGCCGTCGCCGTCGTGCACGACCCTGAAGGAGGCGCGCGGCCGACCGTGCGCTCGTCGCGTCGCGCCCTGCTCGGCTGGTTCGTCGGCGCGGCCGTCGCGGGGCTCGCCAGCCTGCCGCTGGCCTGGTTCATCGCATCGCAGAACGACCAGATCAGCTGGATCGAGCGGCCCACGTTCGGCACGCTCCGATCGGTGCTCGTGACGCAGTGGTTCTACCAGAACGAGAGCTTCGCGATCTTCGGCCTGCTCTGCGCGGGCGCGAGCATCGTCGTGCTGTCGCTGCGGCTGGTGCCCGCCGCCCGCGGGTTCGCGGAGGTCGTGCTGCCCTGGATGATCGTGCCGACGGCCGGTCTGGTCGTCGTCTCGCTCGTCGGAAGCCCCCTCTACTCGCCCCGGTACCTGACGTTCGGCACGCCCGCCATCGCGATGACGATGGCGGTCGCAGTCGCCGCGATCCCCTGGAGGCGCGTGATCGCCCTCGTGCTGCTCGTCGCCGTCGGGTTGACCGCGCCCACCTACGTCGAGCAGCGGCAGCCCGAGGCGAAGGACCGCTCCGCCTGGAACCAGGTCGCCGCCCTCGTCGCGAGAGAGCGCGCCGACGAGCCGGCCGGCACCGAGGAGGGGCTCGTCTTCGGGCCCGTGCGACGCCATCCGAAGGCGACGTCGCGCATCATCCAGGACACCTACCCCGACGCATTCGCCGGCATGTCCGACTTCACCCTCGAGACGCCGGGCGCCGAGACCGACGGCCTGTGGGAGGTCCAGCACCCCCTCGGCGACGTGCTCGACCGCACCGACGACCTCGACGTCGTCTGGCTGATCACGAGCGACCGCCAGGACTGGCGGCCCCGCGTCACCGAGCAGCTGGCGTCGAAGGGGTTCCGACTCGACCAGGAGTGGAACCTGACGCGCACGAACGTGCTGCGCTACGAGCGCTGACGCGGGCGTCGTCGCCGGGCGGGCGACAGGGCCTGACGCGGGCGTCGTCGCCGGCGCTCTCTAGTCGGAGACCACCCGGGCGCCGTGCACGGGCCCCGTCGCGCGGACGACCGAGAGTCGCGCCGAGGTGAGGGCGAGCTGCAGTTCGAGGGCGCCGTCGAGGTCGGGGGCGAGGAACGCCACGGTCGGGCCCGAGCCCGACACGAGACCCGCCAGCGCCCCGTTGCCCTCGCCGAGCTCGAGCACCTCGGCCAGACCGGGCTCGAGGTGCAGGGCCGGTGCCTGCAGATCGTTGTGCATCGACTCGGCGAGCATGCCGGCGTCGCCCGCCCGGAGCGCCTGCAGCACCCCGGCGTCGACGACCGGGCGGCGGACGGGCGAGATGTCGCCCGAGTGCCGCTTGCGGTGCTCGTCGAGCTCGCGGTAGACCGTCGGCGTCGAGAGCCCGAAGTCGGCGAGGGCGAGCACCCACTGGAAGGTGCCCTTGGCCAGGGCCGGGCTGAGCTCGTCACCGCGACCGGTGCCGATGGCCGTGCCGCCGGCGAAGGCGAAGGGCACGTCGGCGCCGAGCTCGGCCGCGAGGTGCAGCAGGTCGTCTCGGCCGACGCCGGTGCCCCAGAGCGTGTCGCAGGCGAGGAGCGTCGCGGCCGCGTCGGCCGACCCGCCGCCCATGCCACCGGCGACCGGGACGTTCTTGTCGATGCGCAGATCGACGCCGCCGCGGTAGCCGGTGGTGGCGGCGAGGAGGCGCGCGGCGCGGATCGCGAGGTTGCTGCCGTCGGTCGGCACCCCCGTCACGTCGACCGCGGGG
Organism: Frigoribacterium sp. AC759; assembly: GCF_979256015.1. Classification (NCBI taxonomy): domain Bacteria; kingdom Bacillati; phylum Actinomycetota; class Actinomycetes; order Micrococcales; family Microbacteriaceae; genus Frigoribacterium; species Frigoribacterium sp. AC759. The sequence goes on along the minus strand of NZ_CEEDMT010000001.1, from coordinate 76,957 downwards.
CCGCCCGTGACGGTCACCGAGAAGGTGTCGGCGCGACGCGCCCGGACGTCTTCGTAGAGCGACACGGCCTGGTAGGCGGTGGCGAGTTCGTGGTACCCGTCGTCTTGCAGATCGCCGACGGCGAGGAACACGTTGATCTTGCCGGGGGCCCGCGTGTGGACCACGGTCGGAGCGGCCTCGGTCGTCATGACACCAACCTAGTCAGTTCTGGCGATCGACCATGACGCCGAGCGCCCGGGCCAGACCCTCGCGGACGGGCTGCACGCGTTCGGGCAGCCGTAGACGGGCCTGCGTGACGGCCACCGAGCACTTGCCGCCGGTCGACGGCGACACCGCCACGGTGAGCACGTCGCCGTTCGACAGCGTCCACTCGGCGCTCGGCCGGGTCGCGGAGCGCACGACCGTCGCCTGCACGCCCTCGACGTAGCCGGCGAGCCGATCGACCAGCAGCTCGAGCAGCTCGAGGGGCTCGCCGTGGAGGCTCCGCCCGATCGCGACCGCGTACGAGCCGTCGGGCTGCAGCCCGGGCGACGGCAGCCCGCGCCCCTGCTCGTAGCGGACCGTGATCACCTGCGCCCACCAGGGCGCGACCTCGTGGTCGTCGATCAGGAGGCGCGCGATGCGCTCGTGCGACAGTCGCGCCGCATCGGCCCGGTCGAGCAGGGCGAACCAGTCGGCCGCACTGCGCCCGGTGCCCGACCCGAGTCGCGCGTCGCTGATCTCGGCGGACCGGTCGGCCCCTGCAGGAGGCGCGGGTCGGCCGGATCGCGCCGGTCGCCCTGGTCGTGCGGACCGCCCCGACGGCGCCGACCGCCCGGGTCGTGCCGGCGGGTCGGTGCGACGCGTCATGGGATCAGTCGGCGGCGACCCGCGACGTGGCCAGCAGCTCGACGTCGCTCGCCCGGGCGATGGCCAGGAAGTCGTCGACGGTGAGCTGCTCGCCGCGGATGGTCGGCGCGATGCCGGCCCGCTCGAGGGTCTCGGTCGCCGCGGCGGACGACCCGTAGAGGGACGACAGCGACTGCCGCATCATCTTGCGGCGCTGCTGGAAGGCCGCGTCGACGAGCGCGAACACCGCGAGGCGCTCGGTCTCGGAGCCACGGGGGGCGCGCCGGTCGAACGCGACCAGGATGCTGTCGACGTTGGGCACGGGCCAGAACACCTGCCGGCTCACCTGCCCCGCCGCTCGGAACTCGCCGTACCAGGCGGCCTTGATGCTCGGCGAGCCGTAGATCTTCGAGCCGGGCTCGGCGGCCAGGCGCAGACCGACCTCGGACTGCACCATGACGAGACCGTGCTGCAGGCTGTCGAAGTGCTCGAGGAAGTGCAGCAGCACCGGCACGCTGATGTTGTAGGGCAGGTTCGCGACGAGGTGGGTCGGTGCGACCGGCAGGGTCGTGACGCGCATGGCGTCGTCGACGATGACGGTGAGGTCGGCCGCCGGTTGCAGCATGCCGACGGTCTGCGGCAGCTGGGCGGCGAGACGCTTGTCGATCTCGACCGCGACGACCGAGCTGCCCGCCTCGAGCAGACCGAGGGTGAGCGAGCCGAGACCGGGGCCGATCTCGACGACCGACGTGCCGGCCGAGACGCCCGACGCGGTGACGATGCGCCGGACGGTGTTGGCGTCGTGGACGAAGTTCTGACCGAGCTTCTTGGTCGGCTGGATGCCGAGCATCTCGGCGAGATCGCGGATCTCGGCAGGGCCCAGGAGGGTCGCCCGTGCCATCAGGCGTCGACCGTGATCGGTTCGCTGTCCCAGGTGCCGTAGACCAGCTCGGTGTTCGACGAGATCTGTGCGGCGAGCATCGACACGTCGGTGCCGATGGTCTCGGCCATCGAGCGGAGGGTGAACGGCACCAGGTACGGCGCGTTCGGTCGACCCCGGTAGGGCACCGGGGTGAGGTAGGGGGCGTCGGTCTCGACCAGCAGCAGGTGCCGCGGCAGCTGGACGAGCGCGTCGCGGAGCGGCTGCGCGTTCGAGAAGGTCACCGTGCCGGAGAACGACGCGTACCAGCCGTTCTCGGTGAGGATGCTCGCGAGCTCGGTTCCGCCGCTGAAGCAGTGGAAGACCGTGCGCTCGGGGGCGCCCACCTCGAGCAGCAGGTCGACGACGTCGTCGTGCGCGTCGCGGTCGTGGATCTGCAGGGCGAGACCGTGACGCTTGGCGATCTCGATGTGCGCCCGGAACGAGTCGAGCTGGGCGGCCCGACCCTCGGGCCCGGTGCGGAAGAAGTCGAGCCCGGTCTCGCCGATGGCACGGACCCGGGGTCGTGCGGCGAGCTCGTCGATGACGGTCAGCGCCTCGTCGAGGCCACCCTCGGCGGCGAGGCGCGGGGCCTCGTTCGGATGCAGGGCGACCGCGGCGAGCACGCGCGGTTCGCGGGCCGCGATCTCGGCCGACCATCGTGAGGTCTCGACGTCGGTGCCGACCTGCACGACACCGCGGATGCCGACCGCCGACGCACGGTCGAGGTGCTCCCGGTAGTCGAGGGGGCCGCCGCCGGCCCCGGGCTCGCCCTGGCCGTCGGCGATCTCGAGATGCGTGTGGTTGTCGTACACCGGCACGACGAGTGGATTGGGAGGCGCCGGGTAGCTGAGGTCGCGCTTCTTGCCGCCGGACTCGGTGGAGGCGCGGTGCCGGACGTGCATCGGCGTCGCCTCGCCCGCGGGGTCGGCGCCCTGGCCGCTCACTTCGCGGGCTCCGGCTGCTCGATGCGCGGGAACAGCCCGGCGGCGAGCGGCTGCACCTCGGGTGCGCTCGACCACTCGGGTGCGCGGTCGACGGGCTGACTGGTCAGCTCGCCCTGGCCGATGCTCTGCCACAGCGTGGTCGTGGCGGTGGGGATGAACGACGACAGCAGCACGGTGAGGGTGCCGAGACCGCGCAGCGAGGTGGCCAGCACCGTCGCGAGCCGCTCGCGCTTCGTCTCGTCTTTGGCCAGCGCCCAGGGCTCCTGCTCGGTGATGTAGCCGTTGAGGGTGTCGACGAGCTCCCAGATGGACGAGAGGGCCTCGTTGATCGCGAATCGGTCGATCGCCGCGTCGGCGGCGGCCGTCACGCGGACCTCGGTCTCGCGGACGACCAGGTCGGCTTCGGTCGGCTCGCCCGCGAGCGGGACCGTGCCGTCGAAGTAACGCGTGATCATGGCCACGACGCGAGACGCGAGGTTGCCGAAGCCGTTCGCCAGCTCGGCCTGGTACCGGGCCGAGATGTCCTCCCAGCTGAAGTTGCCGTCTTGCCCGAAGGTGATGGCGCGCATGAAGTAGTAGCGGAACGCGTCGGAGCCGAAGACGTCCGTGATCTGCTGCGGGGCGATGCCCGTCAGCTTCGACTTCGACATCTTCTCGCCGCCGACCAGCAGCCAGCCGTGACCGAAGACGTTCTTCGGCACGGGCAGACCTGCCGCCATGAGCATGGCGGGCCAGATGACGGCGTGGAACCGCGCGATGTCCTTGCCGACCAGCTGGACGGCCGGCCAGCGGCGATCGAACTCGTCGTCGTCGACGCCGTAGCCGATCGCGGTGATGTAGTTCAGCAGCGCGTCGAACCAGACGTAGACGACGTGCTTCTCGTCCCACGGGACCTTGACGCCCCAGTCGAAGCTCTGCCGCGAGATCGAGAGGTCGCGGAGACCCTGCTTGACGAACTGCACGATCTCGTTGCGGACCGTGTCGGGCTGCACGAAGTCGGGCTGCTGCTCGTAGAGGTCGAGCAGACGCTGCTCGAAGTCGCTCATGCGGAAGAAGTAGTTGCTCTCTTGGAGCAGCTCGACCGGCTTCGAGTGGATCGCGCAGACCTGCTGACCCTCGAACGGACCGGTGCCGTCGACGAGGTCGCCGGGCTGCTTGTACTCTTCGCAGCCGACGCAGTAGAAGCCCTCGAACTCGCCCTGGTAGATGAAGCCGTCGTCGTGGAGCTTCTGCAGGAAGGTCTGGACGCCCTTCTCGTGCCGCGCGTCGGTGGTGCGGATGAAGTCGTCGTTGCGGATGTCGACGGTCTGGAGGAGGGGCTTCCAGGATTCGGTGACGAGCTTGTCGGCCCACTCCTGAGGGGTCACGCCGTTGCTGGTGGCCGTGCGGAGGATCTTCTGACCGTGCTCGTCCGTGCCCGTCAGCAGCCAGGCGTCGTCACCCCGCTGCCGGTGCCACCGGGCGAGCACGTCGGCTGCGACCTCGGTGTACGCGTGACCGATGTGCGGCACGTCGTTGACGTAGAAGATGGGCGTTGCGATGAAGAAGGAGTCGCCGGCGGGCATGGGGACCATCTTAGGTGCGGGCACCGACGGCGCGACGCGACCCGCGCCTCCTCGGCTCCGGTCGTCGAAGCCGGGGAGGCGCGGGTCGGCCGATCGATCAGGTCGCCTGGTCGGACCCCTCGTCCGTCCCGGCCCGCTCGCCCTCGCGCTCGCCCGGGTACTCGACGACGTCCATGCCGAGCACGTACTTGCCCCGGGCGTGGCCGTCCTCCAGGTCGCGATAGGCGCTCCTCACCTCGTCGATCGGGAAGACGCCGTCGATGGGCACCGTGATCTTCGCCTCGGAGATCAGCCCCAGCAGCTCGGTCAGCACCGCCTGCGTCGTGGCCTGGGCGCTGCCCTCGGCCTTCACCCCGTGCCGCTCGACCGCGTCGAAGTCGGCGATCGTGTCGATCCGCTGGGGCGCGACCCCGAGCTCGAGCGCGTACTCGACGTTCCCGTGCCCGTAGCAGTCGATGAACGCGTCGACGCCGTCCGGCGCGGCCGCGCGGATCCGCTCGACGACGCCCTCGCCGTACTCGACGGGGATGACGCCGAGACTGCGGAGGAAGTCGTGGTTCTGCTCGCTCGCCGTGCCGATCACGGTGAGACCGCCGAGCACGGCCAGCTGCGAGACGAGCACGCCGACGCCGCCGGCTGCTGCCGAGACGGCGATCGTGTCGCCCTCGGTGGCCTGCACGGCCCGCAGCGCGGCGAACGCCGTGGGGCCCGTGACGCTGATGCTGCCGGCCGTCTCCCACCCGATGCCGTCCGGCTTCCGCACCAGCTGATCGCTCGGCACGACGACGAACTCGGCGTGCGACGACCTGGTCGCCCAGCCGACGACCTCGTCACCCGGCGACCACTCGTCGACGCCCTCGCCGACCTCGTCGACGATGCCGGCGAAGTCGGTCCCCTGCCCCGACGGGAACGCCGCCGGGAACACGTCGTGCAGCAGACCCGCCCGGATCGCCGCCTCACCGGGGTTCAGCCCGGCGGCCTTCACGGCGACGACGACCTGCCCGGGGCCGGCCTGCGGCTTCGCGATCTCGACGACCCTCAGCTCGTCGATGTCGCCGTAGTTCTCGAACCGGACCGCCTTCATGCCGTACTCCTCGCTCTGCCGCGCACGCCCCGTGCAGACGCGCCGTGCTTCGAGCTTGCACCCCCGCGCGGGGGTCGGGGCCGGTTCGGGCCGCGGGCTCGGTGCGCTCGCGTGCTCGCGTGCTCGCGCGTGAAAGGGGTTCGGCGGGTTCCTGTCATCGGCGGCGCGCGGCACGGTGCCGTGATGGACCCGGCCACGACAACCCTCCTGACGACCGCACAGCTCACGAGACGCGGTTGCGATCGGAACGCGCAGCACCGCCTCGTCGAGTCCGGTCGTCTCGCCCGGATCGCACCCGCCGTCTTCGTCGAGATGGACGACTGGAACCTCCTCGACGACCGAGGGCGAGCGGTGGTCCGCACCCGGGGAGTCGCGCTCACCCGACCCAGACCTCTGGTGGTGAGTCATCTGACGGCGGCTCTGCTGCACGGCCTCCCGATCGTCGGCGGGCTGCCGCCCCGCGTCGACAGTCTCCGGTCCGACGTGAGCGGCGGCAGATCGGAGGCGTCCATCCGGGCCCATCGTTCGGGTGCCCTTCCCGCGACGGTCGAGATCATGGGCATCCAGGTGACGACCCTGCCCCGCACACTCATCGACGTCGCTCTCACGAGCCCTCTGGTGGTGGCGGTTCCGATGCTCGATCATTCGCTCCACACGGCGAGCTGCACGCTCGACGAGTTGCGGGACGAGTGGGCACCACGACGAACGCACCCTTCGGCGCGGCGCGCAGGGGCAGGACTCGACCTGGCGACCCCGCTGTCGGAGTCTCCCCTCGAGTCGATTCTCCAAGTCCGGCTCTTCGAAGGCGGCTGGGTGCGACCGAGACAGCAGGTGAGACTGCCCCTCCTCCGTGGCGGAAACGCCTTCGTCGACTGCCTCTTCGACGACCAGCGACTCGTCGTGGAGGCGGACGGCCGGTTCAAGTACGGTCCCGTGGCCGGACTCCTGACCGGAGACGAGCTGTGGAGGGAGAAGCAGCGTGAAGACGATCTCCGAGAGCAGGGTTTCGACTTCCGCCGCCCCACCTGGGACCGGGTCTGGCGACGGGCCGCCTTCGAGTCGATGATGCAGGGCACTCGCGCGCCACGCGTGGATCGAGGTTGATGAGTGCGCGGAGTCGGTGCGGCGGGTTCGTGTCACCAGCGGCGGGTCAGCGCTGACCCGCCACCGATGACGGGAACCCGCCGAACCGTGCCAGGACCGCGCGCGGGCGGCGAGCGGGCAGGGCGGCGAGCGGGCGGCGAGCGGGCGGGGCGGCGAGCGAGCGAGCGGGGCCGCCTACGGGCGATCGGGCCCGGGGACGGCACCGGGCGCGGGGCGCGGCGGGCGGGCGGCGAGCGCGGCCTGGTACAGGTCGCGGCGAGAGAGACCCGTGGCCGCCGCGACGTCGGTGGTGGCCTCTTTCAGGCGGACGCCGTCGGCGACGAGCGCCTGCACCTGCGCCAGCCCGGCCGCGAGGTCCACGACGCGCTCGGGCGCCCCCTCGACGACGATGCAGATCTCGCCGCGCACACCGTCGGCGGCCCAGGAGGCGAGTTCGGCGGCGGTGCCGCGCCGCACCTCCTCGTGCATCTTCGTCAGCTCGCGGCAGACCACGGCGCGACGGTCGGCGCCCATCGCGGTGGCGAGATCGGCGAGCGAGTCGGTGAGACGGTGGGGCGATTCGAAGAAGACCATCGTGCGGCGCTCGTCGGCGAGCGCACCGAGCACCCGCAGGCGGTCGCCCTGCTTGCGGGGCAGGAACCCCTCGAAGCTGAACCGGTCGGTGGGCAGGCCCGAGACGGCGAGCGCGGTGAGCACGGCCGACGGGCCGGGGATCGCCGTGACGGTGACGCCCGCGGCGGCGGCGGCCTCGACGAGGGGGAACCCGGGGTCGCTGATCGCGGGCATGCCGGCGTCGGTCAGCACGACGACGTCGGCGGTGCGGGCGAGTTCGACGACCTCGCCCGCCTTCTCGCGTTCGTTGTGCTCGTGCAGGGCGATCAGCCGCGGGCGGTTCTCGACGCCGAGGGCTCGCATCAGGTGGATCGCCGTGCGGGTGTCCTCTGCAGCGACCACCTCGGCGTTCGACAGCGTCTCGATGAGGCGTCGCGAGGCGTCGCCGAGGTTTCCGATGGGGGTGGCGGCGAGCACGATCACCCGACCATTGTCCCCCGGGAGCCCCGTCGCTCATTACGATGGCCCGATGACGACCCCGCCCGAGCGCGCCTCCGACGCGCTCGTCGAGGCACGGGTCGACGCACGGGTCGAGGCACGGGTCGACGGTCGGGACGCCGAGGAGGCGCGGGTCGACTCCCCCACGCCGGCTCACGCCGACTCGTCTACGCACCAGGGCCGGCCCGCGATGACCCGCCTCGACGCCTGGTGGGGTCGCCTGCTCTCGACCCCCGCGCGTCGGCGGGCCTGGGCGTGGGGCGGCCCGATCGCCGTCACCCTGCTCGCGGCGGTGCTGCGGCTCTGGCACCTCGGCCGGCCCGGCTCGCTGGTCTTCGACGAGACCTACTACGTCAAAGACGCGTGGACGCTGCACAACCTCGGCTACGAGGCCGCCTGGCCCGCCGACTACGACGCGACGTTCGCCGCGGGCGGCGCCGACGGCTTCACGACCGACCCGTCGTTCGTGGCGCACCCGCCGCTCGGCAAATGGCTGATCAGCCTGGGCATGGCGGCGCTCGGCCCGGACGACCCGGCGGGCTGGCGGCTCAGCACGGCCGTCGTCGGGATCCTCGCCGTCGCGCTCGTCGCCGTGATCGGCTCGCTCCTGCTGCGCTCGACCCTCGTCGGCACCCTCGCCGGGTTCCTGCTCGCCATCGACGGGCACGCGATCGTCATGTCGCGGGTGTCGCTGCTCGACAACTTCGTGATGTTCTTCGGCCTGCTGGCCTTTGGAGCGGTGCTGCTCGACCGGCGGTGGACGTCGCGCCGACTCGACGACTGGGTGACGAGGAGGCGCGGCGCCGGTCACGATCTCGCCTGGGGCCCGGCGATCTGGTCGCGTCCGTGGCTGCTGGCCGCCGGGCTGCTCTGCGGTCTCGCGACGGGCGTCAAGTGGAACGGCCTGTACTTCCTGGCCGTCTTCGCCGTCTACACCGTGGTCGTCGACGTGCTGGCCCGCCGACGTGCGGGGGTCGAGTTCTGGCTGACGGGCACCCTGTGGAAGCAGACCCCCGTGAGCTTCCTCCTCACGGTGCCGATCGCCCTCGTCGCGTACGTCGCCACCTGGACGGGCTGGTTCGTCACCGGCGGCGGCTACTACCGCAGCTGGGTCGAGGAGGGCGGGCAGCGCTGGACGGGCGCGCTCGCATGGGTCCCCGACGTGGTGCAGAACTTCTGGCACTACGAGGCCGGCGTCTACGCCTTCAACGTCGGGCTCGCCACCCCGCACTCGTACCAGGCGAACCCGTTCACCTGGCTGCTGATGCTGCGGCCGACGAGCATGTACTACCAGGGGTTCGACCAGGGTCAGGGCGGCTGCGAGGTCGCGCGCTGCGGCGAGGCGATCACCTCGGTGGCGAACCCGGTCATCTGGTACGCGGCCGTGGCGGCCTGTCTCTACCTGGTCTACCGGGTCGTCCGCCATCGCGAGTGGCGCTACGGGGCGATCCTCGTCGGCGTCGCGGCCGGCTACCTGCCCTGGCTGGCCTTCTCCGACCGCACGGTCTTCCAGTTCTACACGATCGCGTTCGAGCCCTACCTCGTGCTCGGGCTCGCCGCCGTGCTCGGCATCATCCTCGGGCGGCGCACCGATCACATCGACCGCCGGCGCAGCGGCATCGCCGTGACGGCCATCGTGCTCGTGGCCGCCGTGGCCGCGACCGTCTTCTTCTACCCGCTGTGGACGGCCCAGCTGGCCGACTGGGAGTTCATCCGCATCCACTACTGGATCCCCAGCTGGAAGTGACACCGCGCCTCCTCGGCTCAGGAGGCGCGGGTCGGCCGGCATCCGTCGCCCGGCGACCCGGACGCTACAGCCGCAGGGCCAGCGCGTTCGCCGTCAACCCGGCGGCGGTGCCGCAGAGCACCACGGTGTCGCCCGGTCCGACCCGACCGTCGTCGAGGCAGCGCGCCAACGTGTACGGCACCGAGGCGGAGACCATGTTCCCGTACTCGGCGACCGCGTCGACGAATGAGCCGACGGGCATTCCGAGTCGGCGCATCGCGATGCCGAGGGCCCCGCTGGCCTGGTGCGGCACGACGAGGTCGACGTCGTCGATGGTGAGCCCGGAGCGCTCCCAGAAGCGCTCGAAGAACCCGGGCAGCACGGTCAGCATGCCGCGGAGCGCCCGCCGGCCGTCCATGTCGAAGAGGTAGTCGGCCGGATCCCCGCCGGCGTAAGCGCTCGAGGGGTGCCGCGAGAGACCGCCGCGCAGCTCGGTGTCGTGGGCGTGCGCGGGCCAGGTCTGCTGCAGGGTCGCGAGGACCCCCTGCCCCGGGTGGTCGCCCCGGGTCAGCACGACCGCGGCGGCGGCGTCGGAGAACAGCTCGTGACTCTCGCGCTGGGACGGGTCGAGGAACCGGCTGCCGACGTCGCCCGAGACGACCAGCACGTGCTCGTGGTCGCCGTCGGCGAGGTACCGCGAGGCGACGTCGAGCGCGGTGATGAAGCTCGTGCACGTCGAGTTGACGTCGAACGCCGCCGCCCGGGCGCCCGGCGCGACCCGCTCCATCACGAGCGCCGCCGTGCACGGGATCGGCTGGACCCCGGCCGCGCAGGCCGCGATCACGCAGTCGAGGTCGTCGGGCGCGAGACCGGCGCTCGCGAGCGCGCGCTCGGCCGCCGTCTGCAGCATGTCGAGCTGCGAGACGTCGTCGTCGATCCGGTAGCGGGTCTGGGTGCCGAAGCGGACGACGCGGTCGGGCAGCCACGTGCCCCAGCCGGCGATCCTGAGGGTCTTCACGGGCATCACTCGGCACCTCGTCGGTCGTACGGAGCGTGCGGGTCGGGCGACTCGCTCGGGTCTCGCGGCTCGTGCGGGGCGAGCAGGTCGACCCCGAGCGGATGCCGGTCGTGACTGAACAGGAGGCGCACCCCGCCCCGTTCGGCGGCGAGCAGCCGGGCGGCGGTCGCGGCCTGGGCGTCGAGATCGTGCGCGACCAGGCGGGGCAGGCGGCGCATCCGAGGCTCCTGCCCGAGCAGGTCGCGCCCCCAGGCGGCGTCGCCGGCGAGCAGCACCCGCTGCTCGACCAGGGCCCCGAGGTGCCCGTCGGCGTGACCCGGGAGGTCGACGAGCTCGTACGACCCGTCGCCGAACAGATCGTGCGTCCGCAGCCCGTGCGGCCCGGTCTCGAAGTCGGAGACGACCAGCAGCCGGGCGTCGGGCCACCACGACGGCAGCAGGCGCCGCAGCACGCCGTCGCGCAGTCGGGGCGCCGCGAGCGTCCGTCGCAGACCCTCGCCGAGCACCACGGTCGCACCGGGGAACGCCCCGAGACCCCCGAGGTGGTCGGGGTGCAGGTGCGAGAGCACCACGTGGGTCACCTCGGCGGGGTCGATCTGCTCGGCGATCGTCGCCCCCGGGGGCACCCGGGGCGGAAGCAGACGGCGGTAGGCCCACGCGGCGGCGCCGGCGCGCCAGGGCAGGGCGGCGTAACCCGTGTCGAAGAGCACCCGCCGGTCGCCCGACGTCCAGAGGAAGGCGCCCGACGGGAACACCCGGCGCTCGCGGCGGTGACCGCGCACCAGCTGGCCGACGTCGTGCGAGGTGTCGCCGCAGGCGAAGCACTCGAGGCGCGACGAGGCCGCCCGGTCAGACACGGGCGCCGCGATCGCCCGCGTAGCCCGCGAGACTCTCGTCGAGCGACACCACGGGTTCGTAGCCGAGCAGCTCTCGGGCCTTCGAGATGTCGAGCGTCTGCGAGTGCGCGATGGTGGTGATCGTGTAGCGCGTCATCGGGGGCTCCGGCCGCCCGGGCAGGGCGCCGCAGACGACCTCGAGCAGACCGGCGAGCGCGTAGGCGGCACGCGCCGGGACCCGCCGGGGCCGGAGCGGCAGCCCGAGCCCGGTCAGCAGCTGCTCGAGCAGCTCGCCGAACGGGCGCGGGTCTCCGTTGGTGATGTTGAAGACCTCGCCGGCCGCGCGGGGCTCGGTCGCCGCGAGCCGCACGGCGAGCGCCACGTTCTCGACCGACGTGAGATCGACGAGCCCCCGACCGCCGCGCAGCAGGGGCACCCCGACCCGGGAGTGGACCCGCAGGAGGCGCGGCACGAGACTCGGATCGCCGGGCCCGACGATGCCACGCGGGCGGAGCACGACGACCTCGGGTGCGTCCGACCCGGCCACCGCCTCCTGCAGGAGGGCCTCGGCCTGCAGCTTCGAGCGGATGTAGTGGTTCATGGGGCGACGCGGGTCGACCTCGTGCTCGCGGATGCCGACCCGGTCCCGCGGTGCGGCGTAGATGCCCGGGGACGACACGTGGACGATGCGGCGAGCACCGACGCGACGGGCGTAGTCGAGCACCCGGGCGGTGCCCTCGACGTTGGCGTGCTCGAACTCGGACCAGCGACCCCACGGCGACGACAGCGCGGCGCAGTGCACGACCACGTCGGCGGGCACGTCGGCCCGCCCGAGGTCGTCGAGGTCGCCCACGAAGACGGGGCCGCCCGGGGGCAGCGCGTCGGCTCGGCGACCCGCTGCGACGACCCGCCACCCGTGCGCGCGGAGGTCCCGCACGACGTGCCCGCCGAGGAACCCGCTCGCACCCGTCACCAACGCCGTCTCCCCCATGACGCGATCCTAGGGCCAGGTGGACGGACGGGTCTCCCCCCGCGCTCCCTATGATCGACGCGTGCACATCGCCCTCGTCACGGACTACTACGCCCCGACGCTCGGCGGCGTCCAGACAGCCGTGCGGGCCCTCGCCGAGTCGCTCCGTGCCGCCGGTCACGAGGCGACCGTCTTCTGCCCGCTCGCCGGCCCGTCGCCCGACGAGGGGGTGGTGGCCCTGCCCGTCTCGGGGTCGTTCCGCCCCGACGGCTATCCGTTCGCCTGGTCGCCCCGTCGCGTGACGGCCGCGCTGCGCGACGAGTTCGCCCGTCGCGGAGTCGACGTGGTGCACACCCACTCCGAGATGTTCGCGGCGCTCGGCGGCATCCGCGCGGCCGGCGACCTGGGCCTCCCCGTCGTGCATACGATGCACGGCCGCGTCGACGTCTACACGGCGTCGACCCTGCCCCTGCCCGGTGTCACGACCGCCCTGCTCGCCCGCCTGCACGCGCGGCAGGTCAGCCACGCCGGTCTCCGCGTCCAGGGAGGCACTCCTTACACGGCGACCGCCACCGCCCGACGGATGTGGCGGCTCATGCTGGCGCAGTCGCGGGCCAGCGATCACGTCGTCGTCCCGTCGTCCCACTTCGCCCGCAAGCTCGCCGACCAGGGCGTCCAGACGCCGATGACGGTGGTGTCCAACGGCCTCGAGGAGGCGGTGGCCGCGACCGCAGGCACCACGCCGCCTCGGCGACTGGCCGACGGGGAGACCCTGCGCGTCGTCTGGGTCGGCAGACTCTCGCCCGAGAAGCGCCCCGAGGTGCTGCTCGCGGCCGCGCGGGAGTTCGGGCCGCGGGTGTCGGTCGACGTCTACGGCGACGGCGGCGCGCGCCGGTCGCTCGAGCGGGCGGGCGCCCCGGTGACGTTCCACGGCGCGGTGACGCATGCGAGCGTGCTCGAGGCGATGCGGTCGGGTCATGTGCTCGTCTCGAGCTCGTACGACTTCGACAACCAGCCGATGGTCGCTCTCGAGGCGACCGCGACCGGCCTCCCCGTGGTCTACTGCGACCCCGATCTGGCCGAGGTGGTGCCCGACGGCGGAGGGTTCCTCACGCCGACGCCCGACGCCGCGGGGCTCGTCGCGACCATCGCGCGCCTCCTCGGCGACCCGGAGCTGCTGACGAGCGCCAGCGAGGCCCAGCTGCGCGCCGGTCCGGTGGTGGCGCAGAGCGCCGAGCCGATGCTCGAGGTGTACCGGTCGGTGCTCGGGTCGCGCTGAGGGGCCGCGGCGCCCCGGCGCCTCGACCCCTCCCCAGGGCAGGAGGCGCGGGTCGCCATGTGTAGTTCTGTTACCTCCCCGGTCGCCCCGTGACGACCAGCGGCTAGCGTTGGCGCATGGCAGATCGTGAGTACGGCTTCCGCACGCGGGCGATCCACGCGGGCAACATCCCCGATGCGGTGACGGGCTCGCGGGCCCTCCCCATCTACCAGTCGAGCGCGTTCGTGTTCGACGACACGGAGGACGCCGCGGCGCGGTTCGCCCTGCAGAAGTACGGCAACATCTACAGCCGTCTCGCGAACCCGACCACGGCCTCGTTCGAAGAGCGCATCGCCAGCCTCGAGGGCGGCCTGGGCGCCGTCGCGACGTCGAGCGGACTCAGCGCGCAGTTCATCACCTTCGCCTCGCTCGCCGGGGCCGGCGACCACATCGTCGCGAGCGCGAACCTCTACGGGGGCTCGATCACCCAGCTCGACGTGACCCTCCGCCGGTTCGGCGTCGAGACGACGTTCGTCCAGTCGAGCGACCCGGTCGACTACGCCGCCGCGATCCGTCCCGAGACGAAGCTCGTGTTCGTCGAGACGGTCGCGAACCCGTCGGGCGAGATCGCCGACCTCGAGGGTCTCGCCGAGGTCGCGCACGCGGCCGGCGTGCCGCTGATCGTCGACTCGACCATCTCGACCCCGTACCTGAACCGCCCCATCGAGTGGGGCGCCGACGTCGTCATCCACTCGGCGACGAAGTTCCTCGGCGGGCACGGCACCACGCTCGGCGGCGTCGTCGTCGAGTCGGGGCGCTTCGCGTGGGACACCGAGCGGTTCCCGTTGTTCGACCAGCCCGTGCCGAGCTACGGCGGGCTGAACTGGTCGGGCAACTTCGGCGAGTACGCGTTCCTGACCCGCCTCCGCGCCGAGCAGCTGCGCGACATCGGCCCCGCCCTCGCACCGCACTCGGCCTGGCTGCTCGCCCAGGGCGTCGAGACCCTGCCGTTCCGGATGCGCGCCCACGTCGAGAACGCCCGTCACGTCGCCGAGTGGCTCGACGCCGACCCGCGCATCGAGCGGGTGCGCTGGGCCGGTCTGCCCGATCACCCGCACCACGACCGGGCGGCGAAGTACCTGCCGGAGGGGCCCGGCTCGGTGTTCACCTTCGAGCTCAAGGGCGGGCGCGCCGCCGGGCGGACCTTCATCGAGTCGGTCGAGCTGGCCAGCCACCTCGCCAACATCGGCGACGCGAAGACCCTCGTCATCCACCCGGGCTCGACCACGCACGCCCAGCTGAGCGAGCAGCAGCTCGTCGACGCGGGGGTGCTGCCGGGGTCGGTGCGCATCAGCGTCGGCATCGAAGACCCGGACGACATCGTCCACGACCTCGACCAGGCGCTCAGCGCCGCGACGAAGGGCGAGTGACCCGCCATGACCTCAGCACCCACCGCCGAGACCGTCACCACGCAGCTGACCAACGGCCTGACCTGCGAGCTGCCGGCGTCGTCGCCTCTGGCGAAGCTCCTGAAGTCGCAGCGGACCTGGGTCGGGCCGGGGGCGCGTGAGCGTCAGGCGATCCTCCGCGGGGCGTCGAGCGTCGCCATCGTCGGGGCGTCGCCGAACCCCGCGCGCTCGAGCTACTTCGTCGGCACCTACCTGCAGCAGTCGAGCGACCTGCGGGTGTACTTCGTCAACCCGAACGCCGACACGATCCTCGGGCAGAAGGCCTACCCCGACCTCGCGTCGCTGCCCGAGGTGCCCGACATCGTCGACGTGTTCCGCAAGGCGAGCGACATCCCCTCGGTCGTCGACGACGTGCTCGCGAGCGGTGCGAAGACGATCTGGGTGCAGCTCGGCATCTACAACGAGGAGGCCGCGCGGTACGCCGAAGAGCAGGGGCTGACGGTCGTCATGGACCGCTGCATCAAGGTCGAGCACGCGCGGTTCCACGGCGGGCTCAACCTCATGGGCTTCGACACCGGCGTCATCTCGGCCAAGAAGACCGGCCGCTGACGCGCCGGGCGGGCGGGCGGCGCGTGACGCCGTGTTGCCCGCCTCCTGCCGGATGTCGGTCGTGGTGGCTACCGTGGGGGCCATGCCTCCCGTGCTGACCTCGCCTCTCGTCTCGACCCAGTGGCTCGCCGACCACCTGGGCGCCGACGACATGGTCGTGGTCGACACCACCGTCCGGCCCGTGGCGGGTGTCGACGGCACCCCGACGGGCCGCTACATAACGGGTCGCGAGGGTCACCGGGCCGGCCACGTGCCCGGTGCCGTGTTCGCCGACCTCATCCGCGACTTCAGCGACGCCGACGCGCATCTGCCGTTCACCCGCCCCGGCCGGTCGCGCTTCGAAGACGCCGCCGGCGCGCTCGGCATCTCGAACGAGACGACCGTGGTCGTCTACGACGACGCGCACAGCGAGTGGGCCTGCCGTCTCTGGTGGCTCTTCCGGGCGTACGGGTACGACGACGTGGCGGTGCTCGACGGCGGCGCCTCCGTCTGGCGCGACGAGCGGCGGCCCGTCGAGCGCGGGCACGTCGAGCCCGAGCCCGCGCTGTTCGAGGCGAGCGAGCGACCCGATCTCTGGGTCGACAAGGCGTTCGTCGAGCGCGTGGTGGCCGGCGACGAGAAGGCGGCGCTCGTCTGCGCGTCACCGACGGCCGAGTTCGCCGGTGTCGAGGGGCGGCGCCCGCGACTCGGGCACATCCCCACGAGCGTCTCCGTGCCGGTCGACCGCGTCGTCGACGCCGACCGCCAGTTCCGCCCCGAGCGCGTCATCGAATCCGTGTTCGCCCCGGTGGCGAGCGCCGACCGTGTCGTCGTCTACTGCGGGGCCGGCATCGACGCGAGCGCCGACGCCTTCGCTCTGACGCTGATCGGCGAGCGCAACGTCGCCCTGTACGACGGTTCGCTGAACGAGTGGTCGGCCGACGCCGACACCCCGCTCGAGTCGCTCGCCGCCTGACGCGGCCCGCGCCCCGGTGCTCGACCGATCGGGCGCACATGTCGCGCGCACCTCCACGGCGTACGGTGCCGCGCATGCACGATGACGAGCACGACACCCAGCCCAACGGCGCCCAGCCCGGCGCCGACCAAGCCAGCGACACGCAGGCCGGCGACTCGAGCAGCGACTCGACCGGCAGCACGTCGCCGGCCGCCGACGGCACGACGGAGAATGACGACCCGACGGCGGACTTCCCGCGCAGCGAGAAGACGACGGCCGAGATGCAGCGGTCGGCCACGGCCGACTCCCCCGCCGTCGACGACGACACCGACCTCGACGCGATCAAGAGCCTCCCCGGCGAGGGCGGACCGGACGACGTCGGCGACATCGAGGTCGACCCGGCCGATCTGAATCTCTCGGGCGATTCGATCCCCGGTCACCCCAAGCCCGGCCCGCCGAAGCCGCGCCCGTAAGGAACCCTCCTCAGCGGCAACAGCAGCAGCGGCCGCACCGGCACGGCCCCTGATCGCGACGTGCCCGAGACACCGCCGAACACGACGGGTCCCGGGCACGTCGCGTCATGTCAGGCCTGTGCGAGTTCGCGATCCAGCGATGCGACGTCGGTCACGGGCAGTCGGCAGACGAAGTCACGGCAGACGTAGGCCGTCGCGAGCGACGTCTCGGACGTGGGCCCGGGCGTCGAGCGGCGCCCGGCGAAGAGCTCGAACCCGGCCTCGGCGAAGGCCCGCGCCGAGGAGTCGTCGACGACGGCCACCACGAGCCCGGGTGCGACCTCGCTCCTGACCCGCGCCGCGAGTGCGCGTACCTCCGTGCCGGCACCCGTATCGGCAGCCGCGTCGGGCACCACGACCACGACCTGCGTCGCCCCCGCGGCGAGGTCGGCCAGCAGGCCGAACGTCGTGCCGTACGCCGACGGCGAGTCGACGGCAGCGGCGGCGGCGGGGGCCAGCGCGAGCTCCGCGGCGGTCCGGTAGCGCGCCTCCCCGGTGAGGCGATGCAGGGTCGACGCCGCCGTCGCGAGCGACGCGACACCCGAGGGGTACGCGCCCTCCGACGGGTCGGTCACGAGCGCCGTCCCCTGCGCCTGCAGCACGGGGTCGCCCCCGCCGGGAGCCTCGAACACCGGGCCGTCGGCACCCGCCGCACCCGCGCCTCCTCCGCCGCCCCGCCCCGCGTCGAGGCACAGGTCGACGAGCCGTCGCGCCTCGACGGCGTAGCGCGGCTCCCCGGTCGCGAGGGCGAGCTGCAGCAGACCCTCGGCGAGCATCCCGTAGTCCTCGAGGGCGGCCGACGCGCGCGACACCCCGGACGACGTGGAGGCGCGCAGCAGTCGCCCCTCGGCCGTGACGTGCTCGGCGAGCAGCAGGTCGGCCGCTCCGCGTGCGGCGGCGATCCACTCGGGGTGGTCGAGTCGCCACCCCGCCTCCGCCAGTGCGGCGACGGCGAGGCCGTTCCAGCCGGTGAGGACCTTGTCGTCGACGGGCGGCGCCTCCTGCCGCGCCCGCCCGGCCGCGTCGAGCAGGTAGTAGCCGCCCTCGACGCGGCGGCCGTCGATCGTGCTCTCGCTGTCCTGCGCCGACCCGAAGCCCCCGCGCGCGGTGCGCAGCCGCTCGAGCAGGAACGTCGCGACGCCCTCTGCCGCCTCGCGCGACCCCGCGCCACGGTCGAGCACCGCCGCCCGCGAGTACGCCGTCAGCAGCAGCGCGTTGTCGTAGAGCATCCGCTCGTAGTGCGGGTCGGCCCAGTCGTGTCGCGTCGAGTACCGGAAGAACCCGCCCTCGACGGCGTCGCGGAGGGGCGACGCCGCCATGGCCCGCAGCGTGCGCGACGCGAGCCCCGCGGCCGCCGGGTCTCCCCCGGCCCCGAGCGTCAGCAGCGCCAGCTGCAGCGGCGCGGTGGGGAACTTCGGCGCCCCGCCCAGCCCGCCGTGCTCGGTGTCCTCGAACGGGACGAGCCGACCGGCCGCCGCCCGCAGGGACTCCATCGTGGGCAGTGCGATCGGCGCCGGCCCCGCGGTCGGCGAGACGACCCCGTCGACGACCGCAGAAGGCGCGGCTCGGCCGACCAGCGCCTCCTGGACCGCCCGGCCGGTCGCCTCCACCTCGCCGCGCCGCTCGCGCCACGCCTCGGCGACCGCGTCGAGCACCTGGCCGAACGCCGGATGCTCGCCGACCGGGGTCGGCGGGTAGTACGTGCCCGCGTAGAAGACGCGCCCCTCGGGGGTCGCGAAGGCGGTGAGCGGCCAGCCGAGACTCGGCGTGAAGGCCGACGCGGCGGCGAGGTAGCTCGAGTCGACGTCGGGGTGCTCTTCGCGATCGACCTTGACCGCGACGAACCGGTCGTTCAGCGTCGCGGCCAGCACGGGGTCGGAGAAGCTCTCGCGCGCCATCACATGGCACCAGTGGCAGGTCGAGTAGCCGATCGAGACGAGCACGGGCACGTCGCGACGGGCGGCCTCGGCGAAGGCCTCGGGCCCCCACGGACGCCAGTCGACGGGGTTCTCGGCGTGCGAGCGGAGGTACGGGCTGACGGCGTCGGCGAGGCGGTTGGTCATGCCGCCCACGGTAGGCGGCGGCGACGTCCCGTGGTTCAGCCGCGGGGCGGCACGTCGCGCAGTTCGACCCCGTCGTAGTGGCTCAGCGGCCTGATCAGCGAGTTCGCCTCGCGCTGCTCGATCACGTGGGCGCTCCAGCCGAGCACCCGTGCGGCGACGAACAGCGGCGTGAACACCGACGTGTCGAAGCCCATCAGGTGATAGGCCAGCCCCGACGGGTAGTCGACGTTCGGCTTCAGGTCCTTCCGTTCGAGCACTCCGGCGGCGAGCGCCTCGTAGGTCGCGGCGAGATCGCCGACGCGGTCGTCTCCGGAGGCGCGGGCCCGGTCGACGAGGCCGGCCAGCGCCTCCTCCATGGTCGGCACCCGGCTGTCGCCGTTCTTGTACACCCGGTGACCGAAGCCCATGATCTTCTCGTGCCGGGCGAAGGCCCCGTCGAGCCAGGCGCCCGCGCCCGCGGCGCCCCCGTCGTCGGTCACCCGGGCCAGCAGCTCGAGGGCCGCCTCGTTCGCGCCGCCGTGCAGCGGCCCCTTCAGGGCGCCGATGGCGCCGACCACCGACGAGTGCAGATCGGAGAGCGTCGAGGCGATCACCCGCGCCGTGAACGTCGAGGCGTTGAACGAGTGCTCGGCGTAGAGCACCATCGACGTGTCGAAGGCGTCGACGTCGAGCGGGTCGGCCTCGCGTCCGAACACCTGGTGGAGGAAGTCGGCGCTGTAGCCGAGGTCGTCGCGCGGGGCGATCGGGGGCAGATCGTGGCGTCGGCGCTGGTCGTAGGCGATGACGGCGGGCAGCACGGCGAACAGGCGGGTGGCGAGTCGTCGCGTCGCGGCGGCGTCGTACTCGCCCGGCGCGGTGCTCGACTCGGGCTGGGCCGCGCCGATGGCGCTGACGGCGGTCCGCACGACGTCCATCGGGTGCGCCGACGTCGGGATGAGATCGATCACGTGCAGGAGGCCCGGTGCCAGCGGGCGGGCGGCCCGCAGCTCGGCGTCGAAGGCGGCCCGTTCGGCGGCGGTCGGCAGTTCGCCGTGCAGCAGCAGGTAGGCGACGTCCTCGATGTCGCGCTCGGCGGCGAGCTGCTGCACGGGGTACCCCCGGTAGAGCAGCGAGTTGCTCGCCGCGTCGACCTTCGAGACCGCGGTGCGATCGACGACGACGCCGGCCAGCCCCTTGTGCAGCTCGACGGGCGGGTCGGTCGTGATGGTGTCGGTCATGGTCACTCCTTCGTGATCGGGTGTGCGTGCGAGGCGCGGTCAGCGCTCCACGGTGAAGTCGAAGACGCCCGAGTCGAACGCCGAATAGCCCCGGTAGTCGATCAGGTCGTAGAGATCGGTGCGGTGCTGCATGGAATCGAGCAGCGCCTCCTGGGTCCCCGCCGAGTCGATCTCGTCGAGCCCGCGGGCCGCCGCGCCCATGGCGAGCCGCAGCAGCGTCACGGGGTAGATGACGATCCGCACGCCGGCGTCGCGCAGCTCGTCGGCCGTGTGCAGGCGTCCCTTGCCGAACTCCGTCATGTTGGCCAGCACGGGCACGTCGACGGCCCGGGCGATCGCCTCGAACTCGTCGAGACCGGTCATCGCCTCGGGGAACACCGCGTCGGCGCCCGCGTCGACGAGCGCCCTCGCCCGGTCGACGGCCGCCGCCAGCCCGTCGATCGCCCGCACGTCGGTGCGCGCCATGATCAGCAGATCGGGGTCGCGTCGCCCGTCGGCCGCGGCACGGATCCGCTTCAGCGCGGTGTCGAGGTTGACCACCGCCTTGCCGTCGAGATGACCGCAGCGTTTGGGGTTGACCTGGTCCTCGATGTGCAGACCGGCGACCCCGGCATCCTCCATCGTCTGCACGGTGCGGGCGACGTTCATCGGCTCGCCGAAACCCGTGTCGGCGTCGACGAGCGTCGGCAGATCGGTCATCCGGGCGATCTGGTGCGCCCGCTGGGCCACCTCGGTCAGGGTCGTGAGGCCGATGTCGGGCAGCCCGAGATCGGCGCTGACGACGGCCCCCGAGACGTAGACGCCCTCGAAGCCCTTCTGCTCGATCAGGCGCGCGCTCAGCGGGTTGAAGGCGCCGGGGAGGCGCAGCAGCTCGTCGGTGTCGTCGAGTCGGGCCCGGAGGCGGCGGCGCTTCTCGGCCGGCGTCAGCGTCGAGTACAGCATCAGAACAGCCCGTCCGGCAGGGCCTCGTCGGCCGATCGGAGCGACCCGGGAGGCGCGGTGAGGGTGAGGGTCTGCAGCTCGCCGGCCCGCAGCTCGGGCAGGCGCTGCGCCACGTCGAGGAACCTCTCGATCTCGGCCGGGTCGAGCACCCCGTCGGCGAGGGTGCGGAACTTCCGCACGTAGTCGTCGCGACCGAAGGGCCGGGCGCCGAGCGGGTGGGCGTCCGCGACGGCGATCTCGTCGACGAGACGGCGGCCGTCGACGAACGTGACCTCGAGGCGACCGCCGAAGGCCTTCTCGGCGGGGTCGATCGAGTGGTACCGGCGGGTCCACTCGGCGTCCTCCGCGGTGGTGATGCGACGCCAGAGGGCGACCGTGTCGGGGCGTGCGGCGCGCTCGGGCGCGTAGCTGCGCTCGTGGTGCCACTCGCCGTCCTGGAGGGCGACGGCGACGATGTACGGGATCGAGTGGTCGAGCGTCTCGCGGCTGGCGGTCGGGTCGTACTTCTGCGGATCCCCCGCGCCCGAGCCGATCACGACGTGCGTGTGGTGACTGGTGTGCAGCACGATCGACTCGACGGCGGCGGGGTCGCGCAGCTCGGGATGCTCGCGACCGAGTCGGCGGGCGAGGTCGATCCAGGCCTGCGCCTGGTACTCGGCGCTGTGCTCCTTCGTGTAGCTGTCGAGGATGGCGCGCTTCGACTCGCCGGGGCCGGGCAGCGGCACCCGGTAGTGCGCGTCGGGGCCGTCGAGCAGCCAGGCGATGACGCCGTCCTCGCCCTCGTAGATCGGGCTGGGGCTCGTCTGACCGCGCAAGGCCCGGTCGACGGCCTCGACGGCCTGCTTGCCGGCGAATGCCGGGGCGTAGGCCTTCCAGGTCGAGATGAGGCCCTTGCGCGACTGACGCGTCGCCGTGGTGGTGTGCAGGGCCTGCGCGATCGCCTGAGCCGTCGTCTCGGCGTCCAGTCCGAGCAGCGCGCCGATGCCGCCCGCGGCGCTCGGGCCGAGGTGCGCGACGTGGTCGATCTTGTGGGCGTGCAGGCTGATCGCCTTGACGAGGTCGATCTGCAGCTCGTAGCCGGCGGCCAGACCGCGCACCAGCTGCTCGCCCGTCGCGCCGACGTGCTGGGCCACGGCGAGCACCGGCGGGATGTTGTCGCCCGGGTGCGAGTACTCGGCGGCGAGGAACGTGTCGTGGAAGTCGAGCTCGCGCACGGCCACGCCGTTCGCCCACGCGGCCCACTCGGGCTGCACGCGGGTCGCCGGGTCGAGGCCGACGACGGTGGCGCCCTCGCGACCGCGACCGGCGGTGCCCGGTCGACCCGCGCCTCCTCGGCCATCGGCGGGGGTCTGCAGGCGCGCCGCGGCCTGCGCTCGGGCGGCCGCCACGGGGGCCCGGCCGAGACTGGCAGCCGAGACGGCGGCGTTGTCGATGACCCGGTTGACGACCATGTCGACGACGTCGGCGTCGACGGCCACGGGGTCGAGGGCGACCGCGGCCAGCTTCGCGGCCAGCTCGTCGGCCCGGGCGAGCGGGTCGTCGGAACGGTGGACGTGCACGTCGTTGAGCATCACGCCCTCGACTCTAGGCGCGACGGGCCGCATCGCGCGACGGCCGTCGCCCCCAGGAGGCGCCGGTCGCCCTCAGGAGGCGCGGGTCGGCCTCAGGAGGCACGGGTCGGCTCACGAGGCGCCGGTCGCCCTCAGGAGGCGCGGGTCGGCTCCGCCACGCCGAACCGCTCGACGAGCGCCCGCTTGAGGATCTTGCCGCTCGGGCCGAGCGGAAGGGAGTCGACGACGTGCACCACGCGCGGGAACTTGTACGCCGCGATCGCGTCGGACACGAAGGTGACGAGCTCGGCGGGCTCGACCGTGGCGCCCTCGCGCAGCACGACGGCCGCCTCGATCTCCTGACCGTGCATCTCGTGCGGCACGCCGAAGACCGCCGCCATGGTCACGTCGGGGTGCTTGGCCAGCACCTCCTCGACCTGGCGGGGGTACACGTTGTACCCGTTGCGGATGATCATGTCCTTCGTGCGGTCGACGATGGTGAGGTAGCCGTCGTCGTCCTTGGTGCCGAGGTCGCCGGTGCGGAACCAGCCGTCGACGATCGCCTCGGCGGTGTCCTCGGGCCGGTTCAGGTAGCCGTTCATCAGGTTGTGGCCGCGGATGACCAGCTCGCCGATCTCGCCGTGCGGCAGCAGGGCGATCGAGTCGGTGACGGCGGGGTCGGCGATCTCGACGTCGACACCCCAGATCGGCGTGCCGATGGTGCCGGGCCGCGGAGTGCGACCGACGTGGTTGAAGGTCGCGACGGGCGACGTCTCGGTCAGCCCGTACCCCTCGTGCAGCGGGGCGCCGAAGACCTGCTCGAACCGCTCGAGGACGGCCAGGGGCAGCGAGGCCCCGCCCGAGACGGCGTAGCGGAGGCGCGGTCTGCCCTCCGAGCGCGTGGCCGCGTCGAGCAGGGCCATGTACATCGTGGGGACGCCCATGAAGATCGCGCAGTCGTGCTCGACCATGGCGGCGAGGGCCGCGTCGCCGTCGAAGCGCGGCAGCATGACGATCGTCGCGCCGGCGCGCAGCCCGGTGTTCATGGTGCAGGTCTGACCGAAGGTGTGGAACAGCGGGAGCGCGCCGAGCAGCACGTCGCCGCGCCGCATGTCGAAGGTGCTCATCAGGTTCGTGTTGACCTGCTCGATCAGGGCGAAGTGCGACCCCTCGGCGCCCTTCGGCTGACCGGTCGTGCCGCTCGTGTAGAGGATCGTCGCGGTGTCGAACGGGTCGCGGGGCACGTACGTGTCGAGCGGCTCGGCGGCCTCGGCGAGCGCCTCGAGCCGGTCGTGCCCGGTGCCGTGCGGGTCGACGGAGGTGCCCGGGGCGAGCACCGTGACGACGTCGACGCCGGCCAGGGAGGCGCCGGCGGCGCCCTCGGCGAGCAGCGGGGCCGCGCAGACCAGGATCGTCGCGCCGCTGTCGCGCAGCACGTACTCGATCTCGTGCCGTTTGAGCAGCGCGTGGACGGGGACCGCGACGGCGCCGAGGGCGAGCGTCGCGTA
The DNA here is from genome assembly GCF_979256015.1 of Frigoribacterium sp. AC759. Taxonomy (NCBI): domain Bacteria; kingdom Bacillati; phylum Actinomycetota; class Actinomycetes; order Micrococcales; family Microbacteriaceae; genus Frigoribacterium; species Frigoribacterium sp. AC759. The sequence goes on along the minus strand of NZ_CEEDMT010000001.1, from coordinate 52,908 downwards.
GTAGACGCGGGGGAAGTCGGCGACGTTGGGCACGAGCATGGCGACGCGGTCGCCCTCGTGCACGCCCTTGGCGCGGAGTGCGCCCGCGTAGGCGAGGGTCTGCTGCCAGAGCTGCGCGTAGGAGGTGCGCTCGGCTCCCACGATGACGGCGATGTCGTCGGCGAATCGGGTGGCCGATTCGGCCAGGATCGCGGCGACCGACGCGGTCGCGCGAGAGGGGGTGCTCATGTTCGGGTGTTCTCCGTCTCCGTTGACGAGTAATGCTCGCAGGATAGTACGCCGCCTCGCCAGACCCCCACCCGGGGTCCATCGACCCGTGCCGCCTCGGCGGGGTCGCCCCTGGGGAGGACGACCGGCCCCCCGCACCAGGGGAGGGCCCGTGAGCGCTTAAGCTGGAACGCCCATGATCCCCACCATCACGTACCCGCCCGAGCTCCCGGTCAGCCAGAGGCGCGACGACATCGCCACCGCGATCCGCGACAACCAGGTCGTCATCGTCGCCGGTGCCACCGGCTCGGGCAAGACGACGCAGCTGCCGAAGATCTGCCTCGAGCTCGGCCGCACGAAGATCGGCCATACGCAGCCCCGCCGCATCGCCGCCCGCACCATCAGCGAGCGCATCGCCGAAGAGCTCGGCGACGAGGTCGGCGGTGTCGTCGGCTACCAGGTCCGGTTCACCGACAAGGTCGGCGCCGACACGCAGATCAAGCTGATGACCGACGGCATCCTGCTGAACGAGATCCACTTCGACCGCGACCTCACCCGGTACGACACGATCATCATCGACGAGGCCCACGAGCGCAGCCTCACCATCGACTTCCTCCTCGGGTACCTCAAGCAGCTCCTCCCCCGCCGCCCCGACCTCAAGCTCATCATCACGAGCGCGACCATCGACCCGCAGTCGTTCTCGAAGCACTTCGGCGACGCCCCCATCGTCGAGGTCTCGGGCCGCACCTACCCGGTCGAGGTCCGCTACCGGCCACTCGTCGCCGACGACACCACGGGCGACGACGACGGCGACACCGACCCCGACGACGACCGTCAGGAGGCGCGGGCCGGCGACCGCAGACAGCGCGCCGACGACAAGGACTACCTGCAGGGCATCAACGAGGGCCTCGACGAGCTCGCCCGCGAGAGCACCGGCGACGTGCTGGTGTTCCTCAGCGGCGAGAACGAGATCCGCGACGCCGAAGAGAGCATCCGCGGCCGCAACCTGCCGCACACCGAGGTGCTGCCGCTCTACGGCCGCCTCAGCGCCGCCGATCAGCACCGCGTCTTCCAGCCCAGCGCCACCGCGGGCACCCGCCGCCGCATCGTCCTCGCCACGAACGTCGCCGAGACCAGCCTCACCGTGCCCGGCATCAAGTACGTGATCGACGCCGGCACCGCCCGCATCAGCCGCTACTCGACCCGCGCCAAGGTGCAGCGCCTCCCGATCGAGGCCATCTCGCAGGCCAGCGCCAACCAGCGCTCCGGCCGCTCGGGCCGCACGAGCAGCGGCATCGCGATCCGCCTCTACAGCGAGACGGACTTCGAGAAGCGCCCCGAGTACACCGAGCCCGAGATCCTCCGCACGAACCTCGCCGCGGTCATCCTGCAGATGATCTCTCTCGACCTCGGCGACATCGCGGCCTTCCCCTTCCTCCAGCCGCCCGACTCCCGCGGCATCAAAGACGGCCTCGACCTGTTGCGCGAGCTCGGCGCCGTCACCCAGGGCGGCAACATCACCCGCATCGGCAAGCAGCTGACCCGGCTGCCGATCGACCCGCGCCTCGCCCGCATGGTCGTCGAGTCGAAGACGCACGGCACGACCCGCGAGGTGCTCGCCATCGTCGCGGCCCTCAGCATCCAGGACCCTCGCGAGCGCCCGCTCGAGAGACGCGCCCAGGCCGACGAGAAGCACGCACGGTTCCGCGACCCGGCCGGCGACTTCATGACCCTGCTGAACCTCTGGAACCACCTCGAAGACAAGCAGAAGGAGCTCAGCGGCAACGCCTTCAAGCGCCTCTGCCGCGACGAGTTCCTCAACTACCTGCGGATCCGCGAATGGCAAGACGTATACCGCCAGCTGTCGCGCGCCTCCCGCCCCCTCGGTCTGCACATCGGCGAGCGCAGCACGAACCCCGACGGGGTGCACCGCAGCCTGCTCGCCGGTCTGCTCAGCCAGATCGGCCTGTTCGACCCGCAGAAGAAGGACTACGTCGGGGCGCGGCAGTCGCGTTTCGTGGTGTTCCCGGGCAGCGCGCTCGCGAAGAAGCAGCCCGCGGCGATCATGAGCGCCGAGCTGGTCGAGACGAGCCGCCTGTTCGCGCGCGTCAACGGCGCCATCGACCCCGCGTGGGCCGAGCCGCTCGCCCTCGATCTCGTGAAGCGCAGCTACGGCGAGCCGCACTGGGAGAAGAAGCAGGGCGCCGTCGTCGCCTACGAGCGGGTCACGCTCTACGGCGTGCCGATCGTGCCGAGGAGGCGCGTGCAGTTCTCGCGCATCGACCCGGCCTACGCGCGTGAGCTGTTCATCCGGCACGCCCTCGTCGAGGGCGACTGGGAGTCTCAGCAGGCCTTCGAGCGCAAGAACGAGCAGCTGATCCGCGAGCTGACCGAGGTGGAGGAGCGCACCCGCCGCCGCGACATCCTCGTCGACGGCGACGCGGCGTTCGAGTTCTTCCAGCGGCGGATCCCGGCCGACGTGTTCAGCACCCGCGACTTCGAGGGCTGGTGGCGCAAGGCGCAGAAGGACACCCCCGATCTGCTGACCATGACGGCGGCCGACCTGCTCGGCGACGACGAGCCCGACGTCGACGAGCAGGGGTTCCCCAGCACCTGGCAGCAGGGCGACCAGACGCTGACGCTGCGCTACCGGTTCGAGCCCGGCGCCGACGACGACGGCGTGACGGTGGTCGTGCCCCTGCCGCTGCTGCCGCGCCTCCGTCCGGTCGGGTTCGACTGGCAGGTGCCGGGTCTCCGCGACGAGCTGGTGACCTCGCTGATCAAGTCGCTGCCGAAGCAGATCCGCAAGAACGTCGTGCCCGCCGCCGACTGGGCGAAGAAGATCACCGACGAGCTGCCCGACGCTCCCCCGGCCGACACCGCCGAGCCGTTCACGGCGACCCTCGCGGCGGTCATCAAGAGGCTCACCTACACGCCCGTCGCGGTCGACGACTTCGACCTCGATCGCGTGCCCGCGCACCTCCGGGTGTCGTACGCCGTGGTCGACGACCGCGGTCGCGAGGTCGGCAGCGACAAAGACCTCGGAGCCCTGCAGCACCGGCTGCGCGACGCCACCCGCGACAGCGTCGCGCGCGTCACGCAGGGCGGCGGTCGCGACGCCCGCCGTCGCGGAGGCCGAGGAGGCGCGGGTCGGGTCGCCGACGCCGGTCAGCGCCCCGCGAACTCCCTCGAGCGCACCGGCATCACCTCGTGGGACTTCGACGAGCTGCCCGCCGTGGTCGACACCCGGCACGGCGACACGGTGATCCGCGCGTACCCGGCGCTGGTCGACCACGGCGACTCCGTCTCGATCACGCTGATGGCGACGCCGGTCGACCAGGCGCAGGCGACGCCGAAGGGCGTGCGGCGACTGCTGATGCTCGCGACCCCGTCTCCGATCGCGTACGTGCAGCAGCACCTGACGAGCCCCGAGAAGCTGATCCTCGCGACGAGTCCGTACCAGAACACGGCGGCGCTCTTCGCCGACTGCCTCGTCGCGGTCGTCGACGACGTCCTGTTCCGGGTGAAGCCCGACGGCATGGTGATGACCAAGAAGGAGTTCCTCTCGGCCCGCGACCGCGTCTCGAGCGCCGTCATGGACCAGATGTTCCAGACCGTGTCGCTGGTGGCGCGCACCCTGACGGCCGCCCGCGACGCCGACAAGGCGCTCAAGGGCGCGACGTCGATGAACCTCCTCGCGGCGCTGACCGACATGCGCCAGCAGCGCGATCGGCTCGTCCACCCCGGCTTCGTCTCGGCGACCGGGCTGCAGCAGCTGCAGCGCGTGCCGGTGTACCTCGTCGGCATCACCCGGCGCACGACGAAGCTGCTCGAGAACCCGCAGCGCGACCGCGTCTGGCTGAGCGAGGTGCAGCAGGCGACCGAGCGGTACGAGACCGCGGGCGGGACGTTCCCTCTGCCCGACACCGCGCCTCCTGCACTCGCCCGCGCGCGGTGGATGCTCGAGGAGTTCCGCCTCAGCCTGTTCGCTCAAGACCTGCGGCCGAGCGAGAGCGTCTCGCTGCAGCGCATCGTGAAGGTGCTCGCCTCGGCCTGAGCAGCTCCGACGCCGAGACCCCGCTCATCCGCCGAGACCCCGCCGCGCGCGCCGGGGTCTCAGCGCGTTCCCGGGGTCTCGTGGCCGCGACTAGCCTTGGCGCATGCGCGCGACGGTGAAGGACGTGGCGGCACTCGCCGGGGTGTCGCCGAAGACCGTCTCGAACGTCATCAACGGCGTCGTGTTCGTGCGACCCGAGACCCGCGAGCGCGTCGAACAGGCGCTGGCCGAGCTCGACTACGTGCCGAACCTCAGCGCCCGGGGGCTCCGCAACGGACGCACAGGGTCGATCGCCCTGGCGTTCCCCGACCTGACCACGCCGTACAGCGCCGAGATGTCGCACTGGTTCGTCGAGGTCGCGCACGAGCGCGGCTGGGCGGTGCAGCTCGAGCAGACCGGCACGCGCCCCGAACGCGAGGGCGAGCTGCTGCTGCGCGGCAAGGAGCACCTCGTCGACGGTCTCGTGCTCAACCCGACCAGCCTCGACGAGAGCGCGATCGTCGGCGCCGAGAGCCTGCCCCCGCTCGTCGTGATCGGCGAGGTCGAGCAGACCCTCGTCGACCAGGTGCGCGTCGACAGCGTCGCCGCGGCCCGCGACATGACCGAGCACCTGATCGGGCTCGGCCATCGCCGCATCGCCGTGCTCGGCAGCTCGGGTCGCGACTTCGACACGGCGACGGCGCGCGCCCGCACCCAGGGCTGGTCCGAGGCCATGGCCGCCGCCGGCCTCGCGGTCGACGAGGGCCTGCGCTGGTCGTGCGACGCGTGGTCGCCCGCCGCCGCCTCCGCCGCCGTGACCGAGGCCCTCGCCCGGCACGACGCGCCCGACGCGCTCTTCTGCTTCACCGACTCGCTGGCCATCGGCGCCGTGCACGCGCTCTGGTCGGCGGGCCTCCGCGTGCCGGGCGACGTGTCCGTCGCCGGGTTCGACGACATCGCCGACGGCCGCTTCGTGCTGCCGCCGCTCAGCACCGTGGCCCTCGACAAGCGGCTGTTCGCCGAACGCACCCTGGAGCTGCTGGCCGCCCGCATCGCCGAGCGCGACCGGCCGACCGAGCTCGTGATCATCCCGCACACGATCGTCGCGAGAGCCAGCACGGCTGCACGCCGCTGACCGGCTGGTCGACCGCCCGGGCCGCCCCGCGCCTCCTGCCGTTCCGTTCGTCGTCGGGATAGACGACGGCCGTTCTCCAGCGGCCCCCTCACGAGGAGGCGCGGCGAGGCCTACCGTCGGACCTCCCCTGCCGAGATCGAGAGGCTCCACCATGTCTGCAGACCAGTACGCATTCGAAGACCCCACCAAGAAGTTCGCCGACATCACCCCGAAGGCCCAGTACCTCGAGGGCGCCGGCACCGATGAGGAGCTCAGCTCGCCCGCCGACCACGGCGAGGAGACCTACCGCGGCTCGGGCCGCCTCGAGGGCCGCAGGGCTCTCGTCACCGGCGGCGACTCGGGCATCGGCGCGGCCGTCGCCATCGCCTACGCCCGCGAAGGCGCCGACGTCGCCATCAGCTACCTCGCCGAAGAGAAGGAGGACGCTCAGCGGATCGTCGCCCTCATCGAGGCCGCCGGTCGCAAGGCCGTCGCCCTGCCCGGCGACATCAAGAGCCGCGAGGTGTGCCTCGACATCGTGCAGAAGACCGTCGACGCGCTCGGCGGCCTCGACATCCTCGTGAACAACGCCGGCAAGCAGCAGCACGTCGAGGACTTCGCCGACCTCGACGACCAGAACTTCGACGACACCTACAAGACCAACGTGTACGCCATGTTCTGGATCACCAAGGCCGCCCTGCCGCACCTCGCCCCCGGCTCGACGATCATCAACACGACGTCGATCCAGGCGTACCAGCCGGCCCCGATGCTCGTCGACTACGCCTCGACGAAGGCCGCGATCAACACCTTCTCGAAGGGTCTCGCCATGCAGCTCGCGCCGAAGGGCATCCGCGTCAACGCGGTCGCGCCCGGCCCGATCTGGACCCCGCTGCAGCCCGCGGGCGGTCAGCCGTCCGACGCGCTGCCCGACGTCGGCAGCCAGACGGCCCTCGGCCGCTGGGGCCAGCCGGCCGAGCTCGCCCCCGCCTACGTGTTCCTCGCGTCGGGCGAGTCGAGCTACGTCGTCGGCGAGACGCTGCACGTCGACGGCGGCATGCCCACGCCGTAGGCGTCACGTCCGCCGAGGAGGCGCGGGTCGGGTCGCACCCGGCCCGCGCCTCCTCGCGTCCCACCCCACGGGCCACTCCGCGACGACGCCGGAGAAAGCTCTTGCGTTTGTATTACAACGATGTAATGCTGTCGGCAGTCGACGACTCACAAAGGAGTGAACCCGATGACCCCACGTTCCACGACGCCCGGCACACCGAGCGAGGCATCCGCGCCCCGCAGCCTCAGCCGCCGCAATCTGCTGGTCGGCGGTGCGGCCCTGCTGGGCGGCGCCTTCGCCGTCGGCGGTCTCGCCGGCTGCTCGACCGGGGTCACGGCCGGCTCCGGCGGTGTCGCGAGCCTCAGCTTCTGGCATCTGCTGAGCGGGGGCGACGGCATCAAGATGTCCGCCCTCGTCGACGAGGCCAACGCCCAGAACCCCGAGTTCGAGGCCACCCAGACGGTGCTCGCCTGGGGCACGCCGTACTACACGAAGCTCGCCATGGCCTCGGCCGGCGGCCGCGCCCCCGACGTCGCGATCATGCACGCATCCCGCGTGCCCGGCTACGCCCCCGGCGGACTGCTCGACCCGTGGGACGTCGAGAAGCTCGCCTCGTACGGCGTGCGCGAGCAGGACTTCGCCCCCGCCGTCTGGAAGGCCGGCTTCAGCGGCGACGAGCTCTTCTCGGTCGCCCTCGACTCGCACCCGTTCATCCTCCTGTACAACACCGAGATCGCCGAGAAGGCCGGGGCCCTCGGCAGCGACGGGCGCCTGGTCGAGATCACGAGCCCCGAGCAGTTCCTCGAGGTCGCCAACGCCATGCAGGCGGTCACCGGCAAGCACGGCGCCTCGTGGGGCTACCTCAATGACGGCGCCCAGCTGTGGCGCATGTTCTACACGTTCTACAAGCAGCAGGGCGCCGACATGGTGCTCACCGAGGGCGGAACGGTCGAGTACGACGAGGCGGCCGCCGTCACCGCTCTCGAGTTCATGCAGAAGATGACCGACGGCACGGCGATGGCCACCGCGAGCGACATCCAGTCGGGCATCGCCGAGTTCGTCAGCGGCGACAGCGGCATGCTCTTCACCGGCGTGTGGGAGGTGCCCAGCGCCCAGAAGGCCGGCATCCCGTTCGACGCGAGCATCATCCCGACCCTGTTCGGCACACCCGCCGTCTACGCCGACTCGCACTCGTTCGTGCTGCCCCGACAGGGCGAGGTCGACGAGGTGAAGCGAGAAGACGTCTACAAGATGGTCTCGACCATCCTGAAGGACTCCATCTCGTGGGCCGAGGCCGGTCACATCCCGGCGTACGGACCGGTCGTCGACAGCGCGGCCTACGCCGAACTGCAGCCGCAGGCCAACTACGCCGAGGCGGCCGAGTACCTCAACTACGACCCGCCCGCCTGGTTCAGCGGCTCGGGGTCCGACTTCCAGACGTACTTCCTCGACACGGTGCAGTCCGTGATCCTGTCGAAGAACGACGCCGCCGCGGGCATGCGCGCGTTCGTCGCCCGCGTGAACACGCAGCTCTCGCGACCGGCACCGGTGTGACCGGGCCCACCCGCTCCTCCTTGGCCCAGGCCCTCCAGGAGGCGCGGCTCCAGCGGTCGTCGCACCCGGCACCGCAGCACCCCACGACGCACGACGACGAAGGAGTCGACCTGTGACCAGCACGACGGTCAAGGCCCCCGCGGCCGCGCCGGGCACGACGCGATCGGCGGCACCCGCACGGGTGCGGACCGGCTCGCGCCTGAAGCCCGGGGCCCACAAAGACAACCGGATCGGCTGGGGGTTCGCGGCGCCGTTCGCGATCCTCTTCGGGCTGTTCCTGGTCTGGCCCGTCATCCACGGGCTGTACCTCAGCTTCACCGGGCAGAGCCTCACGGGCTCGGGCGGCGAGCTGATCGGCGTCGCCAACTACGCCGAGGCCTTCGCCGACGGCGACATGTGGCGCTCGATGGCGAACACTCTGTGGTTCACCGTGCTGAGCACGATCCCGCTCGTCGTCGTCGCCCTGCTGCTGGCGCTGCTCGTCAACACCGGTCTGCCCGGTCAGTGGCTCTGGCGGCTGAGCTTCTTCCTGCCGTATCTGCTGGCGTCGACCGTCGTCTCGCTGTTCTGGATCCAGCTCTACAGCCCCACGCTGGGGCCCATCAACAACGTGCTCGCGACCCTCGGGCTGCCGCAGCCGGCCTGGCTGCAAGACCCCAGCACGGCCATGATCGCCGTCGTCGCGACCACCGTGTGGTGGACGGTCGGCTTCAACTTCCTGCTGTATCTGGCCGCGCTGCAGAACATCCCCGACCAGCAGTACGAGGCCGCATCGCTCGACGGCGCCGGTCGGTGGCGCTCGCTGCTGTCGATCACCATCCCCCAGCTCGGCCCGACCACCGGTCTGATCGTCATCCTGCAGATCCTCGCCTCGCTGAAGGTCTTCGACCAGATCTACCAGATGACCACCGGCGGCCCGGCGGGCAGCACCCGCTCGGCCGTGCAGTACATCTTCGACACCGGGTTCACCGGCTACCGGTTCGGCTACTCGTCGGCCATCTCGTACATCTTCTTCGCCCTGATCATCGTCATCTCGGTCGCGCAGTTCGCCATCGCCGCGCAGCGCCGGAAAGGAGCCCAGCGATGACCGCCCCCGCCGTCGCCCCGGGCAGCGGACTCCGCGCCCCCACCGCCGACCGGGCCCCGCGTCCGCACAAGCCGGGTCAGCGCCGGTTCGGCCCGCTCGCCGTCGCCAGCGTGATCGTCCTGATCGTGCTCGCCGTCCTCTGGCTGCTGCCGTTCCTCTGGTCGCTGTCGACCTCGTTCAAGAGCGAGGCCGACGCCGCGGCGACACCGCAGACCTGGCTGCCGGCCGGAGGCTTCACCCTCGACGCCTACCGCGCGGTGCTGACCGAGGGCAACATCCCCGTCTGGCTCTTCAACAGCCTGCTGACCTCGATCGTCATCACCTTGATCGTCGTCGCGACCTCGGCTCTCGTGGCCTACGCGTTCTCGCGTCTCGACTTCGCCGGCAAGAAGTGGCTCTACGTCGCGACCATCGCGTCGATCATCATCCCGCCGCAGGTGCTGATCGTGCCGCTGTTCTACCAGATGCTCGCCTTCAACATGGTCGACACGTACTGGGGCGTGATCCTGCCGCAGGCCATCGCGCCGGCCATGGTCTTCGTGCTCAAGAAGTTCTTCGACCAGGTGCCCATCGAGCTCGAAGACGCGGCCCGCGTCGACGGCGCCGGCCGGATCCGGGTGTTCTTCACCATCCTCCTGCCGCTGTCGCGGCCCATCCTCGGCGCCGTGTCGATCTTCGTGTTCATCGGCGCGTGGAACAACTTCCTCTGGCCGTTCATCGTCACGAACGACTCCGCCCTGCTCACGCTGCCGGTCGGGCTGCAGACCATCGAGAGCGCCTACGGCATCCAGTACGCCCAGAACATGGCGTCGGCGATCCTGGCCGCGCTGCCGCTCATCCTGGTGTTCCTGTTCTTCCAGCGGCAGATCATCAAGGGCATCTCGACCACCGGCTTCGGGGGGCAGTGACCACCCGACCCGCGCCTCCCCCATCCCTCTCCGACCACGACACCGCACACACGTCATCGCACGCCACGACCTCCTGAGGAGTCCCATGTCCACCGCCCGCATCACCGTCGACCGCGAGTTCACGATCGGCGAGGTCCCCCGCCGCATCTTCGGCTCGTTCGTCGAGCACATGGGCCGCTGCGTCTACACCGGCATCTACGAGCCCGGTCACGCCACCGCCGACGAGAGCGGCTTCCGCCACGACGTCCTCGAGCTGACCAAGGAGCTCGGCGCCACCGTGATCCGCTACCCCGGCGGCAACTTCGTCTCCGGTTACAACTGGGAGGACGGCGTCGGCCCGGTCGACCAGCGCCCCCGCCGACTCGACGGCGCGTGGCACACCGTCGAGACGAACGCCTTCGGCCTGCACGAGTTCGTCGAGTGGTCGAAGCTGGCCGGCACCGAGGTCATGGAGGCCGTGAACCTCGGCACCCGCGGCGTCGACGCCGCCCGCGAGCTCGTCGAGTACGCGAACCACCCCGGCGGCACCGCCCTCAGCGACCGCCGCATCGCGAACGGGGCGAAGGATCCGTTCGACATCAAGCTCTGGTGCCTCGGCAACGAACTCGACGGCCCGTGGCAGATCGGCCACAAGACGGCCACCGAGTACGGCCGCCTGGCGCAGGAGGCCGCGAAGGCGATGAAGTTCGTCGACCCGACCATCGAGCTCGTCGCCGTCGGCAGCTCGGGTCGCGGCATGCCCACCTTCGGCGCCTGGGAGCACGAGGTGCTGACCCACGCCTACGACGAGGTCGAGTACGTCTCGATGCACGCCTACTACCAGGAGCACGACGGCGACGCGAAGAGCTTCCTCGCGACCGCGGTCGACATGGACGCCTTCATCGAGGAGGTCGTCTCGACCATCGACGGCGTCAAGGCGGCCGGCAAGCACAGCAAGCAGGTCGACATCTCGTTCGACGAGTGGAACGTCTGGTACCAGACCGGCCTCGACACCGACGACCAGCCGCACAACGTCTCGAAGGGCTGGGTCGAGCACCCTCGCCTGATCGAGGACCAGTACAACGTCACCGACGCCGTCGTGGTCGGCACGTTCCTCAACTCGCTGCTGCGCCACGGCGACCGGGTGAAGATCGCGAACCAGGCGCAGCTGGTGAACGTCATCGCGCCGATCCGCAGCGAGCAGGGCGGGCCGGCCTGGCGTCAGACGATCTTCTGGCCGTTCGCCCGCATGGCGGCGCTCGCGTCGGGTCAGATCCTCCGCACGCTCGTCACGAGCGACAAGGTCGACACGGCGAAGTACGGCGACGCCGACCTGGTCGACGTCAGCTCGACCTACGACGAGGAGACCGGGCGCGTCGCGTTCTTCCTCGCGAACCGCGGTCTGGACGAGGCGGCGGACGTCGAGCTCGCTCTGCGCGGGTTCTCGGGCGCACGCGTCACGCGCGCCGAGCTGCTCACGGTGCCCGAGGGCGGCGACCGCTTCACCTCGAACACCGAGCAGGCGCAGGACGCCGTCGGCCTGGTGCCGCTCGAGGGCGTCACCGTCGACGGGGGCTCGGCGCGGCTGACGCTGCCCGCCCTGTCGTGGGCCGTCGTCGAGTTCGAGGTCGGCAAGGCGTAATCCCCGCGGTCGTCACCGAGGAGGCGCGGCGCCGGTTCGACCGGCACCGCGCCTCCTGCGCTCCGCGAGACCCCACGGAATCGACGAGACCCCCGTGCGCGCACGGGGGTCTCTGCGTTCTCGTGGGGTCTCGGCGATTCAGCCGCGGGGGCGGAACAGCCGCGAGATGCTGTCGCGCACCGACTCCTCGATGGTGTCGGTGAAGCCGTTCGCCATGCCGAGCGCGTCGGCGGGGGCGGAGGCCGCCGTCATCGACGCCACGAGACGCTCACCGTGGTACGCCCGCGCCGCCTTGACCGACGCGAAGCCCAGCCCCAGCGTCGCGGCCGCCTCGGCGAGCAGCTCGGTGCGCTGTTCGTCGGTGCGGGTCAACGCGTCGGCGAGGGCCGTCACCGACGGGTCGTCGAGCCCGTCGGCCACCCACTGCTGCGCGCGGAGGGGCAGCGCCCCGGGGGCCAGCATGCCGAGCAGACGCTTCGCCTCGTCGTCTCGGAGCTCGGCGCGGGCGACCCCCGCGTCACGGGGCGTGGGCGAATCGGTCATGCTGCGACGATACCGGTCGGCCGGGCGCCGCCCGCGTCTCAGCTGTACAGCCGGGTCGGCGTCGCCGCGGCTCCCTCGAGCTCGGGCGCGACGTCGTCGTCCCGCTCGCCGAGCAGCTCGCGTTCGATGCGCTGCTTCTCGGCGATGCTCGACCGGATCAGGGGCAGCCCGCGCGCGATGGCGTTGCGGATCCGCTCCTGCAGCAGAGGGGCGGTGACGCGCCGGTCGGTGAAGTCGCTCGCGTGGGCGTAGACGCCGAGCGGCAGGGTCAGCGCCTGGAAGAACCCGAACAGCGGTCGCAGCGAGTGCTCGAGGATCAGCGCGTGCCGCTCGCTGCCGCCGGTCGCGGCCAGCAGCACGGGCACGTCGACGAGGGCGTACTGCTCGACGAAGTCGAAGAGGTGCTTGAACAGACCGGTGAAGGAGGCGCGGTAGACGGGCGAGGCGGCGATCAGCAGGTCGGCGGACTCGATGGCGCGGAGCTCGCGCTCGACGCGTTCGTCGAGCTGGTCGCGGGTGAGGGCGCCGGCGAAGAGCGGCCCGAGCTCGCTCACCCGGATGACATGGCGCTCGATCGGCAGCACCTCGGCGAGCTCGTCGAGGATGGCGTCGACCAGGGCGTCGGTCTTGGACGGCGTGCTGAGGGTGCCCGACACGGCGACCACGCGGAGCGGCTTCTGCGCGGCCGGTGAGCCCGTCGGTGCAGGCGTCGCTGCTGGAGGCGTCGGTTCAGGCGTCGGTGGAGGCGTCATCCGGACCATGCTCCCCCTCCATGCGGCGTAACAGTCGCACTGTGACGCAATGAGTCGTGCGACAGTGAGCCGGTGACGCATCAACCACTCGAGCACGGGTTCGACCCGGCCAATCCCGATTCCGATCTCGCCGCGTCGTTCGGCCTCGCCGCCGACGTGTACGAGCGCGGCCGACCGTCGTACCCGACGGAGGCCGTCGAGTGGCTCCTCCCGAGCGGCGCCTGTCACGTCGTCGACCTCGGTGCGGGCACCGGCAAGCTGACCCGCGTGCTGCTCGGCCGGGTGCCGGCGGTCACCGCCGTCGAGCCGTCGGAGGGCATGCGGCAGCAGCTCGAACGGGTCGTGCCCGCGGCGACGTCGGTCGCCGGGTCGGCCGAGTCGATGCCGCTCGACGACGACTCGGTCGACGCCGTGTTCGTGGCGCAGGCCTGGCACTGGGTCGACCCGGCACGGGCCGTGCCCGAGGTCGCCCGGGTGCTCCGCCCCGGCGGGACGCTCGCGCTGATCTGGAACATCCGCGATGAGAGCGTGCCCTGGGTGGCCGAGCTCAGCCGCGTGATGCGGCAGCCGCGCGAGCGCGACATGCAGTCGGACGCCCCACCCGTGGGCGCGCCGTTCGGCCCGATCGAACGGCACGACGTCGCGTGGGTGCACGAGATGGAGCGCGCCGACTTCCTCGACATGATCGCCTCGCGCAGCTACGTCATCACGCTGTCGCCCGGCGAACGCGCCGAGCTGCTCGCCCGGGTCGAGCATCTGCTCGACACCCACCCCGACACCCGGGGGCTCGCCCTCGTGCGGGTGCCGTACGTCGCCCGCTGCAGCCGCGCGGTGCTGCCCGGCTGACCGGCCGGCACCGCGCCTCCTCGGCTCCTAACCCGCTCGCCACCGGTCGGCGGGCACGACGACGCGAGCGGGACACCGCTGCCTGCGGTGCCTCGCTCGCGTCGCGATGCCGTTGGTGATCAGCCGGTGACCACCGCGATCTCGTTCGGGACCTCGGGCAGCTCGGTCGTGGCGAGCACCTCACCGGTGGCGACGTCGACCGCGTGGATCGACGACGCGGCCGTGTCGGTCACGTAGGCGGTGCCGCCCTGCACGATGAGGGCCGGGTGGGCGTCCTGCCACTCGGCCGGGCCCTCCCACGGGTCGATCACCGGGTACGAGGCGGTCTCGGCCCCCGTGGTCTCGTCGAGCACGTGCAGTGCGCCGTCGGTGCCGAGCACGACGATCTCGTCGTCGGGGCCGCGGGCGACGTCGCGCCAGGTGTACTCGACGCCGTCGGGCAGGTCGACGACCGTCGCGGTCTTCGCCTCGGTGTCGGTCAGCACGAGCCGGTGCAGCTCGTAGCCCTCGGCGTCGGGGTCGTCGTTGTAGTCGCCGACCGCGATGGGCGACGTGTCGGTGACGTACGCGTTGCCGGTGCGGCCGTAGGCGTCGGGGGCGTCGATCTTGGTGAACGCCCCGTCGTCGTAGACCAGCACGCCGTCGGTGCAGCCGAAGACGACGCGCTCGTCGGCCGCGGTGCCCTCGCCGTGGACGGACGGGCATTCCTCGCTGCGGGCGATCTCGGTGCGGTCGGCGTCGAGCGCCCGCGCGCCGGTGCGCTCGTCGGGGGTGCCGATCGTGGTCAGCAGGGTGCCGTCGGCGAGCTCGATCGAGACGCCGTGGTGCGCCTCCGGCGAGGAGATCGTCTCGGTCTCGGGCAGACCGCCGCTCGTGTCGAGCAGATCGGCGGAGTCGAAGACCGTGGTGTCACCCGTGCCGTCGGCGAAGAGGATCGTCCGGCCCTCGTGCCGCACGACGTGCCCGGGGGTGTCGCCCTCGAAGACGAGGTCGGTGAGCTCGGGGTCGGCGACGCGGTGCGCGCCGTCGGCGGTGGTCCAGGCGCCGGTGTCGAGCACCTGCCAACCGCCCGCGGTCGAGACCAGCACGTGACGACCGTCGCCGGCCGGGTTCAGCCGGTTGAAGCCCGCGAGGTCGATGTCGGCCTCGGTCTCGAGGGTCGCGCCGTCGAGCACGTAGAGGCCGCCGTCGTAGGTGAGGGCGATGCGCGGCTGGGCCGAGTCGACCTCGGCGCCCGCGGTCGTCGACGGGTCGTCCGCCGCCGGTCCGGAGCCCGACGAGCAGGCGGTGAGCAGCAGCGCCGACGAGGCGACGGCGGCGAGGGCGAAGGAGGCGCGGCGCACGCGGCGCGATCCCCTGCGGTCGAGGAGGTGGTTCATGTGTTCCTTTCGGTGGGGGCCGGTCGCCCGGACGCGAGGCGTCACGGCGACAGGCCGGTGGCGATGCGCTCCGTGTTCGTGCGCATCATCTGGAGGTAGGTCTCGGCGCCCTCGCCGGGTTCGCTGAGCGACTCGGTGAAGAGGTCGACGACGGCGACGTCGACCCCCGCCTCGTCGGCCAGCACCCGGGCGAGGCGGTCGGGCTGCGACGAGTCGGCGAAGATCGCGCGCACACCGGTGCGGTCGATCGCCGTCACGAGGTCGTCGAGGTCGGAGGCGCTCGGCGCGGCGAGGGTCGTCCCGCTCGGCACGACCGCTCCGATCACGTCGAAGTCGTAGCGCTCGGCGAGGTAGCCGAAGACGTGGTGATTCGTCACGAGGGCGCGCTGGCCCTCGGGGATGCCCGCGAACGCGGTGGTCATCTCGGCGTCGAGGCTCTCGAGCTCGGCCGTGTACCGGTCGGCGGCGGTCTCGAGCGCGGTGACGTCGACGTCGTCGCCGAGCTCGGTCTCCAGGGCGTCGGTCACCCCCGCGACGACCTCGACCATGCGGGTCGGGTCCGTCCAGAAGTGGGGGTCGTCGAGACCCTCGGCGTCGCCGTCGGCGTACACCAGCGGATCGATCAGGTCGCCGGCCTCGACGGTCGGCACGCCGTCGGCGGCAGCCGCGTCGACGTGCTGCTGCAGACCCTCCTCGAGCCCCAGCCCGTTGCTGACGACGAGGTCGGCTGTGCGGATGCGGGCGGCCTCCTGCGCCGATATCTCGAACGAGTGCGGGTCGGCGTTCGGGCGCATCAGCGTCATCACCTCGACCTGGTCGCCGACGAGCTCGCCCACGACGTCGCCGAGGATGTTGGTGGTCACCACCACGAGCGGGCGATCGGCGGCCGGCGTCGCGCAGCCGGCGAGCAGGCCGATCGCGAGCATCGTCGCGGTGGCTGCGGCGGTCGTGCGGGCGACCCTCCTGGCGGTGGCGGTCGCGGCGGTGGCGCGCGCGGTCGTCCGAGCCGCCCTCATCGGCCGGTCTCCGCGGCGAAGGACGGCGCGTCGACGTGGTCGAAGGTGCGCGACACCCGGCCGCCGTCGGCGTAGTCGATCTCGAAGACGGTGCCCTCGAGCGGGCCGTTCAGGTAGGCGCGGCTGGCGTCGACCGAGAGCGAGACACCGTGCAGGGCGGTGTCGTCTGCGACGGTGGAGGGCAGCAGGGGGTCCGTGGTCGCGACGAACCCGTCGTCGCGGGTGAGCACGACGACGCGCCCCGAGGTGTCGAGCCCGACGACGTGGCCGTCGGAGTCGTCGACGGCCGACACGCGTACGAGCGGCGCGGGGGTCTCGACGAGCGACCAGCTGCGCTCGCGGGTGTCGAGCAGCCAGGCGCCCCGGTCGCCCGCGACCGCCGCGACGGTCGGTCGGCCGCGACGTCCGTCGAAGGCGACGGCGCGCTCGTCGGCCGCGACGGCCTCGGGGTACGGGATG
The DNA here is from genome assembly GCF_979256015.1 of Frigoribacterium sp. AC759. Lineage (NCBI taxonomy): Bacteria > Bacillati > Actinomycetota > Actinomycetes > Micrococcales > Microbacteriaceae > Frigoribacterium > Frigoribacterium sp. AC759. The sequence continues at coordinate 36,338 of NZ_CEEDMT010000001.1, read as the reverse complement.
CGCTCGAACACGACCGGAGCGGAGGCCGCGGCGTCTGCGGCGTCGGACCCGGTCGCGCCCTCGCCGGCAGCACTCTCGTCGGCAGCCCCCTCGCCGTCGCCGGCATCGGCTGCGGCCTCGTCCGTCGTGGCGAGCAGGGCCCCGTCGGCGCAGCCGATCACGACGCCCACGCGGGTCTCGATGCTGCCGCGGGGGTCGACGCACTCGGCCTCGGCCCCCTCGACGAGTCGCCCCTCGCGGTCGAGCACCGCGATGACGTCCGGCCCGAGGTCGGCCACGGTGCTCGACAGCAGCGAGTCGCCGAACGGCACGAGCACGCCCTCGCCGCCGAGGGCACCGGTGCCGGCCCCGTCGAAGCGGGCCACCTCGTCGATCTCGCCGGCGCCCAGCGCCTCGGTGTCGAGCACGATCTGCTCGCCCGAGGCCGGGAACCGCACGGTGGTGAGATCCGCGCCCGGCACGACCCGCGCCTCCTCGGCTGCTCCTGCCGTCGCCTCGATCGAGCCGACCTGCCGGGCCTCGGCGCGGTAGTAGTGCGAGTGGTCGCCGTGGTCGACGGTCCAGACCCCGGTGTCGACCACGTCGACCGTTCCGGAGGCGCGGGTCGCGAACACGAACCGCCCGTCGGTCGAGAGACCGTCGGCCGGCTCCAGCTCGGCCACCGTCTCGTCGTCGCCGGTGAGCAGGTCGAGCAGGTCGACACGGCCCTCGGGGTCGATCGTGGCGAGTCTCAGCTGCGGTTCGCTGCCCTCGCTCGCTCCCTCGACGTAGCCGTGCGGGGTCGAGGCGTCGGTCGGCGCGGCGTCGTCGGAGCCGGTGTCGGAGCCGGACGACGAGCCGGGGGCGCTGCAGGCCGTGAGGACGACGAGCGTCGCGGCGGTCGCGGCGACGAGCGCGAGCGGACGGGTTCGGCGAAGGGGGCGCCGGGTCGGGTCAGACGAGGGGTCGTTCGGGTGCACGGAGGCCTTTCGGACGGGTCGGCGTGCCGACTTGGGCTGAGGTCGGCGTGCCGACGGGGGCGGAGGTCGAGGGGCCGACGGGGGCGGAGGGTGCCTCGCCGGGAGGAGGGGTCGCTCCCGGGCGGACCGCGACGGCGGAGACGAGGCGGCGGACGACGGCCGAGAGCGGCACGAGCGCGACGGCCACGCCGGCGATCGAGGCCCCGGCTGCCGTCCCGGCGTGCCAGGAGACGAGCAGCCCGACGAGGGCCGCGAGCGATCCGAACGCGGTCGCGAGCAGCATGGTCGAGGGCACCCGGCGCACCCAGTGCCCGGCGGCGACGGCCGGGGCGAGCAGCAGGGCGACGACGAGCAGCGACCCGACGGCCCCGTACGACGCCACCACGGCGATCGTCACGAGACCGACCAGCGCCACCCGGGCGAGGCGGGGTCGGAGACCGAGGGTCGAGGCGAGGCGCTCGTCGAACGCGAGGGCCACGAAAGGACGGTGCAGCACGGCGGCCAATAGCACGACGAGCACCAGGGCGCCGGTCATCAGCAGAAGGTCGCTCGTCGAGATCGCGAGCACGTCGCCGAAGAGGATGGACGTGACGTCGGTGGCGAAGGTCCGCGAGCGCGACACGATGACGACGCCGAGCGAGAGCATGCCCACGAAGAGCAGCCCGATCGCGGTGTCGGCGCCGATCTTCGCCCGCCGCTCGACGACGCCCACGCCGACGCTCATCACGAGGGCGCTGACGGCCGCGCCGACGACGACGGGCAGGCCGAGCAGCGCGGCGAGCGCGACGCCCGGCAGCATGCCGTGGGCCATCGCCTCGCCGAGGAACGCCATGCCGCGCAGCACGACCCACGTGCCGACGACGCCGCAGATGGCGGCGACGAGCACGCCGCCGAGCAGGGCTCGGAGCACGAAGGAGGCGCTGAGGGGATCGGTCAACCAGGTCACGATCGACGACTGTACATGAAAACGATTATCACTATGGATAGGCTGGGGATCATGAGCACGCCGCCCTCCGCCCCTCCGCCGTCACCCCTGGCCGTCCGCGGGCTGACCGCCGCTCACGACGATCGGCGCGTCGCACTGCACGCGGTCGACCTCGAGCTGCCGCGCGCCGCCGTCACCGCGCTCGTGGGGCACAACGGCTCGGGCAAGTCGACTCTGCTGGCCGTGCTGGCGGGCACGCACCTCCCGACGAGCGGCTCGGTGGACCTGCCGGGCGTGTCGTCGATCGCCTGGGTGGTGCAGCGCAGCGCGGCGCCCGACCGGCTGCCGGTCACGGTGCGCGACGTCGTCGGCATGGGCCGATGGCGCTCGCTCGGGGCCTGGCGCCGCCCGACCCGCACCGACCGCGCGCTCGTCGACGGAGCCCTCGAGCGGCTCGGCCTCGGCCCGCTCGCCGCGCGCCCCTTCGGCGAGCTCTCGGGCGGGCAGCGGCAGCGCACCCTGCTGGCGCAGGCGCTCGCCCAGCAGGCCGACCTCGTGCTGCTCGACGAGCCGGAGGCGGGGCTCGACGCCGACGCGCAGGGCATCGTCGCCGAGGTGGTCGCCGCCGAGGTCGCCCGCGGGGCCACCGTCGTGCACGCGACCCACCACGAGTCGTCGGCGGGTCGGGCCGACCGGGTCGTGCACCTCCGCGACGGACGGGTGATGCGCGTCGCCGATCGCTGAGGGGCGGAGCGGGGCCGGTCTGCGGTGCCGGCACCGCGCCTCCTGGGCTCCCCGCACCCGACGAACGGGCGGAACGGGCGACTCCGGCCGAGGCGGGCCGCCGGCCACGACCGCTTCGGCCGGACACGCCCGCTTCGCCGGGCGGCAGCATAAAGTCGACCCATGACCCAGGAGGCGCGGTTCGTCACGGTCGATCACGCCTGGTCGGGTGCGTGGTCGGGTCGCTCGGTGGTGCGCGTCTCGGGCGACATCGACCTGCTCGGTCCGCCCCGCGCCGTGCACGACGGCCTGCCGCATCTGCCCGGCACGCTGCTCGCGCCGTTCACCGACTCGCACGTGCACCTCGGGCTGATCGATCCGCTCGCCCTCGCCTCCGGCGGCATCGCCCGGGTCGACGACCTCGGCTGGGATCCGGACACCGCGTCGCTCTGGCCCGAGCACGGGCGCCTCGACCCCCGCTGGCCCGAGGTGCGCGTCGCCGGCGGCCTGCTCTGCCCGCCCGCCGGCTACCCGAGCCGCGCCGGGTGGGCACCCGACACAGCATCCGTGGTCGTGACCGACGCCGCGAGCGCGAGACGCGAGGTCGAGCGGATGCGCGACCTCGGGGCGTCGTTCGTCAAGATCAGCCTCAACTCCGACGACGGGCCGGTGTTCGACGACGTCACGCTGCGGGCGATCGTCGACGCCGCCAACGAGCATCTGCTCGTGCCGGTCGCTCACGTGCAGGGGGTCGGGCAGGCCCGACGCGCCCTCGCGGCCGGAGTGGCCCGCTTCGCGCACACCCCCTTCAGCGAGCGTCTCGACGACGAGCTCGTCGAACGCCTCGCCGCGCGCACCAGCTGGATCAGCACCCTCGACATCCACGGACACGGCCGAGGAGGCGCGGCGCACGACATCGCCGTCGAGAACCTCTCGAGGTTCCGGGCCGCCGGCGGTCACGTGCTGTACGGCACCGACCTCGGCAACGGCGATCTGCCCGTCGGGGTCAACGCGCGCGAGCTGCGGGCCCTGCAGCGGGCCGGGCTCGGCCTCGGTCTGCTGCTGCACGCGCTGACGGCGGGCGCTCAGCTCGGCGGAGCGGGCGAGAGCGGTCGCGGCACCTCGCGAGCCACCTGGATCCCGACGCCGCCGCCCCGACCCGACGACCCCGGCGCCGCCGCCGACTGGCTGGCCACCGCCACCGTGATCACCCCCGACACCCTGCTGGAGAAGACCTCGTGACCCGCGCCTCCTCGACCCCCGGCCCTGCCGACTCCGCCGCCGACATCGGCACCGGCACCTCTGCCGCCGCCGTCGTCTCTGACGCCACCGACTCCGCCGCCGCTCCCCCGACGCCCGAGCTGCCGTCCGAGCAGCTCGACGCCGCCGATCCGCTCGCGCGGTTCGTCGACCGGTTCGCACCGGCCGGCGACGTCGTCTCGTACCTCGACGGCAACTCGCTCGGGCGGCCGCTGCGGGTCACGCCCGAGAGGATCGCGTCGTTCGTGCGGCACGACTGGGGCAGCCGGCTGATCCGCTCGTGGGACGAGCAGTGGATGGCACGGCCCACCGAGCTCGGTGACCGCATCGGGGCGGCGGCGCTCGGAGCCGCCGCAGGGCAGACGGTCGTGGGCGACTCGACGACGGTGCTGCTCTACAAGGCGATCCGGGCGATGCTGGCGGCGAGGCCCGACCGGCACGAGATCGTGATCGACGACGACCAGTTCCCGACCGACCGCTTCGTCGTCGAGGGCATCGCCCGCGAGCGGGGGGCCACCGTGCGGTGGGTGCACGTCGACCCGGCTCTCGGCGTCACGGTCGACCTGCTGGCCGACGTGGTCGGGCCGGACACGGCGGTCGTGCTCGTCAACCACGTCTCGTACCGTTCGGGCTACCTGGTCGACATGCCGGCGATCACGCGACTCGTGCACGACGCGGGCGCGCTGGTGCTGTTCGACCTGTGCCATTCGGTCGGCGTCGTGCCGATGCGGCTCGACGAATGGGGCGTCGACGTGGCCGTCTGCTGCACGTACAAGTACCTGAACGGCGGGCCCGGGGCGCCGGCGTTCCTCTACGCGCGGAGCGATCTGCTGCCGTCGCTCGAGCAGCCGATCCAGGGCTGGATGGGAGCGGCCGACGTGTTCGCGATGGCCGACGGCTACACACCGGCGTCGGGCATCCGGCGGTTCATCAGCGGCACCCCGCCGATCGTCGGCATGCTGCCGCTGGGTGACATGCTCGAGCTGGTCGAGGAGGCGGGCATCGACGCGATCCGCGCCAAGTCGCTCGCGCTGACGGACTACGCGTTCGAGCTGGTCGACGCGTGGCTGGTGCCGCTCGGGGTCGAGGTCGCGACGCCGCGCTCAGCCGAGTCGCGGGGCAGTCACGTGACGGTGCGGCACCCGGCGTTCCGTGCCGTCGTGGCTGCGCTCTGGGAGGAGGGAGTCGTGCCCGACTTCCGCAACCCGGACGGGCTGCGCATCGGACTCTCCCCGCTCTCGACGACATTCGCCGAGGTGCGGGTCGGCGTCGCGGCGATCCGCACCGCGCTGCTCGCCGGCGCCTGACGCCTGACGCCTGACGCCGCGCCGCGCTCTTCGTCACCTGACGCCGCGCCGTGCTCTTCGTCACCTGACGCCGCGCTGCCGCCGCTACGCACCTTGCCGAAGAACCGCGTTCGCGAAGATGAACCGCCGTATATCGCGGTTCATCTTCGCGAACGCGGTTCACGGCGCCGCAGACGGGGCTGCGGTGCGGCCGCACCGCGGTTCATCTTCGCGAACGCGGTTCACGGCGTCGCGGACGGGGCGCCGGTGCGGCCGGTGCGGCCGCGCAACCGCGCCAGCACCGGGCGGCGCGCGACCAGGCCGGCAGCCGCCAGCACGGCTGCGAGCACGACCGGACTCCAACCCGCCGTCGAGACGAGCGCCGAGGTGAACACCTGCCCGGCCATGTCGACCATCTCGAACGGGTAGCTCGCGTACACGCGGGTGCCCGCGGCGCTCGAGACCGCGGTGATCGCCGCCGGTCCGATCCAGAGAGCGAGCAGTGAGACCGCCGCTCCGAGGACCCGGCCGATCGTGGTCGACCCCGCCCAGACGACGGCGGCCGCCACGAGGACGGCGGGCGACCAGCGGAGGACCGCCTCAGCGGCGGGCACGGCTTCGGTGATGAGCGAGAACGGCGGGTAGACGAGCGCGTGACCCCATTCGACGACGGCCACGGCGCCGACGCTGAGACCGACGACGGCCGCCCCGCGCGGGGCCCGTGCGATGAGCAGCAGCACGACGACCCCGAGGGCGATCCCGATGGCCGAGGCGGCGATGACCGCGGCGAGGTAGACGACGGACTCGAGGCTGTCGGGCAGCCCCGCTCTGACGGTCGTCGTGCTCTGGACGAGCGCGACGAGCTGCGCGCCGACGGTGCCGATCAGGAGCGCGATGACGGTGCCCCGCCGATGACGGAATCCGCTCGCACGGGCCACGAGACCGGCCACGGCGGACCCGGTCACGAGCAGTGCCGCCTGGAGCGTGAGGGCGTACTGACTGAAGGGCAGCAACGACACGGGCATGGCGTCGGGTGCGGCCGTCACGCCGTCGGGGGCGACGACGGGAGTCGTCCAGAGGTTCTGGAGAGGGAGGCGCGCCCCGGTCAGCAGCCAGGGCAGCAGCCCGAAGGCGACCGCCACCACCCCGAGGCCGACGCAGATCATGGTGAGGCGCAGATCGATCGGTGCTCGTTCCCCCGTGGTCATGCTCAGACCCTATCGGGGACGTCTCCCGGGCCCGAGACGACGACGGCGGGCGACCACGGAGATCCGTGGTCGCCCGCCGTACGAGCGGGGCGGGGCTCGGAGCGAGCCGCGCCTCCTGCAGGGGGGGGGGTTAGAAGTCCCAGTCCTCGTCTTCGGTGGTGACGGCCTTGCCGATCACGTACGACGAGCCCGACCCCGAGAAGAAGTCGTGGTTCTCGTCGGCGTTCGGCGACAGCGCCGACAGGATCGCCGGGTTCACGTCGGTGGTCTCTTTCGGGAACATGGCCTCGTAACCGAGGTTCATCAGCGCTTTGTTGGCGTTGTAGTGCAGGAACTTCTTGACGTCTTCCGTCAGGCCGACCGAGTCGTAGAGGTCCTGCGTGTACTGGATCTCGTTCTCGTAGAGCTCGAAGAGCAGGTTGAACGTGTAGTCCTTGATCTCCTGCTTGCGCTCTTCGGAGGCGCCTTCGAGCCCCTTCTGGAACTTGTAGCCGATGTAGTACCCGTGCACGGCCTCGTCACGGATGATGAGGCGGATCAGGTCGGCCGTGTTGGTGAGCTTCGCCCGCGAGGACCAGTACATCGGCAGGTAGAAGCCGCTGTAGAACAGGAACGACTCGAGCAGCGTCGAGGCGACCTTGCGCTTCAGCGGGTCGTCGCCCGTGTAGTAGTCGAGGACGATCTGGGCCTTCTTCTGCAGGTTCGGGTTCTCGACCGACCAGCGGAAGGCGTCGTCGATCTCGGGCGTCGACGCGAGGGTCGAGAAGATCGACGAGTAGCTCTTGGCGTGCACCGACTCCATGAACGCGATGTTCGTGTAGACGGCCTCTTCGTGGGGGGTGATCGCGTCGGGGATGAGGCTGATCGCGCCGACGGTGCCCTGGATGGTGTCGAGCAGGGTCAGACCCGTGAACACGCGCATGGTGAGCTGCTGCTCTTCGGGCGTGAGGGTGTTCCACGACTGGACGTCGTTCGACAGCGGGATCTTCTCGGGCAGCCAGAAGTTGTTGACCAGGCGGTTCCAGACGTCGACGTCTTTCTCGTCGTGGATGCGGTTCCAGTTGATCGCGCTGACCGACTTGATCAGCGGGATCGACTTGCCGGTCGCGTGGACCGGGTCGGTGATGGTCATGACATGCCTTTCGAAGACAGGATCGGGAGTTCAGGAGGCGCGGGTCGGTCTTCGAGACCGACCCGCGCCGGGTGCCGCGAGGGGTGCGCCGCCGAGGCGGCGCACGATCGGGGCACTAGAGCATGCAGCTGACGCAGCCGTCGACCTCGGTGCCCTCGAGCGCGAGCTGGCGGAGACGGATGTAGTAGATCGTCTTGATGCCCTTGCGCCATGCGTAGATCTGCGCCTTGTTGATGTCGCGCGTCGACGCGGTGTCCTTGAAGAACAGCGTGAGCGAGAGACCCTGGTCGACGTGCTGCGTCGCCGCGGCGTACGTGTCGATGATCTTCTCGGGGCCGATCTCGTAGGCGTCGGTGTAGTACTCGAGGTTCTCGTTCGTCATGAACGGAGCCGGGTAGTACACGCGACCGAGCTTGCCCTCCTTGCGGATCTCGATCTTCGACGCGATCGGGTGGATCGACGACGTCGAGTGGTTGATGTACGAGATCGAGCCGGTCGGGGGCACCGCCTGCAGGTTCTGGTTGTACAGACCGTGCGCCATGACGCTGGCCTTCAGCTCGCGCCAGTCGTCTTGCGTGGGGATGGCGACCTGGGCGTCGGCGAACAGCGACGCACCGCGAGCGGTCGAGGGGGCCCACACCTGCTCGGTGTACTTGTCGAAGAACTCACCCGACGCGTAGGTGCTGTCGGCGAAGCCGCCGAAGGTGACACCGCGTTCGATCGCGATGGTGTTCGAGGCCCGCAGGGCGTGGAACAGCACCGTGTAGAAGTAGATGTTCGTGAAGTCGATGGCCTCTTCGCTGCCGTAGTGCACGTGCTCACGGGCGAGGTAGCCGTGCAGGTTCATCTGGCCGAGGCCGATGGCGTGCGACTGGTCGTTGCCGACCTCGATCGAGCGGACCGAGGCGATGTGGCTCATGTCGCTGACCGCGCTGAGACCGCGGATCGCGGTCTCGACGGTCTTGCCGAGGTCGGGGGCGTCCATCGACAGCGCGATGTTCATCGAGCCGAGGTTGCACGAGATGTCTTTTCCGATCTCGTTGTAGCTCAGGTCCTCGTTGAACGTCGTGGGCGTGTTGACCTGCAGGATCTCCGAGCACAGGTTCGACATGTTGATGCGGCCCTTGATCGGGTTCGCCTTGTTGACCGTGTCTTCGAACACGATGTAGGGGTAGCCCGACTCGAACTGGATCTCCGCGATCGTCTGGAAGAAGTCGCGCGCCTTGATCTTCGTCTTCTTGATGCGCGAGTCGGCGACCATCTCGCGGTACTTCTCGCTGATCGCGACGTCGCCGAAGGGGACCCCGTAGACCTTCTCGACGTCGTACGGCGAGAAGAGGTACATGTCTTCGTTGTTCTTCGCGAGCTCGAACGTGATGTCGGGCACGACGACGCCGAGCGACAGCGTCTTGATGCGGATCTTCTCGTCGGCGTTCTCACGCTTCGTGTCGAGGAACCGCATGATGTCGGGGTGGTGCGCGCTCAGGTAGACCGCACCGGCACCCTGACGGGCGCCGAGCTGGTTGGCGTAGCTGAAGCTGTCTTCGAGCAGCTTCATGACGGGGATGATGCCCGACGACTGGTTCTCGATCTGCTTGATCGGCGCACCGGCCTCGCGGATGTTCGAGAGCGAGAGGGCGACGCCGCCACCGCGCTTCGACAGCTGCAGCGACGAGTTGATGCCGCGCGAGATCGACTCCATGTTGTCTTCGATGCGCAGCAGGAAGCAGCTGACGAGCTCGCCGCGCTGGGCCTTGGCCGTGTTGAGGAACGTCGGCGTCGCGGGCTGGAATCGACCCGCGATGATCTCCTCGACGAGGTCGACGGCGAGCTTCTCGTCGCCCTGGGCGAGACCGAGGGCGGTCATGACCACGCGATCCTCGAAGCGCTCGAGGTAGCGCTTCCCGTCGAACGTCTTCAGCGTGTACGACGTGTAGTACTTGAACGCGCCGAGGAACGTCTGGAATCGGAACTTCTTCGAGTACGCGAGGTCATTGAGCTTCTCGACGAACGAGAAGTCGTACTGCTCGATGGTCGCGGCCTCGTAGTACTCGTTCTCGACCAGGTAGTCGAGACGTTCGCGCAGGTTGTGGAAGAAGACCGTGTTCTGGTTGACGTGCTGCAGGAAGTACTGCTTCGCCGCCTCACGGTCTTTGTCGAACTGGATCTCGCCCGACGGACCGTAGAGGTTGAGCATCGCGTTGAGGGCGTGGTAGTCCATCCCGGTGGTGCCCGCCAGGCCCTGCCCGGGCGCGGCGATCAGTTCGAGATCATCGACTGCTGAATCCAAAATTCTTCCAATCCTGTGTGTACGGCGTTGACGTCGTCTGGTGTTCCGAAGACCTCGAAACGGTAGAGAAGGGGAACCTCGCACTTGGCGGCGACGATGTCGCCGGCCAGGCAGTAGCCCTCTCCGAAGTTGGTGTTGCCCGCCGCGATCACGCCTCGGATGAGGCGCCGGTTGCCCTCGTCGTTGAGGAACCGGATGACCTGCTTCGGGACGGCGCCCCGCCCTTCGCCGCCACCGTAGGTGGGCAGGACGAGGACGTAGGGGTCGGTGGCGTGGAGTGCCGGCTCGGACGGGAAGAGCGGGATCCGCTCCGCCGGTGCACCCAGCTTCTCGACGAACCGCCGGGTGTTGCCCGAGACGCTGGAGAAGTAGACGAGGTTCGTCATGGCCGCGGGGCCCTCCTGCGTGGTCGGTGGGTGGGCGCGGGCTCCGTCGTGACGACGTCGACCCTGCGCACCCGGGTGGGTCAGGAGATGCGGGCGGCGAGGCCGGCGATCTTGTCGGGGCGGAATCCGCTCCAGTGGTCGTCGTCGGCGATGACCACGGGGGCCTGCAGGTAGCCGAGGGCCTTGACGGTCTCGAGCGCGGCGTCGTCGGCCGTGACGTCGAGGATGTCGTACTCGATGCCCTTGTTGTCGAGGGCGCGGTACGTGGCCGTGCACTGGACGCAGGACGGCTTGGTGTAGACGGTGATGGCCATGGGATCCCCTGTGTTCTGGCCGGCTTTCGAGGCCGGGTCTGGTGGTTCGCGGGCCACGGTGCGTAGTGCCCGTGGCGACTCTTCGATACTACATCTAGTGGCCGACACTGGCACGCGCAACTAGATGCGGTGTTACACGGGTGTAACTCTCACACGGCTGACTTTCCACAGGGTCTCCCACAAGTTGCCAACAGTTCTGCGGGTGTTGTCCCCGTTTCCGGTGAGTTCTCCACATCCTTCTCCCCACCTCCGACATTCGAAACGGGTTGTCCCCACTTCGGGCCGACGGCGTGTCGCGACGACCCCGTCCGCTCGTAGACTTGTCCCCTCGTGAGCACCTATTCGACCCTGCTGAAGACGCCCGGCGTCTCGCGCATCATCGCGGCCCAGCTGACCGCGCGCTTCCCGTTCGGCATGCTGTCGCTCGCGTTCCTGCTGCACGTCGAGCACGTGCACCACTCGTACGCCGCCGCCGGCCTCGTCCTGGCCGCGACGAGCATCGGCCAGGCCATCTCGGGCCCGCTCACGAGTCGCTGGATGGGCCGCTGGGCCATGCGCCCCGTGCTGACCCTCACGCTGATCGTCTGCTTCGCGTCGATGATCACCTTCACCCTGGTCGACTTCTCCGTGCCGGCGTTCATGGCGCTCGGGTTCGTGACCGGCCTCAGCGTGCCGCCGGTGCAGCCGGCCGTCCGCACCATCTACCCCAAGATGGTCACCTCGAATCAGCTCACCCCGCTCTTCTCGCTCGATGCCTCGGCACAGGAGATCATCTGGGTGGCGGGTCCGGTCATCACGACCTTCGTCGGCACCCAGGTCGGCACGCAAGAGGCCATCTGGCTCGCCGCCGCGTTCCTCGTCGGCGGGGGCATCTGGTTCATCGCCTCGCCCGAGGTCGGCCGGGTCCGCATCCCCCGCAGCAAGCGGGCCTTCGGCAAGGTGCTGGCCCGCCCCACCGTGCTGCTCGCCACCGTCGCCGGGTTCCTGCTCATCGGGGCCTGCGCCGCCGTCGAGGCCGGTGTCGTCGCCCTCTTCGGCGAGGGCAGCGCCGACTCGGGCATCGCACTGGCGATCTTCGCCGCCGGCTCGCTGGTCGGCGGGCTCGCGCTCGGGCACGTGCCGGTCGGCCCCTGGGCCCTCGCCCGTCGACTCGCCATCGTCTTCGTCGGCATGACCCTCGCCGTCTTCATGACCGGGCTGTGGCCGCTCAGCGTCACCCTGCTGATCGCCGGCGTGGGCATCGCGCCCGCCCTGGCCGTCATGTTCGCCATCGTCTCGTCGAGCGTCAAGTTCAGCGACACGGCCGAGGCCTACGGCTGGGCGGGCACCGGCCAGCTGATCGGCTCGGCGCTCGGCTCGGCCATCGCCGGCTTCTACATCGACCGCATCGGCGGGCAGGGCGGCCTGATCGTCGCCGCCGTCTTCGCACTGGTCGGCATGCTCGTCGGCATCGCGTTCCACAGGTCGCTCCCCGATCTGCGCGGTCGCGACGCCAGCCCGCTGCCCGACACCGAGCCGGTGGCGATCCAGCCCAGCTGACCCGCGCCTCCTCGGGCTGGCAGGATCGATGCATGCCCGACATCCAGATCCCCCGCGTCGCACTGAACGACGGCACGACCATCCCCCAGCTCGGACTCGGCGTCTACAAGGTCGCCGACGACGAGGCCGAGAGGGTCGTCCGCATCGCCCTCGACGAGGGCTACCGGCACATCGACACCGCGACCCTCTACGGCAACGAGGCGGGCGTCGGGCGAGCGATGCGCGCCTCCGGCCTCGATCGCGACGACGTCTATCTGACGACCAAGGTCTGGAACACCGAGCACGGCTACGACGAGACCCTGCGCGCGTTCGACGAGAGCCTCCGCCTGCTCGACACCGACCACGTCGATCTGTACCTCATCCACTGGCCCGCAGCGAGCCGCGACCGCTACGTCGAGACCTACCGGGCCCTCGAGACGATCCGCTCCGAGGGGCGGGCGCGGTCGATCGGCGTCAGCAACTTCCAGGTGCCGCATCTCGAGCGGCTGCTCGGCGAGACCGAGGTCGTGCCGGTCGTCAACCAGGTCGAGGCGCACCCGTGGCTGCCCCAGCGCGAGCTGCGGGCCTTCGGCGACGCGCACGGCATCGTCACCGAGGCGTGGTCACCGCTCGCCCGCGGGCGGATCCTCGACGACGAGGTGCTGCTCGGCATCGCCGATCGGCTGGGCGTGAGCGTCGCGCAGGTCGTCATCCGCTGGCACCTGCAGCAGGGTCTCGTGGTGATCCCCAAATCGGCCACCGCGTCGCGCATCCGCTCGAACCTCGACGTGTTCGGCTTCGAGCTCGACGACGCCGACCTCGACGCGATCGCCGCCCTCGAGTCGGGGCAGCGCACCGGGTCGCACCCCGACGACGTCGACTGACCCGCGCCTCCCCCGCGTTCTCGCGTGCGCGCCGGGGTCGCCGGGGTCGCCGGTGTCGCCGTAGCCGTGGTAGCCGGGGTCGGGCGGGTTCCCGTCATCGGGGGCGGGTCAGCGCTGACCCGCCGCCGATGACGGGAACCCGCCGCAGTGCCCCAGGAGGCGCGGGCCAGGCCCCCGAGGAGGCGCGGCGCAGGAGGCGCGGGCCGGGCCCCCGAGGAGGCGCGGCGCAGGAGGCGCGGGCCGGGTCCGTTAGCGTGGTCGAGCACGCCGTCGACGCAAGGAGCACCCCGCATGACCATCACCGCCGCAGCAGACGGTTCGGCCCTCGGCAACCCCGGGCCGGCCGGTTGGGCCTGGTACGTGGACGACGAGCGCTGGGCCGCGGGCGGCTGGCCGCGCGCGACGAACAACCAGGGCGAGCTGACCGCCGTGCTCGAGCTGCTGCGGGCGACCGCCGGCACCGACGACGATCTGCACATCCTCTGCGACAGCCAGTACACGATCAAGGCCTGCACCGAGTGGATGCCGGGCTGGAAGCGCAAGGGCTGGCGCAAGGCCGACGGCAAGCCGGTGCTGAACGTCGAGATCCTGAAGGAGCTGGACGAGGCCCTGGCCGGGCGGAAGGTCCGGTTCGAGTGGGTGCGGGGTCACATGGGCCACGAGATGAACGAGGCCGCCGACGTGCGCGCCCGCGGTGCGGCGACGGCGTTCCAGAACCGCACGGCCGTTCCGAGCGGCCCGGGCTGGCCGGGTGCCCCCGTGTCGACGACCGACCCGATGGCGGCGCCGGCGACCCCGCCCGCGCCTCCTGCGACCCTGTTCTGAGGCGGTCCCGCCCGGCGGGCTACATCGAGGGGTGCGTGCTCGACAGCCCGCCGTCGACGACGAACTGCCCGCCGGTCGAGAAGGCCGAGTCGTCTGACGCGAGGTGCAGAGCGAGCCCCGCGACCTCTTCGGGCCGCGCGAGGCGCCCGCGGGGGCTCATCGTCTTGAAGGCGTCGAGCAGGCCGGGCTGCGCCTCGACCTGCCGACGGAACATCGCGGTGTCCGTCGGACCGGGGTGCAGCGAGTTGATGCGGATGTCCCAGCCCTCCTGAGCGGCGTGGGCCGCGCTCGAGCGGGTCAGGCCGACGAGAGCGTGCTTGCTCGCGGTGTAGGCGGCATCGTCGCCGAACCCGAGGAACGACGTCGCAGGGGCGAGGTTGATGATCGATCCGCCCTCGCCGTCGGGGTTCGACCGCATCTGCTCGATGGCGAATCGCGTGCCGAGCATGACGCCGGTGACGTTGACGGCGAAGACCCGGTTCCAGCTCTCGAGCTGGGTCACGTCGATCGACTGACCGGACACGATGCCGGCGTTGTTGACGAGCACGTCGAGGCGGCCGTGCCGCTCGGCGACGTGGTCCATGACGCGCTTCCAGTCGCCGCCGTTCGCGACGTCGTGCCGGAGGAACTCCGCGCCGGCCTCGGCCGCCACGGCCGACCCGTCGACGATGTCGGTGGCGACGACGTGAGCACCCTCGTCGGCGAATCGACGCACGATGGCCTCACCGATTCCGGATGCGGCCCCCGTGACGATCGCGACTTTTCCGGACAGGCGAGACATGGGTCCTCCTCGTGGAGCGGAGCACGGTGGTGCTGCGGTCATCGGCGGCCCCCGGGTCGGGGAGCACGGTGACGACGTTACTCCTCGACGACCATGCCCCTGGTGCGTTCGGAGGCCGGCCCGACCGCGGTCACGGTGACCACGGCCTCGCCGCGTTCGTCGCTCGAGGCCAGGTCGACGACGGCGGAGATGCCGAAGTCGTGGTCGCCCTCCGGGTCGGCGAAGATCTGGCGCACCCGCCACACCGTCGGCAGCTGCTCGACGACCAGCATGTGCGGCCCCCGGGCGGCCGCATCGGTGCCCATCGAGTCGTACTCGTCGTAGTAGCGGTCGAGCGCCTCGCCCCACCGGTCGACGTCCCAGCCCGATGCGGCGTCGATCCGACCGAGCGCCTCGGCGTCGTCGCGCGCGGCGAGCTGGACGCGTCGGAACATCTCGTTGCGGACCGCGATGCGGAAGGCCCGTTCGTTCGCGCTGAACCGCCGGAGGACCGGGGGGACGATGTCGTCGTGGGCGTCGACCTCGCGGGGGTTCAGCATCTCCTCCCATTCGTCGAGGAGGCTCGAGTCGACCTGGCGCACCAGCTCGCCCAGCCACTCGATCAGGTCGGCGAGCTCGTCGGTCTTCGCTTCGTCGGGCACCGTCTGCCTCAGCGCCCGGAAGGCGTCGGACAGGTAGCGCAGCACCAGCCCCTCCGACCGGGCGAGGCCGTAGAAGTTGACGAAGTCGCCGAAGGTCATCGCGCGCTCGTAGAGATCGCGGACCACCGACTTCGGGCTGAGCTCGAAGTCGCCGATCCACGGCTGCGACGCCTTGTAGGTCTCGAACAGGGCGGTCAGCAGCTCGTCGAGCGGCTTGGGATGGGTGACCTGCTCGAGCAGCTCCATCCGCTGGTCGTACTCGATGCCCTCGGACTTCATGGCCGCGACGGCCTCGCCCCGCGCCTTGAACTGCTGCTGCGAGAGGATCGGCCTCGGGTCGTCGAGCGTCGACTCGACGACGGACACGACGTCGAGCGCGTAGCTGGGCGATTCACGGTCGAGCACGTCGAAGGTCGCGAGTGCGAACGGCGACAGGGGCTGGTTCAGCGCGAAGTTGGCCTGCAGATCGACGGTGAGTCGGATGACGGGGTCGCCACCGTCGATCGACGGCTCTTGCACGACGACCTCGGCCGTCCGCAGCGTGCGGTAGATCGAGATGGCCTGACGCGCCATCGCGTACTGCCGCGAGCGCGGTTCGTGGTTGTCGAAGACGAGCGACCGCACGTTCTCGAACACGTCGCCACCGCGGCCGATGACGTTCAGCAGCATGGCGTGGGTGATCTGCATGTGCGAGGTCAGGGCCTCGGGCTCGGCGGCGATCAGCTTCTGGAAGCTCGGCTCGCCCCACGACACGAAGCCGTCCGGTGCTTTCTTGCGGACGATCTTGCGCTTCTTCTTGGGGTCGTCGCCCGCCTTCTCGATGGCCTTGAGGTTGTCGATCTCGTGCTCGGGCGCCTGCAGCACCACCGAGCCCGACGTGTCGTAACCCGCACGACCGGCACGCCCGGCGATCTGGTGGAACTCCCTGGCCGACAGCTGCCGCATGCGCGTGCCGTCGAACTTCGTGAGGGCGGTCAGCAGCACGGTGCGGATGGGCACGTTGATGCCGACGCCGAGGGTGTCGGTGCCGCAGATGACCCGCAGCAGGCCGCGCTGGGCGAGCTGCTCGACGAGACGGCGGTACTTGGGCAGCATACCGGCGTGGTGCACGCCGATGCCCGAGCGGACGAGGCGCCCGAGCGTCTTGCCGAAGCCCGTGCTGAACCGGAACCCGCCGATCAGCTCCGCGATCTCGTCGCGCTGCTCTCGGGTGGCGACCTTGATGCTCGAGAGGGCCTGTGCCCGCTCGAGGGCCGCCGCCTGCGAGAAGTGCACGACGTACACCGGCGCTTCGCCCGTGGCGAGCAGGTCCTCGACCGTCTCCTGCACGGGCGTCTGCGCGTACGTGTAGTGCAGGGGCACCGGCCGCTCGACCCCGGTGACCCGGGCGACGGGGCGACCGGTGCGCCTCGAGAGGTCGTCGGTGATGCGCGTGACGTCGCCCAACGTGGCCGCCATGAGCAGGAACTGCACGCGGGGAAGCAGCAGCAGGGGCACCTGCCAGGCCCACCCCCGCGACTGGTCGCCGTAGAAGTGGAACTCGTCCATCACGACCTGGTCGACCTCGGAGTCGGCGCCGTGGCGCAGCACGAGGTTCGCCAGGATCTCGGCCGTGCAGCAGATGATGGGCGCGTCGGAGTTGACCGACGAGTCGCCGGTGACCATGCCGACGTTCTCGGGTCCGAACAGCTCGACGAGCGCGAAGAACTTCTCGCTGACCAGGGCCTTGATCGGTGCCGTGTAATAGCTGCGCTGCCCCTTGCTGAGCGCCACGAAGTGGGCCCCGGCGGCCACGAGCGACTTGCCGGTGCCGGTCGGTGTGCTGAGGATGACGGACGCCCCCGAGACGAGCTCGATCATGGCCTCGTCCTGTGCGGGGTAGAGCGGCAGCCCCCGACCCTCGGCCCACCCCGCGAAGTCGGCGTACGCGGCGTCCGCATCGTAGGAGGCGGTGCCCGGGTGGGCGGGGAGGAGGGCGGCCAGAGGAGCGGCGGGAGCGGACGACATGATGTGTCGATCTTGCCTCATCGGGCCCGGTCGCCGCCGAGCCGGAGGAGCCCCTCCACCGGTGGGACGCGGCAGCACCACCGGTGGAGGAGCGGGTACGGACGCCGGGACGCCCCTGTGCACTTCGCCCCATCTCACCCCTGATCCGCTCGTGAGATGAGGATCACTCGATACTGTCACGGGAACGGGTCGGAGACAAGGCACGCCCCCGTCGACGAGTCGAGACTCGGACGGGGGCGTGCGGGCCGCACCCCGAACGAGGACCGGACGTGATCGGATCAGGAGATCACGATCGGCCGCGTCGGACGTGTGACGGGTGCGAGCGTCTCGGTAACCAGCCGAGGACGCACTACAAGATAACCGGTCATGACGGTCGCGCGGCAGCGAGACCGGGTGATTGTCAGCGGGTCATCCCTCCCCACCCGCCGGCACCCTGCACATCGACCACCGAGCGACCCCGGTGTCGGTGGCGGCTGATAGAACGGAATCCCAACCACAGGCAGGAAGACCCGACGATGACGTCCACTCCCCCCAGCAACTCCGCCGGCAGCAGCTCCGACCAGGGCGGGTCGCGCCCCGGCAGCCGACAGCGCGTCGCCGTCACCGGCGGCAGCGGCAAGCTCGGCCGCGCCGTCGTCCGCGATCTCGCGGAGAACGGCTACGAGGTCGTGCTGCTCGACCGCGTGCCGAGCCCCGAACCCGTCGACGGCGTCGTCTACGTGAAGGTCGATCTGACCGACTACGGCCAGGTCGCTCAGGCTCTGACCAGCGTCGACGACCGCTACGACCAGATCGACGCCGTCGTGCACCTCGGCGCCATCCCGGCACCCGGGCTCGTGCCGAACGCGGCGCTGTTCACCAACAACGTCACCTCGAGCTACAACGTCTTCGCCGCCGCCCGGGCCGCGAAGATCCGCAACGTCGTCTGGGCCTCGAGCGAGACGCTGCTCGGCATCCCCTTCGATATCGACCCGCCCTACCTCCCCGTCGACGAGGAGTACCCGGTGCGCCCCGAGTCGTCGTACTCGCTCGGAAAGGCCGTCGAAGAGGAGATGGCCCGGCACTTCACCCGCTGGGATCGCCAGCTCAAGCTGATCGGTCTGCGCTTCTCGAACGTGATGGACGACACCGACTACGAGGCGTTCCCGTTCGACGAGTCCCCCGAAGAGCGCACGTTCAACCTCTTCTCGTACATCGACGCCCGCGACGGCGCCCAGGCCGTCCGCAAGGCCCTGCAGTCCGATCTGGTCGGCTTCGAGGCCTTCATCATCGCGAACGCCGACACCGTGATGAACACTCCCACCGCCGTGCTCGCCGACCGGTTCTACCCCCAGGTCGAGCGCCGCGCGGCGATCGAGGGCACCGAGCCCCTGCTCAGCTCCGACAAGGCGCGCGATCTCCTCGGGTTCGTGCCCGAGTACTCGTGGCGCACCTGGGGCGACCGGGTCGGCAGGTAGCCGGCCGCCGCTCACCCGACGGGCGACTCAGAGTCGCAGCATGCCCACGGTGACCAGCTCGCGGAGGCGCGGCGCCAGCTCCTGACGGAGCCGCGCCTCCTCGACATCGAGCAGCTGTGCCAGGGCACCGGCGATCGCCGCTGCGGACAGCTCCCCGTCCGAAGCCCCGACCAGCGCCGAGAGCGCTGTTCCCGACTCGATGCTCCGGGCGAAGCCGCCGCCCTGCCTGAGGGTGATGACGGTGGGGTCGTCGTTGCCGGGCCAGTAGTGCCGCTCTTCGGTGACGTCGCCGGCGACCCGCGGGTGCGTCGCCAGCAGGGCGTCGTCATCCAGACCCCGCAGGGTGTCGAGCGAGTCGAGCGTCGCCAGGAGGTGCGCCCCGAGTCCGACCTCGTTCGCCCCCATCGCCCCGAGGAGGCGCTCGATGCGGACCACGGGCGCAGTCGCCTCATCGACCGGTCGCCGCAGCGTCACGTAGCCGAACCCGACCTGCTCGATGCGCCGCGTCTCGAAGTCGCCGAGCCAGGCCTCGTAGAGCCGCTCGAAGTCATCGGTGCCGGGGCGGGTGCCGCCGTCTCGGATCCAGGTCTCGGCGTAGGCGGCTGGGTCCTGCAGCTCGCGTTCGACCACCCACACGTCGAGGGGCAAGAGACCGCGCGCCGCCCAGTCGGAGACGGAGTACGCGCCCTTCTTCGCCGGCGAGCCGCCTGCGCCGGCGGACTCCCAGTTGCCGAGCAGCTGAGCGATGCCACCCGGGGTCAGATGCTGCCCGACCTCGGCGACGACGGACGCCACGAGGTCGTCGCCCTCCATACCGCCGTCCCGGTACTCGTACTCGGGCACCCCCTCGAGACGTGGCGTGATGACGAAGGGCGGGTTGGAGACCACGTGGTCGAAGGTCTCGCCGGCGACGGGCTCGAAGAGGCTGCCCAGGCGGAACTCGATGCCGTCGATCAGGTTCAGCGCGGCGTTGAACGCCGCGAAGTCGAGGGCACGGCGCGAGATGTCGGTGGCGACCACGTGCCGCGCGTGCCGAGCGACGTGCATCGCCTGGATGCCGCAGCCGGTGCCGAGGTCGAGCGCGCGATCGACGTCGCGCGGAACGATCAGCCCGGCCAGCGTGGCCGAGGCGCCGCCCACGCCGAGCACGTGGTCTTCGCGCAGGGCGCCGCCGAGGGCGAGCTCGCCGAGGTCGGAGGCGATCCACCACGCGGCCTCGCCGACCCCGTCGACGAACGAGTAGGGGCGGAGGTCGACCCGCGCCCGGACGGTCGGGGCGGTCGTCTGCGTGGCCGGCGCCGACGCGGTGGTCGGTGCCGACGCGGTGTCGAGCTCGATCAGCCCGAGGGTCTCGGCCCCGTCGACGCCGAGGGTGGGCAGAGCGCGCTCGACGTCGGCCCGGGGCTGCGGATAACCGAGGATGAACAGCAGAGCGAGGGTCGCCGCCGTGCGGATGCCGTCGTTCGACTCGACGCTGCGGCGGAGTGCGCGCCGGGCCGCGACCCGCTCACCCCGGAACAGCGCGGCACCGGCCGTCGGCCCCCACGCGTCGGGGCCGCTGAGGCGATCGACGGTGAACCCGGACGACGACAGGTCGGAGCGGAGACGGGCGAGCAGAGCAGGATCGGTCGAGACGAGAGGCACGCCCCCATCTTTCCGCACCTGTCCTGGTGCCGTCCGCGGCGGTCGCGGCCCGCGCCTCCTCGGCTCCACCCTGGCCTCGGTGCCGAACCCGACCGCGTCGGGCGTCTTCTCCGGGCCGAACCCGACCGCGTCGGGCGACTTCACCGGGCCGAACCCGACCGTTCCGCTCTCGATGCCGTCCATAACGTGGCGTCGTGCGGGGTTCAACCCCGGTGTGGTCGCGATTTGCACACCCGGCGGGGCGGGGCGGACGACGCCCGGACGTGCGAGAGGCCCCCGTCGCCGGGGGCCTCTGGGCGACTCGTGGAGCCGCGTGCATTCCGTGGAGCTAAGGGGATTCGAACCCCTGACCTTCTCATTGCGAACGAGACGCGCTACCAACTGCGCCATAGCCCCGGAAACTGCTCTGCAACGATAGCACCCCCGCAGCGGCGCTTCGACCCCGACCGCTCAGACGGCGCGGCGACGCGCGAGAGCCTCGTCGAGCCGGAAGCTGGGCTCGCCGAGGTCGCCGACGATGCCCATCCGGGCGAAGCGGCTGTCGACCGCAGGAGGCGCGGGCTCGGCAGCAGGGGCGGCCTGCGCCGCCGGGGCGGTCGCCTCCGCCGTCGCCGCCGGACGCTCGCGCTCCGGGCGCTTCGCGGGGGCGTTCAGGGCCGCCTCGGCTCGGGCCGCCTGACGGAGCGCGTCGAGCTGCGCCTCGCGGAGGGCCTGCACCGAACGGGCTGCCTCGGCCTGGAGATCGGGCTCGATGTCGGTGCGGGCCGAGGCGGCCGCGCGCGGCGACATGCCCGTGCCCGCGACGGCGCGCTGACGCCCGCGGCGGAGGTAGAGCGGCGTCGGGACGGGGACGGGGGTCCACTGTCGTGACGCCGTCTGCCGACCCTCGCGCGCCTCCTCGGTGACCGTCGCCTCGTCGGCGGTGTCGGCGAAGTCGCGGAACGGCTGCGACACCCGCGGCTCGGCGACGACCTGACGGCGCGATCGTGCCCGCGAGACGGCAGCGAGCTGCGACAGCATCGTGACCGCGACGGCCCCGAAGACGAGACCTGCGACCCCGAGAAGCCACGCCGCCTGCAGATTCAGCACGGCGACCGCGATGGCCACGACGCTGAGCACGAGCGTGGCGGTCGAGACCAGTCGCGACCGACGCAGACGGCGTGCCGCGAGGGCGGGGTCGCGGTCGGCGGCGGACAGCTTCGGACCGGCGGCGGCCAGCTCGCGGGTGATCGCACGCTGCCTCGCGGCCTCGTGCGCCCGGCGCAGGGCCTCGCGCCGCGCCTCCTCGTCTCGGAGGATCCGCTGCGCGTCGGCGACGGACTTCGCGTTCGCCTCGACGCGGACCTCCTCGGGCAGCTCGGCGGTCTGCGCGAGGATGCGGAGGGTCTGCTGCAGACGGATGGCGTTGCGTTCGGTGGCCAGGTACTCCTGACGTTTGTGCCAGGTGGGCACGAGATACGCGACCCAGAGCACGGCGACCAGCGCCAGCACGGCGCCGCCACCCCAGGACTCGATGTTCATGGTGATAAAGGTATGAGTGCCGAGGGGGCCACGACGCGCAGTCGGCAGGTGTGTCTGCCCGATCGGGCGACGGATCCGCCCCGAGAGGGAGCACGGAGCCGTCGTGCCGGTCGGATCGCCGGCTCAGATCGGGAGGGCGCGCTCCGCCTCGACGAGGGCCTCGGCCGGGATGCTGCCCTGGCCCGCGGGCACCTCGCCCGCCATCCAGCGCGCGAGGACTCCCCCGGGCACCTCCTCGGCGACCAGCGCGAAGCAGAAGTGGTCGCGCCACATGCCGTTGATGTGGATGTACCGCCGACGCAGGCCCTCGTAACGGAAGCCGAGCTTCTCGACGACACGCAGCGACGGGGCGTTCTCGGGCCGGATGCAGACCTCCATCCGGTGGAGTCCGAGCACACGGAAGCAGTAGTCGGTGGCGAGGGCCACGGCCGTCGGCGTCGCGTCGTGCCCCGCGGCGGCCCGGGTCACCCAGTAGCCGATGGTGGCCGAGCCGAGCGAGCCGTAGGTGATGCCGCTGACGTTGAGCTGACCGACGAAGCGACCGTCGAGCTCGATGGCGAACGGCAGACCCAGACCGGCGCGGGCGTTCGTCTGCAGCGAGCGGATGCTGCCGCGGACGTCGTGGCTCGTGAAGCCGGACGGGTTCGTGGCCTCCCATTGGCGGAGCCACGCCCGGTTCTCGGTCAGCGCCGCATCGAGGTCACGGGTGTCGCGGAGGCGGAGGGGCCGGATGCCGATCCGCCCCTCCGCCAACGTGGGGATGTTCGCCACGGTCGTGTCCGCCTACTCCAGCCCGGCGGCGAACTCTTTGATCCACGGGCGCAGCTCGGCGCCGAGATCGTCGCGATCGCTGGCGAGCTGCACGATGGCCTTGATGTAGTCGAGCTTGTCGCCGGTGTCGTAGCGACGCCCGCGGAAGACGACGCCGTAGACGCCGCCCGTCCACTCCTCGGCGCTGGCCATCTTCATCAGCGCGTCGGTCAGCTGGATCTCGCCGCCCTTGCCCGGCTCCTGCTTCTCGAGCACGTCGAAGACCTCGGGCCGGATGACGTAGCGGCCGATGATCGCGAGGTTGGAGGGGGCCTCGCCCTGCGCGGGCTTCTCGACGAGGCCGGTGATCTTGACGACGTCGTCGACGTCGGCCGGCTCGACGGTGGCGATGCCGTAGAGGTGGGTCATCGAGGGGTCGACCTCGAGCAGCGCGACGACGGTCGCGTTCTTCTCGCCCTGCACCTCGATCATGCGGGTGAGCAGCGGGTCGCGGGCGTCGATGATGTCGTCGCCGAGCAGCACGGCGAACGGCTCGCGACCGACGTGCATCTTGGCGCGGAGGACCGCGTGGCCGAGACCGAGCGGGTCGCCCTGACGCACGTAGTGCATGTCGGCGAGGTCGGTCGACTGGTTGACCTTGGCGAGCTTGTCGTGGTCGCCCTTCTTCCGCAGCGTCTCTTCGAGCTCGCTCACGTGGTCGAAGTGGTTCTCGAGGGCGTTCTTGTTACGCCCGGTGATCATCAGCACGTCGGTGAGGCCCGCGGTGACGGCCTCCTCGACGACGTACTGGATCGCCGGCTTGTCGACGACCGGCAGCATCTCCTTCGGCATGGCTTTGGTCGCGGGGAGGAACCGAGTCCCGAGACCCGCTGCGGGAATGACTGCTTTGGTTATAGAGAAGCCCATGCGGGTCAGCGTACCGATCCGAGGCCATCTGCGGGCGTGTCGGTCGTTCCCCCTACGATTGGGCGCATGACGGACGAGGTCGGCAACGAGAAACGCGCCCTACGAGCCGAGCTGCGCCAGCGGCGACGCAACCGCAGCGAGCTCGACCGCGCCGAGGCGAGCGAGGGCATCACCCGGCGGCTGATCGACCTCGCCACGCGACTCGAGGTCCGCTCGATCTCGGCCTACCTGTCGACGACCGACGAGCCCGACACCCGCCCCTTCGTCAACTGGGCCTACGCCAACGGCATCCGCGTGCTGTTCCCGATCTCGCGCGAAGACGGCCTGCTCGACTGGGCGGTGGGCGACGGCGAGAGCGAGAGGCGCGGCCTCTTCGACCTGCCCGAACCGGTCGGCGAGGTGCTCAGCCCGATGGCCATCAACGACGTCGACCTGATCGTCGTGCCCGCGGCGCTCATCGACCACGGCGGCATGCGGATGGGCTGGGGTCGTGGCTACTTCGACAAGACCCTCGGCTCGATGGAGAAACGCCCGCCGGTCTATGCTGTGGTGTTCGATCCCGAGTACGTCGACAGCGTGCCGCGCGAACGCCACGACCAGCCCGTCGACGGGGTCGTGACACCCTCCGGTGTCCACGAGTTCTGACCCGGCCCGCTCCCCCTCTCGAGGACCACAGTGCCCACGTATTCCTACCGCTGCACCGAGTGCGACAACGCCTTCGACATCGTCCAGTCGTTCACCGACGACACGCTGACGGTCTGCCCCGTCTGCGAGGGCCGGCTCCGCAAGGTGTTCAGCCCCGTCGGCGTCACCTTCAACGGCTCGGGCTTCTACCGCACCGACTCACGGGGGTCGAAGGGGTCGGGTTCGGGGTCGAGCGACAAGGGGTCGGGCTCGGGGTCGAGCTCGGGGTCCGGCTCGGGCTCTGGGTCGAGCGGCGGATCGTCCGACAAGAAGAGCTCAGGAGGCGCGGCGACGTCCTCGACGTCGTCCTCCGGCGGCAGCGGCTCGGGTTCGTCGGGCGGCGGCTCGGGTTCGTCGAGCAGCAGCGGCGGCAAGTCCTCGTCCTGATCGGTCGTCGGCACGGTCGGCGTGGTTGAGTGCTCCCTGAGAGCACGTACCCCGACCCACCGATCCGAAGGAGCACGCCCGTGAAGGGTTTCAAAGAGTTCATCCTGCGCGGCAACGTGATCGACCTGGCCGTCGCCGTGGTCATCGGCGCCGCGTTCACCGCCATCGTCACGTCGCTGGTGACCAACATCTTCAACCCGTTGATCGGTGCGGCGTTCAACGCGCAGTCGCTGGACGACAGCCTGATTCTCACGATCCCGACGGTCGGCGGCGAGGAGGCGCGGCTGCTGTTCGGTGCCGTCCTCGGCTCGGCGATCCAGTTCGTGATCATCGCGGCCGTCGTCTACTTCTGCCTCGTGCTGCCGGTGAACCACCTCCTGAAGCGCACCTTCGCCCGGCAGGCCGCCGAAGAGACCCCCGCCGACGTGCCGCCCACCGACGTCGAGCTGCTCAGCGAGATCCGCGATCTGCTGCGGGCGCAGAACGCCGCAGCCGTCGCCGGTTCGGGGTCGCACGCCGCGCCTCCTGCGGAGGGTGTCGACCGCTCGGGCACGAACGGCCCGCTCGGGAGCCGCTGAGCTGTAGCGCATGTCGCCGACCACGGCCCGCCACGATCATGTGGCGGGCCGTGGTCGTTCTGCGCTGAACGGAGTGACCCGGAACGGCCTCTCCGCCACGCCCTAGGCCCGGTTTGAGGCACTTCGTTGGGCGGCGCGGCAGCGCAGAGCAAGCGCGCCGAACGACGTGACCCGAAGGGACCCCTCCGCCACGCCCAAGGCCCGGTTTGAGGCACTTCGATGGGCGGCGCGGAAGCGGAGCTCAGCCGCGCCAAACGATGTGACCCGAAAGGGCCCCTCCGCCGCGCTCAAGCCTCGGTTTCAGGCACTTCGTTCGGCGGCGCGGCGGCGGCGCGCAGCGCAGCCGCAAAGCGGGGCCAGTCAGCTGAACTAAGTGACCCGAAGGGGCACCTCCGCCACGCGAGAGGCCCGGTTTGAGGCACTTCGTTGGGCGGCGCGGCAGCGCAGAGCAAGCGCGCCGAACAATGTGACCGGAAGGGGCCCCTCCGCCGCGGTTCAGGCACGGTTTGGGGCACCTCGTTCAGCGGCGCGGCAGCGCAGCGGTGAGGCAGCGCCGCAGGCTCAGCCCCAGTGGGGCGGCACGTCGGCGCGCAGCTGCGCGTCGTTCTCGGCCGACGCATGCCGAGGAGGCTCGGGTGCCGGAGTCGGATCGCTGCCGGGAACCGGGTCGGTCGAGACCCGACGCCCTCCGCGACGTCGCACCACGAGCGGGGTCGGGGCGACCGCCTCGACGACCGGAGGTGTGTCGTCGTCGGGCGCCGCGCCTCCTCGGGTCACCCTCGGTTGACGTGCTGACTGGCCGGCACGCTCGGGATCTCGGTCGTGCGCGAACCCTCGATGCCGAGCACCTCGGCCACGCGCGACGCCACCGCGTCGGGGTCGGTGAAGAGCTGGAACGCGTGCACCCGCACGTAGTGCCAGCCGAGGCGGCGCAGCGTCTCGGGGCGCGCCCGCAGCGACTCGCGGAGACTCGTGCGCGAGAGGGTCGTGTCGGTCTCGATGGTGACGCAGACCCCGTCGTGCGCCGCCACGAGCCCGAGCTTGCCCCGGTGACCCAGCGCGACGGGGATGCCCTTCGCCTCGAGCCTGCGGGCCAGATCGACCAGCATCGGGTCGCTGTCGTCGGGGACGTGCTCCGCCGTCGTGCGCACCTGCACCTCGGTGAGGATCTCCGAGAGCGCGACGGTTCCGTGGCCCATGCGCCCGCCGTCGATGTCGCGCGGCTGGAAGCACGTCACGATCACCATCGAGCGGCGTGCACGGGTCATCGCGACCGCGAGCAGACGCTCGCCGCCGGGCTGCCCGAGCGGACCGAAGTCGCTCAGCACGCGGCCGTGAGGGGTGCGTCCGTAGCCGATCGAGAAGATCACGTGGTCACGGCTCTGCGCGACGCTCTGCTCGAGGGTCGCGACCATGAACGGCTCGGCGCGGTCGCCGACGACGAACTCGGTCAGGTCTTTATGACCCGAGACCGCGGTGAGCACGGCCTGCTGCACCCGCACGGCGTGCTTGGCGCTGGCGGTGATCACCATCAGCGACTCGCGGGGGCGGGTGCGGGCGTGCTCGACGACGAGCGACACGACGCGGTCGACCTCGGCGTCGACGCTCTCGACGGCTCCGGACTCGGGGTCGGGCACGGCCGTGCCACCCGAGACGTAGTCGAGCGCGATGCTGCCGTGCCCGAGGAAGCTCCCCGCCCAGGGCAGCGACTCGATCCGCCCGCCGTAGAAGCGGCGGTTGACCAGCTCGGCGAGGTCTTCGCCACCGGCGCGGTAGCTGCGGGTCAGCGACAGCGTGGGCAGCAGCGCCGACAGGCGGGCGAGCGCGCTGTCGGAGTGGAGGGCCTCGAGGGTGGCGTCGTCGTGCGACGGCGGGCGCTTGCCCGGCGTGACGGCGATGTCGAACTCGGACGGCGTCTGCGTGACGGGGTCGCCGAACGCGACCGTCTGCTTGCCGCGACGGATGGCGCCGACGTTCTCGGCGATCGTGGTCGCCCCCGCGTCGACGAGGATCACGGTGTCGAACGGGACGGTGTCGGCGATGGTGTGCACCTCGTACGGCGAGGCCAGCCAGACCGGTGCGATCGATCGCGACAGATGCGGGGCGGCGTCGTGCAGGAGGCGCGCGGTCACGTGCTCCTGACGCAGGAGGCGCTTGAGCGCGGCCGCCTCGTCGGGCCAGTCGACGAGACCGATCGTCCAGTTCTCGGCCAGCAGCCAGCCGAGGAGCTGCGCGCTGCCGGCGGCGTGCGCCTCGTCGACGAGCCGGAAGTCGGCCTCGAGCCGGTCGAGCATCGCCGTGTTGGCACCGAGCAGCGCCCGGTCCGCCTCGAGCAGCGACTCGAGCGCCGAACGCCACCAGGCGAGCTCGAGCTCGGCGGCGACCTGCTGCTCGGGCACGTGCCGGTTCGCGAGATCGGTGAGCAGCGGGGTCAGCTCGAGGTCGCGGAGCGTCGTCATCAGCTCGGTGCGCTCCTGAAGGTTCTGCAGCACGTCGCTCTCGGCGGCGAGGGCCTCGAGGCGCTGCTGCAGCTCGACGACGCCGATCTCGGTGAGCCGTTCGTCGCCGGTGAGCCCGAGCGGACGATCGAGACGGTCCAGGTCTTGAGAGACCTGCTGGTGCAGCACGTGGGTGTCGGCGATGCCGGTCGGCACCTCGGGCGGGATGCCCGCGGCGACGTAGCGCTGCCATTCGTAGCGCTGCTGCTGGATGCGCTGCAGGGCGCCGTGCAGGTCGGCGATGTGGACGCCCGGGCGGACGTACTCGCGCGCGAGCTTCTTCAGACGGCGGCGGTTCGCGCTCGACATGTCGGGCGCCTCGCGCTTCGGCGCGGTCGCCGCGACGAGCTCGGCGACGGACCGGTCGAACACCACGGGCAGGAACTTGTCGAGGGTGTCGCGGATGTCGGTCAGGAGGCGCAGGTAGACACCCAACTCGGCGATCGACTCGAACGGTCGCATGCGGGTGCTGCCGATGACGTCGCCGGCACGCTCGAGGAGGCGCGGCAGGTCTCTGTGGTTCAGGTTCTTGGCCAGCTGATGGGCGTCGCCCGCGCCGAACGACTCGGAGAACTGCGAGCCGTACCAGGGCGAGTCGCCCGGGCCGTAGCGGAACTCGCCGAGGTTGGCGGCGTTGACCATCGTCTCGGCGACCCGCGAGCGGCCGTCGACCATGGCCTCGATGCTGCGCCTGCTGAGTCGGGCGGTCGTGGCGGGCGGCGCGGGGAGGAGCGCGAGGCGCGAGAGCTCGGTGAGGCAGTCGAGCACGGAGACCTCGAGGCGGGGATCGCGCTTGCTGAGGGCGCCGCGGTAGTCGACGAGCACCTTGCGGAGGCGCACCAGCGCGTCGTCCACCTCGCCCATCTGCGGCCGGGCGGCCTTCTCGTTGCGACCGATGGCGCGCACGACGTCGCGGCGCAGGGTCTTGGGAGCCACGGCGACCCCGGGCAGGCCCACCTCGGTGAGGCGGTCGCCGATGCCGTTCAGGGTCGCGCGTCGGGCGCTGACGACCAGCACCCGCTTGTTCTGCGACACCAGCCGACCCAGGGCGTTGACGATGGTCTGCGTGCCGCCCGTGCCGGGCAGCGTCTTCACGACGACGGAGTTGCCGGCCGCGATCTGGGCGACCACGTTCTCCTGTTCGGGGTCGGCGTCGAGCAGCAGGGTGTCCGTCTCGGGGCTGCGCTCGTCCTGCGGGGTCGCCGACGCCGACCGGTGGCCCTCGGCGACCTGGCGGAGCGCCATCGCGTTGCCGGTGAGCGCGTCGAGCACGGGGTGGCCGAGCTCACGGGTGTCGAGCGCCATCTCGGTGCCGACCTCGGCGAAGGTCGAGACGATGAGACGGGGCTGCACGGTGAACCACTCGAGGTGCGCCGTCAGACCGCGCAGCCGGTCGATGACGGGGTTCGGCGTGAACGAGCCCTCGCGGCTCGCGAGGGCGACGAACGACTCGGCGTCGAGCGCGATGTCGAACTGCTCGTGCAGGGCGTCGACCAGTGCCGGGTTCAGGAACGGCTTGCCGAGCAGCTTGACCTCGAAGTCGCGCCCGTGCCGGCGGATGGCGAGCGGGCGGAGCAGCACGGGTGCCCGGTAGTCGTGGCCGGCGTGCGACCAGGCGGCGACGCCGATGGCCAGATGCACGGCGTCGATGCCGCGGACCGTCGCGAGCTCGAGACCCTTCGCGGCGATCTCGCCGGCGGCGAGGCGTGCGGTGCGGAGAGCCAGATCGTCGCGGATCAGGCTCGACAGCAGAGTGGTCTTGCCGGTGATGAACTGCGCGAGACCGCCGGGGTGGGTCGTGCTCAGCTCGATGCGTGCACGCTGCTCGTCGCCGAAGTGCAGCAGGGTCGACCGGCCGCCGACCTCGCCCAGCTGCTGACGCCAGACCGCCCAGACGGGTTCGGCCGCGTTGCCGACCGTCAGACCCGGATCACCGAAGCTCACGGTGTGCGGTGAGCCTGCGCCACCGGGCGCGCTCGTCGGGACGCCCACGGAACTCGTTCCGTCGTCGTCGTTGTCATGCTGTCTGTCGGCGCGCCACACACCTCATACCTTAAGGCGTCGATGCCGGGATCTTCGGGAGGACCGGCGGTTACCGCCGACCTGCACCATCGTTTCTCTACGTTCTATGTGACATGACGGTGCCTGTCATGTCACTGCGCGTGGTTGGGTTATGGTCATCACAGTCGATTGTGAATGAGCCAGTCGACCCGGAGCGAACCACGGGAGACCACCTTGCCCTTCGAGAAGAAGTACAGCACGGCCATTCGCGAGCAGTCGCTCGCCCATGTCCTGGAACGGCGCCTGGCAGAGCCCGGCAACCGCGCGGTGATCCGCGAGACCGCCGCGCAGTTCGGCATCGGCGAGCAGTCGCTGCGCGGCTGGATCCGGGCGCACGAGCGAGCCAACGCCCCCGCGACGGCGGGTGCCGACGCGAGAGCGGCCGGAGACGACGCCGAGACGGGCGGAGTGCGAGCGGGCGGGGCGCCGGCCGGCGCAGCACCGGCCGACCAGACGCAGGCGGGCGGGGCGCAGGCGGGCGACGGGCCGGCCGGGTCGGGCTCGGGCGACGCCGCGTTCGACGACACCCCCGCCGGGCGCATCGCCGCACTCGAGGCCGAGGTCGCACGACTCCGCCGCGACCGGGAGGCACTGAAGACGGCGATGGCCGTCGTGCTCGTCGACTGATCGCCGGGCGGAGACCGACGACACGGCCACCGGGTCTCGACGGGGGGATCGAGAGCGGGCGGCCGTGTCGCGGCGCACCCAGTATGCGATCTGAAATGTCATACGTCAAGCCCGCCGATGTCATCTGGTCTCGTCCGGCGTCGTGGTCGTAGTGTGTCCTTCACCGACAGCGCGTCGCACGTTCCGATTTGGGGGCCACCATGGCTGGAAGATTCATCGTCACCCGTGACGCGGAGGGTCAGTTCCGGTTCGCTCTGACCACGGCGACCGGTGAGGTCGTCGCAACGTCCGACGCGTACCGCCAGAAGGGCTCCGCGATGAACGCCATCGACTCGATGCGCCTCCTCGCCGCCGACGCCATCGTCGACGACCGAACCGAGTCGGCCGAGCCGACCCGGGCCGACTAGGCGTCGCGTGACCCAGCACGTCGTCCTCGCCGGCGCCTCCGGGTTCATCGGAAAGCACCTGGCCGACGCCTTCCGGGCCGAGGGCGCCCGCGTCAGCCTCATCGGCCGCCGCGGGCCGGACGCCCGGTGGGGCGACACCGCCGCGATCACCGAACTGCTCGACGGCGCCGACCTGCTGGTCAACCTCGCCGGCAAGAGCGTCAACTGCCGCTACTCGCCGGCGAACCGCGCGGAGATCCTGCGCTCCCGGGTCGCGACCACCCGCGAACTGGGCGAAGCGATCGCCGCCTGCGCCGCGCCTCCTCGGCTCTGGCTCAACTCGTCGACCTCGACGATCTACCGCCACGCCGACGACCGCCCCATGTCCGAAGCCGAGGGCGAGATCGGCTCCGGCTTCTCGGTCGACGTCGCGACCGCGTGGGAGGACGCCCTGTTCGCCCCCGACCTGCCGAACACCCGCCGCGTGGCACTGCGCATCTCGATCGTCCTCGGCGACGGCGGCGC
The DNA here is from genome assembly GCF_979256015.1 of Frigoribacterium sp. AC759. Classification (NCBI taxonomy): domain Bacteria; kingdom Bacillati; phylum Actinomycetota; class Actinomycetes; order Micrococcales; family Microbacteriaceae; genus Frigoribacterium; species Frigoribacterium sp. AC759. Next base: position 5,154 of record NZ_CEEDMT010000001.1, on the reverse strand, counting down.
CCTGACCCCTCTCGTCAACCTCGCCCGAGCGGGGCTCGGCGGCCCCCAGCTCGACGGGCGCTGGCCGGCGACCCGCTCACGGCTCTGGGCCGGCACGTACCACCGGCGCGCGACGCCCGGCGGCCGGCAGAAGTTCAGCTGGATCCACATCGACGACATGATCGGGTCGCTCCGCTGGCTGCGCGACCACGACGAGATCGAGGGCGTCGTCAACATCGCGTCGCCGAACCCGGTCGACAACCGCACCATGATGGACGTCGTCCGCCGCGCCGTCGGCATGCCGATCGGGCTGCCCGCCTTCCGCTGGATGCTCGAGATCGGCATGGCGGTGTTCCGCACCGAGAGCGAGCTCGTGCTCAAGAGCCGCTGGATCGAGCCGCGGCGGCTGGTCGACGGCGGGTACGTCTTCGAGCATCCGCACATCGAGGAGGCGGTCGGCACGATCGTCGCGGAGCGTCGCCGGCGCCGGTAGTCGCGCCTCGGACGCTGGCGCCGTCGTCGTCGTCGCAGGCGTCGTCGTCGCAGGCGTCGTCGTCGCAGGCGTCGTCGTCGCAGGCGTCGTCGTCGTCGTCCCATGAACCTCGTTCGCGAAGATGAACCGCGTTATATCGCGGTTCATCTTCGCGAACGAGGTTCTTCGGACCGGCGGCCGGGCGGCGGCCGGGCGGCGGCCGGGCGGCGGCCGACCGACGGCCGGGCCACGGCCGGCCAGGCGGCGGCCGACCAGGCGGCGGGCGGCCAGGCGGCGCCCGACCGGCGCCCGACCGACGTCCGCCCGGCGCCCGGCGGACCGCCGCCCAACGGCCGCCTCAGCGCAGGCCGAGGGTCGCGAGCGCGCCGGCGTGCCGTGCGAGACCCGCATCGACGGCGTCGGGATGCTCCGCGTACCAGGCGAGATGGGCGGCGCGGACCTCGTCGGTCGAGACGGACGCGCCGTCGACGACCCAGTGGTCGGTCGGCGACGCATCGAGGCCGAACGCCTCGATCACGGCCGCCTCCCGCGGCGCGTGCACGCGATCGAGCAGCGGCCGACCCGGATCGACGACGTGCTCGGGCAGACCGAGTGCGGCGCGCACCCGCGTCGCAGCCGCACTCCAGACCGGGTTGCCGGGGTGGTTCAGCGTGCGCATCTGATCGAACGAGGGGCGCTCGAACAGGTCGGACAGCACCACGGTCTCGTTCGCGGCCTCGCGGCGGCGCAGCTGGTCGAGCGACTCGTCGGCGATGGTGTGGACGGTTCTCGTGTCGAGGCGGGCGGCGACTCCGGCTGCCGGCACCGCGCCTCCTTCGCGTCGGATCGCCGCTTCGACCAGCACCCGCAGGTCGTGGTACTCGACGACGGGCGGCACCAGCGACGTGTCGCTCGGCGGTCGGACGATCGCGTGGGTCGGGTAAAGCCCGGCGACGCGGATCACCGGCACGCGCAGCACGCGCCCTCCGGCGGGCAGCAGCGCGGCCAGCTGAGCCGTGCCGAGGGGCATGCCGTGGTAGTCGGTGCGCACCGGCTGCGACACGAGCACCGCCGCCCGCGACAGCCAGTACCGCAGATACGGCAGGTCGCTCGCCGTGAGCTCGTGCACCGCCGGGATGCGGATCGTCGCGAGGCCCGGCCCCTCGAGCATCTGCCGCAGGCTCTCGGCCTGGCAGTTGCCGACCACGATCGCGACGTCGTCGGCCGGGCCCTCCGCCAGCGAGTAGAAGACGCCGTAGTGATGCGCGCGGGGGTCCGCGTCGACCGGAGGCGCAGGAGGCGCAGGAGGCGCGGCAGAGGGAGAGGAGTCGGTCACGGTCCCAGCATGGCCCGGTGCGGCGCCGGGTGCGTCGCGGTCGGGCCCGGACGTCGGATGCCCGGCACCCGGTGCGGCGCCCGGTGCGCCGCGGTCGGGCCCGGACGTCGGGCACCCGGCACCCGGTGCGGCACCGGGTGCGTCGCGGTCAGCGACCGTAGCTCAGCCGACGGAGCAGCCGCTCGGCCGGCCCCGGCGTCGACGTGCGCTCGAGCACCACGGCGACGACCACGGTGGCCAGCCACACGCCGACGGCGACGAGCGCCACGCGCAGCGTCCCCGCTTCGACACCGAGCCCCAGCGCCCACGGCTTCAGCAGCACGACGAAGAGCACCGACTGCAGCAGATAGCAGGTGAGCGATCGACGGCCCACCGCGACGAGGGCCGACAGCACGAAGCCCGGCTGCGCTCCAGGCCCCACGACGGACCCCGCGGCGGGCCCGGCTGCGCGCCCCGCCGCCCCGGTACCCGAGGAGGCGCGCTCGGCACGCCGCGCCGCCCACCAGCCGACGAGCCCGAAGAACGCCAGAGCGCCTGCGATGCCCGTCGTGCCGTGCAGCATGCCGAGCAGGTAGAGCAGCCCCTCGCCGGGCTGCCAGACGCCGATGGCGGCGAGCACGAGCGGCAGGGCGCCCAGGATGCTGATCGGGAACCCGACGAGCGTCAGTCGGCGCAGCAGCACGACGTGCCGCTCGGGCTGCTCGAGCACGCGGCGGCGGCCGAGCAGGGTGCCGATCGCGGCGAGCGGCAGCAGCATCGCGACGGTGAACGGCGCGGTGAAGACGAGCCCCGCGAGGGCGATCACCCGCCAGAGGAGGTCGCCGAGCACGGTGCGCTGGTCGAAGGGGAGCCAGGAGGTGTCGCCCGCACCGCCGCCGAGGCCGTCGACCCCGGCCATGACGACGAAGACGACGAGAGTCGACCAGCCCACGACCCGGAAGACCTTGTCGCTCGCGGCGAACATCGCCGCGAGCACCAGCCCGAGGGCGCCGTAGCTGAGCAGGATGTCGCCCTCGAAGAGCAGCACGATGTGCAGCGCGCCGAACACGATCAGCCAGAGGCTGCGCCGCAGCAGCAGCGACCGCGCTCGGCCCCGATCGACGCCCCGCTCGGCCTGTCGGCGGATCAGCACGGTGAAGCCGTACGCGAAGAGCAGGGTGAACAGCGGGAAGGCCCGGTTGTCGACGAAGGTGCCGACCAGCACGTCGGCCACGTGGTCGCCCGTCGAGCCGTCGACGGGTCGGGCCAGCGGACCCATCGTGCGGCCGACGATGTAGTAGACCGAGTTCGCGAGCGCGATGCCGAGCAGCGCGACGCCCCTCAGCAGATCGGGTGCGACGAAGCGTTCGGACGCGGCCACCGGCCCGCTGTACGCGACGGGCGGCGGCTTGGGCGACAGGTCGGTGCTCATGCGATCAGCCTGGCCGACAGCACACCGGCGACGCCACCGCCGGGAGAGGGAGATGGGGACGACGCGCAGGCCGCGCGGCCTGGGGAGGACCGGTCAGAGCTTGGCCGCGAGCTCCGGGTCGGTCGGCTCGACGAGGTGCGTGCCGTCGGGGAACACGACGACGGGGATGTTCGTGCGACCGCTCACGGCGTAGGCGCGATCGGCGCCGTCGGCGACGGCCTCGAGGTCGACGTAGTCGTACTCGACCCCGCGCGAGTCGAGCAGCGCCTTCGAGCGACGGCAGTCGCGGCACCATTCGGCGCCGAACATGAGGATGCGGTCGGGGGCACTGTCAGACATAAGCGTGATTCTAAGCCTCGGTTCCGAGGGCATGCTGGGACACCGGCGGAGACACCCGTCCGCGGGCTCCGTCACGCGGCAGCCGGCGGGTCGGGCCGAGGAGGCGCGGGTAACGTCCCCGACACACGTCGCTGCTAGACACGCCCCATGCTCGAGATCACCGGCGCCACCCGCATCGTCGTCGACGACCAGACCGAGACCACCGGCAGCCTCTTCGTCGAGGGTGGGGTGATCGTCGACGGCTCGTCGGGCGAGGTCACCGAGACCCTCGACGCGAGCGGCTGCGTCGTCACTCCCGGCCTCGTCAACGCGCATCACCATCTGCTGCAGAGCGGATTCCGCACCCTGCCGGGCACCCGCGGCGTCCCGATGGCCGACTGGCTGCCCGCGATGGCCGGGGCCTACGGCGCCGCCGGCATCGATCCGTCGCTCGTCGCCGCGACCACGGCCGTCGGCGTCGCCGAGGGCCTGCTCAGCGGGGTGACGACCGTGGCCGACCACCACCTGAACTGGCCGGTGCCGGCGGTCTCGGCCGCCGACACGGTGGCCGTCGCCCGGGCCGTCGCCGAGGCCGCGCGAGCGCTCGGGGGGCGACTCGTGTTCGTGCGCGGCTCGGCGCGCGACGATCCGCAGACGGCGGCCGGCTCGGCGGAGGCGATCGTGCGCGGCCTGCTGACCCGCGCCTCCGGAAGCATCCCGACCGGTGGCGTCTCGGACGACGGCATGCTCCAGGTCGCCGTCGGACCGGCCGGCGTGCACAGCGACGGCCGCGAGACGTTCGAGCTGCTGGGCGAGGTCGCCGCCCGCCACGGGCTCAGGAGGCGCACCCAGGCGAACGAGCAGGTCGACGTCGTCATCGCCCTCGAGCGCTACGGACGACGCCCGCTCGACCTGCTCGACGAATGGGGCTGGCTCGCGGACGACGTCACGATCGCCCACCTCTGCGCCGTCGAGCCGGGCGAGATCGCCCGTCTGGCCGCCGCGGGCGTCAGCGCGACGCACGCCCCGGGGTGCGACCTGCCGATGGGCTGGGGCATCGCCCCGGTCGCCGCCCTGCTGGCCGCCGGAGTGCCCGTCGGCCTCGGCACGAGCGGGGGCGGCAGCAACGACGCCGGGCATCTGCTCGCCGACGCGCGGCTCGCGATGCAGGTCGCACCGCTCGTGGGGCCTCCGATCGCAGCGCGCATGATGCTGGGCCTGGCGACGGCGGGCTCGGCGGCCGGGCTCGGACGACCCGAGCTGGGGCATCTGCGACCGGGCGCCGCGGCCGACCTCTGCCTGTGGGACGTCACCGGGGTTGCCGACGCGGGGGTCGCCGACCCCGTCGCCGGGCTGCTCTGGGCGGCGCCGGGGCGCCGACCGCGCGACGTCTACGTGGCGGGGAGGCGCGTGGTCGAGGGCGGGCGGCTCGTCGCCGCCGACGAGCGCGACCTCGTCGCCGCGCTGGCGACGCGCCTCGCCCGCTGAGGCGCCGGAGGCGGAGCCGCCCGCACCGCACGCAGTGACGCGCCGCCTGCGCCCGCCTCGTGCTCGACCTGTAGCGGCGCGCGAGACGCAGACGAACATGCGGTCGCCGGCGGCCTGCTCGTCGGGTGTGAGGATCGAGTCGCGGTGGTC